>DATJXV010000187.1:0-28895 GCA_035499955.1 Casimicrobiaceae bacterium
TCTCATCCAGGTCACGCTCTACCAGGGCGCGACGCACGACTTCGATGACCCCGGCAAGACGCGCGAGTCGGTCGCCGGCAACCGTGCCGCGCACGACGACGTGCTGCGGCGAAGCGCCTCGCTGCTCGACTCGGTGCGCTAGGAACTCACGGAACCACGGAAAGGACGAGGAACGACGCGAAGAGCACGAGCAGCACCGCCCCCTGCATCATGTGAGTTCGTCCGCTGCCCAGCGTAACGGAGCTCACTAGGAACGTTACCGCGAGCAGCACGAGGTCCTTCGGGTCCAGCCCCAGGACCAGCGGCAGGTCGAGCGCGATCACGGCGGCGACGACCACCGGGATCGTGAGTCCGATGCTCGCGAGCGCCGAGCCGATCGCGAGGTTGATGCTCGTCTGGAGCCGGTCCGCCGCGGCGGCTCGCACCGCCGCCCAGGTCTCCGGAAGCAGCACGATCATGGCGATCGCGATGCCGACGACGGACTTCGGCGCGCCGGCGGCCACGACGAGGGACTCGATCGTCGGCGAGAGCATCTTGGCGAGCCCGACGACGGCGACCAGCGATACGAGAAGCAGCCCGAAGCTCAGGAACGCCTGCCGGGTGGTCGGCGGACTGGCGTGCTCCTCCGGATTGGATTTGTTGGCGACGGGAAGAAAGTAGTCCCGATGCCTGACCGTCTGGATGAACACGAAGATCGACCACAGCACCACGCAGGTGACGGCAAGGAAGTCGAGCTGTATCAGGCTGTAGGTTCCGGGCGCGGTGGTTCGCGTGAACACCGGAAGGACGAGCGTGAGCGACGACATCACGATGAGCGCGCCGAGCCCGGCGCCGGCGCCCTCGGCGCGAAAGACCTGCTCGCGATGAACCAGGCCACCGACGAGGAGGCACAGGCCGACCACGCCGTTGCATATGATCATCACCGCCGCGTATATCGTGTCGCGCGGAAGCGTCGCCATCTCTGCGCCGCCGGCCAGCATCATCGACAGCACGAGCGAGGCTTCGATCACGGTGACCGCGAGCGCGAGCACGAGGGTGCCGAAGGGCTCGCCAACGCGATGCGCGATCACCTCGGCATGATGAACCGAGGCGATGACGGCAGCGATGAGTCCGACACCGCACACCACGGCCAGCACCGCACCGACGCCCAGCGCCGCAGCCAGGGCGAGAAGCGCAAGCGCAAGCGGGGGCACGAACCAGGGCCAGGCGGACACGTTCTTCTCCCTTTCGACTCCATCGAACCGCCGCGGCGGCGGGTCCGTAGGGTCGAATACTGCCATGGACGCCGCAGGGGGCGCGACGTGCGCAAGGCGGCAACAGGGTGGACGTGGTCCACGAAGCTACAGGATTTGTTGGGCAATCAGGTAGACAGCATCGACCAGGGGATTGCTGGCCGTACTGATAGCGACATCGAAAGAGTCGCCGGTTCTTGCCCAGCCTGAAATCGGCGCACCCGCGTCGAGCAACGCAATTTCGGACGGATCGTCGCTATAGAAATACTGGCCGAGCGAATCGCTGAGCAACGTACGAAGATGCGCCCGTCGCGGGCGGAGATTCGCGTGGTCGTCAGATGAGATGCCCCCCAGTGGCCAGTTGACGGTGGCCGGGGCCGTCCAGGGGAGACAACGGATCAACTCTACGCCATGCAACAGGATCATCCCGCGGGAACGTTGAATCGCCGAGCCACGGTCGTGAGGAAGAACACGCCGACAAGCCACCCCATCCACGCGAGCAGCCAAAACGAGTACCCGTTCACCATCGACCCGGTTGCCCGCCAGGAGTAATAGGCGACGGCGATCTGCGCGATCGGCGGTGCAACCCACGCCGCGAGCACCGCCGCCCACGCCCAAACCGACTCGCTCGCCAGATTGAACGCCGTAACGGCGGTGTAGACGTGCAGAAACGCCGCACCGATCCCAAGGATGGGTAGGGCGATGTTGTCAAGGCTCCATCGCCCCGCAGTGCCGAGACTTCGCGAAATCACCGTCTTGCCCTCTGCGAGCTGGGCACGTCCACGATCATCAGGGCGCCAATTCTAGGCTAAACCGAGGCCCCCCGTGCTAGCGCGAGATTTGTCGCAGGAGCTGTGCATCGCCTGCGGCGCCGGAGTCGTGCTCGGCGTATCAGATGCGGAACTTGACGCGAGGGCGGCAGTCAACGATCGAATGATCGCCCATGTCTTAGTACAGTCCGTAAGCCATGTCTCAAGACTGCACCGTGTGAATGGCGGAGAGTGAGGGATTCGAACCCCCGATAGGTTGCCCTATACCTGATTTCGAGTCAGGCGCCTTCGACCACTCGGCCAACTCTCCGCGAAACGTTCCATTATAGCGCGAAGTTCCCCTGCCGGTCGATTCGAGGGGGCCCCGGAAAGTGCGGGATCGCCTTGGGGTGAAGCTTCGGGTTGGGCATGGGAAGACATGGGCGTACAGTGTCGATCCTTAGGCTCTCGACCGGAGGCAATGAGTTTGGAAGCGCTGGAAACCGCGACCATCATGTTCACCGACATTGAGGGCAGCACGCGCTTGTGGGAACAGAACGGAGCGGTGATGTCGCGTGCGCTGACTGCGCATGATGCGCTCGCGCGCGCAGCCGTCGAGGGCCATCGCGGCACCGTGATCAAGATGATCGGCGACGGCATGTACGCGGTGTTCACCGACGCCGTCGACGCGCTTCGCGCCGCGGTGGCGATCCAACTCGCCCTTGCCGACTCCGAGGCCACCTCCGGCCTAACCCTCAAGGTGCGCTGCGGTCTCAACACAGGCTTGATCGAGCGGCGGGACGGCGACGTTTTCGGCGCACCGGTGAATCGCGCTGCGCGCATCGAGGCCGCGGCGCACGGCGGTCAGGTGCTGGTGTCCCAGGCACTGTTCGACGACGTCTGCAAACGCCTTCCCGAGGACTACGCACTGCGCGACCTCGGCGCGGTGCGGTTGCGCGACCTAGGCGCCGCGGAGTCGCTGTACCAGGTCTTGCATCCGCAGCTGCGGCCGGCGTTTCCGGCGCTGCGCTCGCTCGAGGCGACGCCGAACAATCTGCCGCAGCAGGTTACCTCCTTCATCGGTCGCGAGCGGGAGCTCGACGAAGCCAAGAAGCTTCTCGGCGGCGCGCGTCTTCTCACGCTGCTCGGGATGGGCGGGCACGGCAAGACGCGCCTGTCGCTGCAGATCGCCGCGGACTCGCTTGATCGCTTTCCCGACGGCGTGTGGTTCCTGGACCTCGCGCCCATCCAAGATCCCGCGCTCGTTCCCGGCGTGGCGGCCCAGGTGCTGAACCTTCACGAGGAGCCGGGCAAGCCGATCCTCCAAGTCGTCTGCGGCCACGTAAAGAGCCACAAGGCCCTCTTCATCATCGATAACTGCGAGCACCTCGTTAGCGCTTGCGCCAACCTCGCGAATGCCTTGCTGAGATCGGCACCGGACGTGCGCATCATTGCCACGACGCGGGAGACGCTGCGCATCCCCGGCGAGCAGGCTTATCCCGTCTTGCCGCTGGCGGTGCCGGATCGCGAGGCGGGCCTCCAGTCGCTCCTTCGCTCGGACGCCGTCGTCCTTTTCGCCGAACGCGCGCGCCTGCTCAAGCCGGATTTCACGGTGACGGCGCGCAATGCGGCCGCGGTCTCGGAGGTCGTCTCGCGGCTCGAAGGCATACCGCTTGCGCTGGAGCTCGCCGCGGCACGGCTTCGCTCGATGTCCATCGACGACATCAACCTGCGCCTCAAGGACCGCTTCAAGCTGCTCACCGGGGGCAGCCGCGTCGCGCTCGAGCGGCAACAGACGTTGCGCGCGCTCGTGCAATGGTCCTACGATCTCCTGCAACCGGACGAGTCGCGGTTGCTCGACCGCCTCTCGACGTTCTCCGGCGGATTCGACCTGGCGGCCGCGGAGGAAGTGGCCGGGGTCGACCCGCTCAGCCCGTGGGATATCGTCGACCTCGTGACCTCGCTTGTCGAGAAATCGCTCGTGCTGATCGAGCACAGCGAGGAGGAGTCGCGCTACGGCATGCTCGAAACCATTCGCGAATTCTCGCGCGAGCGGCTGCAGGCGAGCGGCGAGTTCGAGTCGACCGCCGGGCGCCACTGCGAGTATTTCCTCACGCTAGCGAAGACGGCGCGTGACCGGCTCCAAGGGGCCGACCAGGCGGACTGGACGCGTCGACTCGAGACGGAGCTCGACAACATGCGCGCGGCGATTTCGCTCGCCCTGGCCGGCCACGTCGATACCGTGATCGCGGTCAAGTTCGTGGTCGCCCTCATGCGCTTCTGGACCTTGCGCGGCTACTCGGCTGAGGGCCGCGATATCGTGCGTGCTGCGCTCAAGCTACCTGCCATCGAGGCTCCGGACGTCCCGCGTGCCTTCGCGCTATACGTCGGCGGTGTCCTGGCGACAAACCAGGGCGACTATATCGAGGCCAAGGCGATGCTGCGCGAATGTGTCGAGATCAGACGGCGGCTCGATCACCCGCGCGAGGTGGCGGCGGGCCTTGCGATGCTGGCCGGCATCCACCTCACCGAAGGCGACGCGGCCAAGGCGCGCGAAGACGCGGAGGACGCGCTTGCGATCTTCCGCAAGTTGAAGGAGCCGATCGGCGAAGGCATCGGGCTTCATCACCTGGGTGAGATCTGCATCCACCTCAACGATCTCGCGAGCGCGAAAAGCTACCTCGAGCAGGGACTCGCGATCGCGAAGTCGCTCAAACACCAGGAGCTCGAAAGCGATTGCGAACGCGGCCTCGGCGACCTCGCGCTACAGGCCGGAGAGCTTGCCGCGGCGCGCGCCCGCTACGCGCGCTGCGAGGCCATATGCCGTGGCGCGCAGGACAAGCGCGGGGGTGCGATCGCGCAGTGGCGACTCGGCAAGACCGAGGCGGCGGGCGGCGAGCTTGCGTCTGCGAAGCAGCACATGAAGGAGGCCCTGCAGGCATTTCGCAGCTTCGCGATGAACGCGGAGATGGTGGATTGCCTCGAGGACTACGGCGAGGTCCTGCGCCGGGAAGGCCTGATCGAGGCGGCAGCGAGCGTTCATGCAGCGACCGCGGCGATCCGGCAGGCTTCTCTGCTCCCCCGCTCGCCACTCGAGGAATCGGCATGGAGGCGGCGCGACGAGGACTTGCGGCGCGCGCTAGGCGAGGGAACTTACCAGGACACCTGGGCTGCCGCACAACTGGCTACGCTCGACGAAACCGTCCAGCGCGTCCTGGAACCCCCCAAGGAACCCGCGGTGACCGCGTAAGGCCGGCCTCTCAGCCCGGCTTCAGGCCTTGGTACGGCGCCGGCGCACCCACCAACCGGCCAACAAGGCTCCGCCGAGCAGCGAAAGCGTGCCGGGCTCCGGTACTTGGGTGATAGATGTGATCGTTCCACGGAACGGTGACAGCGGTCCGTTCGGCCCGCAGCCCGTGAACGTGACGCCGCCGGAGACAGTGAAGGACAGCGTCGCATCGCAGTCGTCGTGATTGAACCCGAGGCCGCTGGCCAACGCCAGGCTGGAAACGCTGTCCCCGCCCACCGGCTCGAGCCGGATCGGAATCAAAGTTGTGATTCCGGCGAGTTGGTGATCGACGATCAGGAGCTCGGAAAACAGAACGAAAGGCAACTCGGCGACGTAGTCGGTGAAGTGTCCATCCGGGCCCGTCGTACTCACGCTCGCGAACTCCAGACTCACGACGCAACCGCCAAGCGCAAGTCCCGCCAGCTCCTTGAGCGTGTTGTAGTCGTTGTCATGCGCGAGGCAGGGCGCGGTGAGATCGAGCACCGCGGACCCGATCAAGTCGACCGACGGATCGAAATTGACCTGAAACGCGGCTGCCGAGGAGGCGCCACTGAACGTCAGGAAGAGCCCGCCGACCGCCGCGCATGCGAGAACACGGCATTTCGAGAGCAGTTTGCTCATATCACCCTTTCGGATCCTCGTTCGCAGCAGCACGCCTGCACGCACCATACCCCCGCTCTTTAGCAATAAGCGCGCCGGCACAGCAATTGATCGATAAATGCCTGTTATATAAAGGCTTTGTTGTGCGCTACGAATGTCTCTTGCAAGACGGAACGATTCACCTGTAAAGCCTTCCGACACAGGAGGCGCGCATGGCTCTTCGATCCTCAATCTTCCGGAGGGAGCGGTCTTCGGGATGCATTGTCTTGCAGCCATCGCAGCGACCGCAAGCGGGGAGTTGACTGTCCTAGCCCAAAGGCGCGAGGATTTGTCCCTCCTCGCTCAACCGCGTGAGGTCCCAATCGGTGGATGCACGGCCGGCGGCGAGGCAAGGCTCCAGCTTCCGTATCATCGCTTTCCAATAATCAAGAACGGAAATCAGCGTAGCCCATCCCATGTCGACCATTTACATTCTGCTGTTGCTCGCAGTGTTGGCGCTCGTTGCATTCGTCCTCTACACCGCGTGGCCGAAACGAACGCGACGGCAGCTGACACCGACAGAAAGGGCGGGTGTGATTCCGCTCGGAAGCACTACGACCACGAGGCCTCGCGACGCGCCGCCGATCGACTATCCGCCAAATGCAGGCCTGAAACCACGGCGGGATTCGTCCGGCGGCTAAGCGGCCGGAATATCGCGGAGTGCGTGACCCTCCGCGGACGGTCAGAGAAGCGCCTGGATCGCAAAAAAGAGAGGCCGCATCGCGGCCTCTTCGCATTTCGCATTTTCATCCCTGAGCGTCTTTATTTTTTCGCGGGCGCAGCCTTCGCGGGGGCCGGGGGTGTCGCAGGCGCCATCTGCGGCGGCGCGGCCTGCTTGCCCTTGGCTTTCATATCCGCGAAGTAACGCGCCGCGACGCGATCCTCTGCAGCGGCCTGCTGCTGCGCGGCGAGTGCTGCCGCAGCCGCGGCCTTCGCCTTCGCTTCCTCCTTCTGCGCGTCCGTCAACGGCGGCGCGGACGGCAACTTCGCCAGCGCGAATCCGAAGCTTCCAACCACCAACGCAAAAGCGGCCAATGCGCGAATCGTCTTCATCGCTTATTCTACCTCCTCGTTGCTCGCTACCCGTTGCGCGCCGCCGGCATGCCGCCCGTCGGCGCCCCCTCGCCCTTCGCCTTGCCCGACTTCACTTCGTTGTACCAGTATTCGTGATGCTCGCGCGCCCACGTCTCGTCGACGTATCCGGTGCGCATCGCGTCGAGCGCGCCGCGCATGCCGATCGTGCCCAGATAGATGTGGCCCGACAGCAGGATGATCGCGATCATCCCCGCGATCATGTGCACGACGTTCGCGGCCTGCATGGTCGCGCGCACCTGGTTGAAGTTCGGGAAATCGAGAATGAGTCCGGTGACGACGAGGGTCAAGCCACATAGCACGACCATGATCCAGAACAGGACCTTCTGGCCTGCATTGGCCTTGCCGGAGGGCACGTGCTCGCCGGTCAGCATGCCGCCGCCCTTCTTGAGCCAGTTCCAGTCGTACGAACGGAAGATGTTCTCGTGCACGAACATCACGATCATCACCGGCAGCAGCACGACGAGCAGCGGGCCCACGAAGTTGTGCAGGTTCTTGGCGAGGATAGCGAGCCAGGAGAACAGCGTATAGCCGATCAGCGGCAGCAGGACGGCCTTGCCGAACGTGATGACGAGCCCGGTGACGGCGAGCGTCGTGAACGCGATGGCCACCGACCAGTGCACCGTGCGCTCGACGAGCGTGAAACGCTCGATCAGGTGGCCGGACGGCGGCCCGCGCACCGTGATGGGCCCGCGCCAGACGTAGAACACGGCGAGCACGATCAGCGCGGCGGCGAACAGGAACCCGCCCGTCGTCGCGAGCGGCACGCGCGCGGCGCGCCAGGTCTGGCCCTGCGGCTGGATGAGGACATTGGTCTCCCGTCCCGGGATGCTCGTGTATTGCGGCTGTCCGGAGCGCACCTCCGACCAGACGGGCTGGTTGTTGAGCGGCTGCGCGGTCTGCTGCGCAGCCTGCTGATTCGCCTCCTTCGCTTCTTTCGGCGAGACCGCGGGGGATTGCGCAGCGGCGGCGGCGAAGCCGATCGCGCAGGCGATCGCCGCCATCCACCGCAGCGCGGCGTGTCCTGGGATGCGCATCGCGACCTCCACTTACGAGCCGATTCGCCTGTACTCGTTCTGGCTCTGCGTCCGGTTGCGGATCTCGCGCTCCCACTTCGCCTGGTCGCCGTTGAACGGCGCGGCGGCGTAGGGCGGCTCGTCGGGCTTGCCCTGATACTTGCCCTGCTTGTACTCGATGACCTGCGGACGCTCCCCGCAGCCCGCGATCATGAGCGCCGCCATCGCGCCGCACGCGATGGCAGCCCAGTGAGCGAGAGGGGCCGCTCCCGAGCGCGAACGAGATCCGAAGCGCGCAGCGCGGAGGGAAATCCAATCCGTCACGCGGGCGATCACGATTTGCCTCCCGTGGGTGCGGCAGGCGCCGGCGCAGCGCCCGGTGCCTTCTGCGTTTCCGGACGTCCGTAGGCCGTGCCCCAGCCCCACACATCGCTGCCCTTGCCGCGCACCGTGACGCGCTGCCGGTAGATCTCGGAAATGACGTCGCCGTCGCCTGCGAGCAGCGCCTTGGTCGAGCACATCTCGGCGCAGGCCGGCAGCCTGCCTTCGGCCAGGCGATTGCGGCCGTACTTGACGAACTCGGCCTCCGAGTTGTCCTTCTCCGGGCCGCCCGCGCAGAACGTGCATTTGTCCATCTTGCCGCGCACGCCGAAGGCGCCCTGCTGCGGGAACTGCGGCGCGCCGAACGGGCACGCATAGAAGCAGTAGCCGCATCCGATGCACAGGTCCTTGTCGTGCAGGACCACGCCTTCTTCGCTACGGTAGAAGCAGTCGACCGGGCATACCGCCATGCACGGCGCGTCCGAGCAGTGCATGCAGGCGACCGAGATCGACCGTTCCCCAGGCACGCCGTCGTTGACCGTCACCACGCGGCGGCGGTTGACGCCCCACGGAACGTTGTTCTCCTGCTTGCACGCGGTCACGCAGCCGTTGCACTCGATGCAGCGCTCGGCATCGCAGAGGAATTTCATACGGGCCATGATCATTCCTCCTTAGGCCTTCTTCGCCACTTGGCACAACGTAGTCTTGGTTTCCTGCATCATCGTCACCGAGTCGTACCCGTAGGTCGTGTTGGTGTTGACCGCCTCGGCGCGAACGATGGGCGCCGAGCCCTCGGGATAGAACTCGAGCATGTCCTTGCCCATCCACCAGCCGGCGAAATGGAACGGGATGAACGTGGTCCCCGGCGCGACCCGCTCGGTGACTTGCGCCTTCACCGTGATCTGCGCACCGGTGGGCGACTGAACCCACACGTACTCGCCGTCCTGGATGCCGCGGTTGTTGGCGTCCTTCGGGTTGATCTCGATGAAGTTCTCCTGCTGCAACTCGGCGAGCCAGGGGTTGGACCGGGTTTCGTCGCCGCCGCCCTCGTACTCGACGAGACGACCGGACGTGAGGACCAGCGGGAACTTCTCCGCGACCTTGTCCTCGACGTTCTTCTGCTGGATGCTCTTGTACTGCGTCGGCAGCCGCCAGAACGTCTTCTTGTCGTCGTGCGTCGGGTATTTCGCGACCATGTCCGGCCGCGGCGAGTACAGGGGCTCACGGTGCTGCGGAATGCCGTCGGGGAAGTTCCACACGACCGCCCGCGCCTTCGCGTTGCCGAAGGGATGGCAGCCGTGGTTCTTCAAAACCACGCGCTGGATGCCGCCGGAAGTGTCGGTCTTCCAGTTCTTGCCCTCGGCGGCCTTTTTCTCGGCGTCCGTCAGCTCGTCCCACCAGCCGAGCTTCTTGAGGAGCACGTGGTCGAACTCGGGGTAGCCGGTGGTCAGGTCCCCGCCCTTCGGATACGAGCCGTCGGCGGCAAGCAGCGACACGCCGTCGCGCTCCACGCCGAAGTTCGCGCGGAAGCAGCCGCCGCCGTCCATGACATGCCGCGAGGTTTGGTAAAGGTTGGGCGAGCCCGGGTGCTTCAACTCCGCCGTGCCGTAGCAGGGCCACGGCAGGCCGTAGTAATCGCCGTCGCAGGGGCCGCCCTTCGCACGAAGCGTCTTCACGTCGAAGGTGGACATGTTCTGCATGTGCAGCTTGAGCCGCTCCGGCGACTGGCCCGTGTAGCCGATCGTCCACGTGCCCCGGTTGATCTCTTTGAGGATCGATTCAGGCGTGGGCTCGTCCCAGCCATCCTTGTCCTTCTTCACCTCGTAGTTCTTGACGAGCTCGTTCTTGAAGCCGAACTTCTCGGCGAACTTCGTCATGAGCGTGTGGTCGGGCTTCGATTCGAACAGTGGCTCGATCACCTTCTCGCGCCATTGCAGCGATCGGTTCGACGCCGTCACCGATCCCGACGTCTCGAACTGCGTGCAGGCCGGCAACAGGTACACGCCGTCCTTGCGCACCATCGCGCACATCGCGGCGGTGGCCGAAGGATACGGATCGATCACGACCATGAGGTCGAGCTTCTTCATCGCCTCGATCATGTCCTTGCCGCGCGTCTGGCTGTTGGGCGCGTGGCCCCAGTACACCATCGCCCGCACGTTGGGCCCCTGGTCGACCACATCGTTGGGATACATGACCGCGTCGATCCAGCGCGACACCGTAGTCCCTGGCTTTTCCATCAGCTCCTGCGAGGCGTACTGCTTCTTGATCCATTCGTAGTCGACGCCCCACACGCCCGCCCAGAACTTCCACGAACCGGTTGCGAGGCCGTAGTAGCCCGGCAGCGAATCCGGATTCGGGCCGACGTCGGTCGCGCCCTGCACGTTGTCGTGACCGCGGAAGATGTTGGTGCCGCCGCCCGAGACGCCGACGTTGCCCAGCGCGAGTTGCAGGATGCATGAGGCACGCACGATCGCGTTGCCGATGGTGTGCTGCGTCTGGCCCATGCACCACACGACGGTGGACGGCCGGTTCTTCGCCATCATCTCGGCGACCTTGTACACCTCCGCCTCAGGCACGCCGCACACTTCCTCGACCTTGTCCGGCGTCCATTTGGCCATCACGTCGGCCTTGACTTTGTCCATGCCGTAGACGCGGTCGTTGATGTACTGCTGGTCTTCCCAGCCGTTCTTGAAGACGTGATAGAGCATCCCGAACAGGAACGGGATGTCGGTGCCCGAGCGGATGCGCACGTACTCGTCCGCCTTGGCCGCGGTGCGCGTGAAGCGCGGATCGACCACGATCATCTTCGCGCCGGTTTCCTTGGCATGCAGCATGTGCAGCATCGACACCGGGTGCGCCTCGGCCGCGTTGCTGCCGATGTACATCGCGCACTTCGTGTTCTGCATGTCGTTGTACGAGTTGGTCATCGCGCCGTAGCCCCAGGTGTTGGCTACGCCGGCGACCGTCGTCGAGTGGCAGATCCGCGCCTGGTGGTCGCAATTGTTGGTCCCGAAGAAGGACACGAACTTGCGCAGGAGGTACGACTGCTCGTTGTTGTGCTTGGAGCTGCCGACCCAGAACACCGCGTCCGGGCCCGCGTCCTTGCGGATGGCGAGCAGCTTGTCGCCGACCTCGTTGATGGCCTGGTCCCAGGAGATGCGCTGCCACTTGCCGCCCACGAGCTTCATCGGCGTCTTCAGCCGATGCGAGTGCTCGATGACGCCGTGCTCGCGCACCGAAGCGCCCTTGGCGCAATGCGCGCCGAGGTTGATCGGCGATTCGAACACCGGGTTCTGCCGCGTCCACACGCCGTTCTCGACGGTCGCGTCCACGGCGCAGCCGACCGAGCAGTGCGTACATACCGTGCGCTTCTGCTCGACCTTCTTGTCGCCGTCCGCGGCCGCGGGTGCGATGGTGCCGTACGGCAACTGGCTTGCGAACGCTCCCGCGCCGGCGGCAATGCCGGACCGCTTGAGGAACATGCGCCGGTCCATCGTCGAGAGTCGGGCTCCCGCGAACCTGCGCAGGCGCGGACCGCCGGCGGGCGCGCTGTCGGATTTGCGTGTCAGCAGCATGGCGGTCTCCCTCTACAGTCTCGCGGTCGCATAGTAGGTGCGCACGTGATCGGTCTCGCGGTAGCCCTGTGCCGCCTGCGATTCGGGCGCGGTATCGGTCGCCTGGGCGGCGATCGGCGCGGCGGCGGCCGCGGCACCCGCGCCGCCAGCGCCGAGGGCGAGGAGGAAGCGGCGGCGGGAGAAATCGGCGGAAGGGGCGCGCGTCGGTGTCGACGCTTGCGCACTGCGCTGCGACGTTGTGCTCATTCGAAACCTCCAGGGCGATGCGTCGTGACGATCGTTTTATTCGTTGTGCGGGACCGCCTGTCTCGCGGCCTCAATCCATGGCGAACGAGTCACGTTCGAGCGCCAGGTACAAACCAGTGAATTCTGCAACGCGCCGGTAGTAGTTTGCAACCGGCGATTGCGTTATTGCATCGCAACATTCCGCAGTCCAGCCGTCCAGGAACCGCTCGAAAAATCGCTTCTGTGTGACAAGCGGCGCCGGCGCGCGTTCGTCGGTTCCGGCCACGAGCATGCGCATCGCTTCGCAAAGCGCGCCCAAGTGATCCTCGTACACCGTCGCGCCCGCCCTCCGGCCCAGGCCGAGCGCCGCCAGCTCGTCGCGAACGGCGACCAGCGGTCGCGGCGACGCCTCCGGCTTCCAATACGACGCGTGCAGGTTGCACTCCGCTTTGCCCACACCGATGAAAAGGTCTGTGTATTCCTGCTCGGCGGCCTCGGCGTCCATGCCGCGGCTCGCGAGCACGAGGCGGTTCCAGGCGCCGGCAAGCGGGTTGCCCTCGTCGTCGGGCCAGGTGTCCGACGCCCCGAGCGCCGCCAGGACGGGCGCGTCGGGCGCGGCCGAGAACAGGCGCCCGAGCACTGCGTAGAGTTCCGCCCGCGCCTGGTCCTCGGGCGCATGGAGGGCCGCCACGCTCGCGGGTCTGGGCGGCTCTGCGTTCATAGATTGCGGATATCCACGCTCTTCTCGGTGCGGACGAGGTCGACCACGCGGCAGTCGGCGCACATGCGCAGCCGGTCGAGCGCTCCCGGCTCGGCGAACATCGAATGCGTCGCGAGCTTGGCGAGCATCGCGTCGATCATCTTCTGCGTGCCGAGAGGCTTGCCGCAGCGGATGCAGTTGACGATGGCCGCCTCGTTGAGCACGCGCGGCGCACGCGCTTGCGGCGTCGCGTCGAGGCGCGGCACGAGGCTTATCGCATGCTCTGGACACGTCGCCGCGCAGATGCCGCACTGCACGCAGTTCGCTTCGATGAAGCGCACCTGCGGGCGCTCGGCGTTGTCGGCGATGGCCGCCTCGGGACACGAGCCGACGCAGGCGAGGCACATCGTGCACGTATCGCGGTTGATCTCGATGCCCCCGAACGGCGCGCCGCCCGGAAGCGGAATCGCACGCTGCGGCGTGGGCGCGTGGGCGGCGAGATGCTCGATCGCGAGCCATGCCGTCGTGCGTTTCTCGGGTGTGGCCGCAAAGGTCGCGCAAACGCGCGGCGCCAGCGCGGGAGGCCACTGCGCGAGCGTCCCAAGGGCGTCGGCGTCGACAACTTTGAAGTGCTCGCCCTGATAGCCGAACGCGCCCGCGATAATATCGGCAAGCCGCATCTGGAAGGCGAGCGCCTCGCGATATTGCGGCGCCTCGCTGCCGGTCGCGAGCACCGCGACCTGCGACGCGCCCCACGCGAGCGCCGCGAGCCACACGTCGAGGCCCACCGACGCCACGTGATGGATCTCGATCGGGATCACGCGCGCCGGCAATCCGTCGCCGCGGCGGGCGAGGCGGGCGATGGCCTCGCGGCCGTCCCCGGCGTGGAAGAGCAGACACGCGTCGCGCCCGCCCGCGCGCTCATAGGTTGCGAGCAGCACCTTGAGGCGCGCCGCGAGGTCGGGTACCGAAGGGTAGGCGAAGGTGAGCGCCCCGGACGGGCATACCGTCGTGCACGCGCCGCAGCCGACGCAAAGATGCGCCTCGACGGCAATGCGGTCGCCGGCCGGCCGGATGGCGAGCGCCGAGCACACGTCGATGCATTTGCTGCAGCCCTCGATGCGCGACCGGCTGTGCGCGCACAGCGATTCCTTGAGCTTGAAGAACTTCGGCTTCTCGAACTCGCCGCGAAGCTCGGCGAGCTCGGCGACCGCCTTCGCTTGCGCAACGGGGTCGGCGCCGGGACGGAAGTAGCCCTGCGGCGCCTGATGCTGCGCGAACCACGCACGCGCGTGGAGGTCGAGGACCAGGTCGAACTTCTCCGAGCGAGCCTTGTCCTTGCGCTCGAAGTCGATCGCGCCGACCGGACCGCAGGCCGCGACGCACGCGCGGTGGCTCTTGCAGCGGTCGAGGTCGATCTGGTAGCTCTCGTCGATCGCCTGCTCCGGGCACGCGCGCAGGCAGGCGTTGCAGCGGGTGCAAAGGTCGAGGTCGATGGGGTTGTCCTGCGACCATGCCGCCTCGAACGCGCCGAGCCAGCCGCTGAGGGCGGTGAGGCGCCCCGAGTACAGGGGATACACGCGCTCGGCCGGCAGCGCGTTGCCGATCGCGCGCCCGGTCGCGAGCACCGTGACGGCCATGCGCTCGTGCAGCGCGTCCGCCCAGAACAGCGCCGCGTCGAGCGGTCCCGCGATGAGGAGCTGACCCGACGACCGGTACGACACGCTCGGCACGGGCTCGGGATCGGGCAGCGCCGCCATCGCGATGAGCGCCGCGATCTTGGGCGTGGCCGACTTCGCCTCGCGCGACCATCCGGCCGTCTCCCGGATGTTGACGAAGCGGATCTCCTGCGCGCGCCCGCCCTCCTCCGCGACTTCGCCCAGGAGCCGCTGCTCCTGCGTGCAGGCGACCACGAGATCGCCCTGCGCGCCCGCTGCGAACTGCGCGAGCTCGCGCTGGCACATCATCGAGTGGACCTTGATCGGCGCCGCGGTGTCGAGCGCGCGCGCGAGCGACGCGCCGTCGAGCGGCATGGTGCGGTTGCAGTTGCAGACGAGCAGCGTCTTGTCCGCAGCGCTCATGCTTGCGTGTCCGGAATGACGTCGTCCGGCTTCGCGGTCTCGGGCGCCGCCGCCGGATCGGCTTCGGCTGCGCACGCGGAATCCTGCGACGGCGCGGGGTCGGCGGGTATTTCCTCCGTCAGCGTCTTGTAGACGTCCGCGAGCTTGGCAATCACGTCTTCGGGAAGCGGATCGGCCTTCGTGTAGTCGTCGATGTAGATGTCGAGGCCGTCCATGACGTTGAAGCGCGGATCGCTGAAGAGCTTGCGCAGCGCGGCGCGCTTGACGGCCTCGTCGACCTTGGGCGAGAGGAACGCGGAGAAGTCGGAGTCGATCGTCAGCGACTCCACGGGCGGGAGGGCCTCCGCCTCGGCCGTGGGCGCCGGCGTCGGCGCGACGGGCGCGGCCGGCGCCGCCGCAGCGGGGGGCGGGGACACAGGCGGCGGCTGCCCCTTCGCGCGCGCCGCCTCGAGCTTGCGCCGCGACCAGCGTGAAAGCGTCAGGCGGTCGCGCGAATCCTCGCTCATTACGGGCGCCTCGGCCGCTCGGGCCGGTCGTCTTCGGCGAACGGGTCGTTGCGCTTCACCTTCTTCTTCGGCTCCGGCTTGTAGTGCGCCGACACGAAGTCGGCGAGCCAGGCGCGGATCGGCGCCTCGATCGCCACGGGGTCGACGCGCTCGCCGCCGTCCATGAAGCGCGCCGCTTCGTTGTAGCTCAGCGTGACGAGCACCGGCCGCGCCGCCGGCGGCACGTCGTCCTCAGCCGAGCGCCACATCACGAACACGACCGGGGTCTCGGACGTGAGGTTCAGAAAGTACCCTTCGGCCTCCGAGGGATGAAGCTCGATCGCCATGCCGGGAAAGCGCCACAATGTGCGCTCGTGGGTGTCGAGCGTGCATTCCGCGGCCCCCGGCACGGCCCGGCCCTCGCCTCTGCCAAGCACCGCGCGAGGCTGCCATTGCTCACTCGCCCAACGGTTGCGCAGCGCGACGCGCTCCATCACGACGTCGACGCAAAAGTACACGGGCAGCATGGTCTTCGCGCTCAAGGCGGGCCGATCATACACCGGCAGCCGGATGCAAGAGGGGTCTGCTACCATGAACCATCGAGTAGACAGCGCCATGGCCACTTTCATTCCGCTGACCGACGTGCGCGCGCAGGGCCGCGAGGAGGCGCTGGCCGCTTTCGTGCGCGACGCGGCGCGCGCACCCGTTGCGCCCGGGCCCGTGCTCGACGCGCGGCAGCGGCCGCTGTCCGACCTGCGCATCTCGGTGACCGACCGCTGCAACTTCCGCTGCGTCTACTGCATGCCGAAGGACGTCTTCGGCCGCGATTATCCGTTCCTGCCGCACGATGCGCTCCTCACCTTCGAGGAGATCACTCGCGTGGCGCGCGTCTTCGTGGGCTTGGGCGTGCGCAAGCTGCGCCTGACCGGCGGCGAGCCGCTGCTTCGAAGGAATATCGAGCGGCTGGTCGAGATGCTGCGCGGAATCTCCGACGATCTGGACATCACGCTCACCACCAACGGCGCGCTTCTCGCGCGCAAGGCGCGCGAGCTCAAGGCGGCCGGGCTGTCGCGCGTCACCGTGAGCCTCGATTCGCTCGACGACGCGACGTTCCGCGCCATGAACGACGTGGACTTCCCGGTCGGCAAGGTGCTCGAGGGCATCGACGCCGCCGCCGACGCGGGCCTCGCGCCGCTGAAGATCAACATGGTGGTCAAGCGAGGAACGAACGAAGGCTCCATCGTGCCCATGGCACGCCGCTTCCGCGGCACGGGCCACGTCGTGCGCTTCATCGAGTACATGGACGTCGGCGCCACCAACGGCTGGCGCATGGACGAGGTCGTCCCGGCGCGCGACGTGGTGGCGATGATCCACGCGCAGATGCCGCTCGTCTGCGCCGACCCGCATTACCGCGGCGAGGTGGCGGAGCGCTGGACGTATGCGGACGGCAGCGGCGAGATCGGCGTCATCGCGTCGGTGACGCAGGCGTTCTGCCGCGACTGCACGCGCGCGCGGCTTTCCACCGAGGGCCAGCTCTATACGTGCCTGTTCGCGAACGACGGATTCGACCTGCGCGAGATCATCCGCGGCGGCGGCGACGAGGACCACCTGCGGCGGGTGATCGCCGCGATCTGGCGCCAGCGCGAGGATCGCTACTCGGAGATCCGCACGGCGCAGACCGCGCGCGCGCCGAAGGTGGAAATGTCCTATATCGGTGGGTAGGTGAACGCCCCCAACACGCCGTACCGTCCGGTCCTCACCGACGCCGCGCGCCCCGCGACGTTCAACGTCGCCTCGATCGACGAGAACGGCGACGTCCGCGAGGTTCCCGTGGCGGGCGAGCATCCGCTCACGATCTACGTCGACAAGCAGGAGCTTCTCACGCTGATGACGCTCGGGGGCGCGCCCGAGGCGCTCGCCATCGGCTACCTGCGCAACCAGCGGCTCGTGCGCTCGATCGAGGACATCGTCTCGGTGCAGGTCGACTGGGAGTGCAACGCGTGCGCGATCAAGACGCGCCACGGCCTCGCCGACCTCGAGGCCAAGACCGCGAGGCGCACGAAGACGACGGGCTGCGGGCAGGGCACGGTGTTCGGCGACCTCATGGACGAGATCGACAGCGTCAAGCTTCCCGAGGGCGCGACGCTTGCGCAGGACACGCTCTACGACCTCCTCGACCGCGTGCGTCTGCACGAGACCATCTACAAGCAGGCCGGTGCAGTGCACGGCTGCGCGCTCGCGAGCAACGATCCCGCGGGCGCGGCCATCCTCATGTTCGTCGAGGACGTCGGCCGCCACAACGCCGTGGACGCGATCGCCGGCCGCATGTGGCTCGATCGCCTCGACGGCGGCGACAAGATCTTCTACACGACGGGCCGCCTCACGTCGGAGATGGTGATCAAGGCCGCGCAGATGGGCATTCCGTTCCTCGTGTCGCGCTCGGGCCTCACGCAGATGGGCTACGAGATCGCGCAGAAGGTCGGCCTGACGATGATCGGCCGCGCGATGAACAAGCACTACCTGCTCTTCACGGGCGCGCAGCGGTTCGTGCGATGAGCGCGGCGGCTGCGGGCGGGCGCTGTCATTGTGGCGCGGTGAGGTTCGTGGCCCGATTTCCCTCCCGCTTCGTCGCTCACTGCCACTGCGAGAGCTGCCGGCGCGCCCACGGCGCGGCGTTCGTCACCTGGGCGGGGTTCCCGTCGTCGCAGGTGCGCATCACGCAGGGCGCCGAGCAGATCGCGACGCACGAATCGTCGCCGCAGACCTTCCGCCGCTTCTGCCGCAGGTGCGGCACCAAGCTCTTCTTCGAATCGGCGAAGTGGCCCGGCGAAACGCACGTCACGCTTGCCGCGTTCGACGATCCCGTCGACCGTGCGCCGTCCGTGCACGCATTCTACGAGGAGCACGTGAGCTGGCTTCCGCCATTGGCGGATACGCCGCAGTGAACGCGCTCGAAGTCACCGGTCTCGTCCTCGCCGGCGGCATGGGGCGGCGCATGGGCGGCATCGACAAGGGGCTCGTGCCGCTCGACGGCAAGCCGATGATCGCGCACGTGCTCGCGCGCCTTGCGCCGCAGGTGAGCGCGGTGATCGTCAACGCGAACCAGAACCAGGGGCGCTACGAGGCGTTCGGCTACCCGGTGGTCCCCGACGAGGTCGGCGGCTTCGCCGGGCCGCTCGCCGGCCTGCACGCCGGTCTCGCGCGCGCGGCGACACCTTTCGTGGCGACCTCGCCTTGCGACTCGCCGTTCCTGCCCCTCGACCTCGTGGCGCGCCTCGGCGAGGGGCTCGAGCGCGCCGGCGCGCAGCTCGCGGTCGCCTACACGTTCGAGCAGCCGCACCCCGTGTTCGCGCTCGTCGACCGCGCGGTGTTGCCGCACCTCGCCGCGTTCCTCGCCGAAGGCGGCCGCAAGATCGACGCGTGGTACGCCACGCTCGCCGTCGCGCCGGTGCATTTCGACGACTGCGAGACGGCGTTCCGCAACATCAACACCAAAGACGAGCTCGCCGCGGCTGCCGCTCCCGTGCCTCGCGAATCGTGACGGGGCGGCCATGACGCCGCGCCTTTCCAACCTCGCGCACGGCCGCGACAACAATTTCCAGCTGATCCGCCTCTTCGCGGCGGCGTGCGTCGTGCTCTTCCACAGCTTCGCGCTCACCGGGCGCTGGACGCAGGAGCCGCTGTGGCGAATCGCGCACGAGCTCAACTTCGGCGCGCTGGGCGTGAAGATCTTCTTCGTCATCTCCGGCTTCCTCGTCACCCGGAGCTGGCTCTCGCGCCGCGCCATCGTGCCCTTCGCGGCCGCGCGGGTGCTGCGCATCTATCCGGCGCTGGTCGCCGCCACGCTCGTCACCATCTTGCTCGCCGGCGCTTCGAGCACGCTCGCGTGGTCCACGTTCCTCGCCGATGCGCAGACGATCGACTACGCGTGGCGCGTCGCGCTCGGTTGGCAGATCGTCTACCGGCTGCCGGGCTCGTTTCCGACCAACCCGTTTCCGCACGATGTCAACGGCTCGCTGTGGACGCTGCCGATCGAGCTTCGCCTGTACGTCGGACTGCTCGCCGCGGGCGCCGTCGGTCTGCTGACGCGCCGCGCGTGGTGGCTCGCCGCCGTGCTCGCGATGATCGCGCTCTTCGCGCTGCGTCCGGAGTGGTTTCCGCTCGCCCCCAACGATGCGGTCGTGCGCGAGCTCGCGCTGCTGTTCGGCCTCGGGTCGCTCGCGTACGCATGGCGAGACGTGATCCCGGTCTCGCTGCCGGCGGCCGCCGTCGCGCTCGCACTCGTGGCGTTGAATCCCGGAGGGTGGCCGCGGGGGACCCTTTTCGCGCCGCTGCTCGCCTACCTCGTGCTCGCGGCGGCCTATCACCCGCGCTTGCAATGGCCGCTGTTCAACCGCACCGGCGACTATTCCTACGGCCTGTACGTCTATTCGTTCCCGCTGCAGCAGACGCTCATGCAGCGCTTGCCCGCGCTCGAGCCCATGGCGCTGTTCGCGCTCTCGCTTCCGCTCGGATTGGTCGTGGCGGCGGTTTCGTGGCACGCGCTGGAACGCCCGGCGCTCGCACTAAAATCGCGTTTCGACGCCCCGAAAGTCAGCCATGACCGCTACGCCGACCCTGCGTGAGATCTCCTGCGCCGACGACTACGATCCCAATTCGATGGCGGTCGACCGTGCGCGCGAGCTGATCCGCCAGTTCCTGACGCCCGTCAGCGCCACGGAGCGCGTGCACGTGCGCGCGGCCCTCGACCGCGTGCTCGCCGAGGATCTGGTGTCGCCCATCGCCGTGCCCGGCCACGACAATTCCGCCATGGACGGCTGGGCCGTACGCTTCGCCGACCTCGCGTCCGAGCGAGACACGGAGCTCGCGCGCGTCGGCGACTCCTTCGCAGGCAAGCCGCACCGGGGCGCGATCGGCCCCGGGCAGGCGGTGCGCATCTTCACGGGCGGGGTGATGCCCGCCGGCGCCGATACCGTCGTCATGCAGGAGCGCGCCACCGAAATACCGGGCGGCGTGCGCATCGCGGCAGGCGCGGTGACGAAGGCGGGACAGAACCGCCGCTTCGCGGGCGAGGACCTGAAGCAAGGGCAGCTCGTATTCCGCCGCGGCCAGCCCGTGCGACCCGCTGAACTTGGCATGATCGCCTCGCTCGGCATCAACGAGGTGACGGTGTACCGCCGGCTTCGCGTCGCGTTCTTCTCGACCGGCGACGAGCTGCGCGCGGTCGGCACCCCGCTCGCGAAAGGCGAGATCTACGACAGCAACCGCTACACGCTGCACGGCATGCTCACGCGCCTCAACTGCGACACCGTGGACATGGGCGTGATCCCGGACGTGCCCGACGCGCTGGAGCGTGCCTTCGCGACCGCCGCCGCGAACGCCGACGTGGTCATCACCTCCGGCGGCGTGTCGGTCGGCGATGCCGACTTCGTGAAGCCGCTGCTGGGGAAACTCGGCGAAGTGCTGTTCTGGAAGATCGCGATGAAGCCGGGCCGCCCGCTCGCCTACGGCAAGATCGGCGGCGCGCATTTCTTCGGCCTGCCCGGCAATCCGGTGGCGGTGATGGTGACCTTCTACGAGTTCGTCCGCGACGCGCTGCTCGTGTTGCAAGGCCGCCAAGACATCGCGCCGATGCCGACGTTCAAGGCCACGCTCGCGGCGCCGATTCGCAAGTTGCCGGGACGCACCGAATTCCAGCGCGGCATCCTCACGCCGTCGGTGGGCGGCGGCTTCGAGGTGCGCACGACCGGCGACCAGGGCTCGGGCATCCTGTCGTCGATGTCGCAGGCCAACTGCTTCATCGTGCTTTCGGCCGCCACCGGCAACGTCGCCGCCGGGGAGACCGTGGACGTGCAGCCGCTCGAAGGACTGATCTGAGCGCCGCGCCGCGCACCCCGACGCGCGCCGAAGCCTTCCGCTACTGGCTGCACCTGGGGTTCATAAGCTTCGGCGGGCCGGCCGGCCAGATCGCGATCATGCATCGCGAGCTTGTCGACGAGCGGCGCTGGATCTCCGAAGGCCGGTTCCTGCACGCGCTCAACTACTGCATGGTGCTGCCTGGCCCGGAAGCCCAGCAGCTTGCAACCTACATCGGGTGGCTCATGCATCGCACATGGGGCGGCATCGTCGCGGGCGCCCTGTTCGTGCTGCCGTCGCTCGCGATCCTCGTCGCGCTTTCGTGGCTTTATATGGCCTACGGCCACGTCGCCGCCGTGGCGGGAATCCTCCACGGCGTGAAGCCCGCCGTCGTCGCGCTCGTCCTGCACGCGGCGTGGCGCATCGGGTCGCGCACGCTGAAGCATCCCGTGCTGTGGGTGGTCACCGCGCTCGCCTTTGCCGCGATCTTCGGCTGGGCCGTGCCGTTCCCGTTCATCGTAATCGCGGCGGGCGTGGCCGGCGCGATCGGCGGCCGCGTGGCGCCCCGCGGCTTCAAGCTCGGCGCGTCGCGCACGGTCAAGCAGGACGCACACGCGCCCGCGATCATCGACGACGACACGCCCACGCCGCCGCACGCGCAATGGCGCATGCGCCGCGTCGTGTTCGTGATCGCCGTCTTCCTCGCGGTGTGGGGCGCCTGCCTCGGCGGCCTCGCGCTCGCGTTCGGGTGGACGTCCGTGCTCGCGCAGATGGGCTGGTTCTTCACCAAGGCGGCGCTGCTGACGTTCGGCGGCGCGTACGCCGTCCTGCCGTATGTCTACCAGGGCGCGGTCGAGAACTACCAGTGGCTCACCGCGCCGCAGATGATCGACGGCCTCGCGCTCGGCGAGAGCACGCCGGGCCCGCTCATCATGGTGGTGGCGTTCGTCGGCTTCGTCGGCGGCTGGGGCAAGGCGATCTTCGGGCCCGCGTGGCTGCCGCTCGCGGGGACAGCCGCGGCCACGGTGGCAACGTTGTTCACCTTCCTGCCCTCGTTCCTCTTCATCCTCGCGGGCGGACCGGTGATCGAGACGACGCACGGGCAACCGGTATTCACGGCGCCGCTCACCGCCATTACGGCGGCGGTGGTCGGCGTGATCGTGAACCTCGCCGCGTTCTTCGCGTGGCACGTGTTCTGGCCGCGCGGATTCGACCCCGCGGCGCCGGTGTCGAACATCGACGCAGCGGCCGTCGTGATCTTCGTGCTGGCCGCGCTCGCGCTGTTCCGCACGAAGCTCGGCGTGATCCCCGTCATTGCCGCGTGCGGCGCGGCGGGGTTGCTGCTTTCGCTCTTCTGAGCGCTGCCTACTCGCTGAGGTAGGGATACTTGCGGCGCAGGCTCGCCTCGAGCCGCCGCGATTCTTCCACGATGCCCACGAAATCGGACCACAGCTTGGCAATACGCTGGCGCAGCGTGCGCGGCTTGGCCGCAGGGTCGGCGAGGTCGCCGGGCTCGATCGTCGCGACGGGCCTGCCGCGGCGTCCCACTTCATAAAGCTTCAACGTGTTGACGGCTTGCATTGGCAACTCCTTGCTCGAACTCATGCAGGCAAGATAGGCGTGAGGTGCCCGCAATGCCAATTGTTAATTCGGATGCGCGCGATCGGCGCGGTTGATGACCTTTAATACGTTGTTTTAAAAGACATTTAATCGCTCCGCCTGCGCCCGGCGAAACGGCTGGCGCCGCCCCGGTATCATCTGTCGCGAACGCTTCCACCCACCCGCGCTATGTCCTCGCTCGAACATCTTCTGGAACGCAACCGGCGCTGGTCGCACGACCTCCGCGCCGCCAAGCCCGACTTCTTCCAGCGCCTGGCCGCGCAGCAGAGCCCCAAGTACCTGTGGATCGGATGCTCCGACAGCCGCGTGCCGGCGAACGAGATCGTCAACCTCCTTCCCGGCGACCTCTTCGTCCACCGCAACGTCGCCAACGTCGTCGTGCACACCGATCTCAACTGTCTGTCCGTCCTTCAGTTCGCCGTGGACGTGCTGCACGTCGAGCACGTGATCGTGGTCGGACACTATGGCTGCGGCGGCGTACGCGCGGCCAGGCAGGCGAAGCCGCTCGGGTTGATCGACAACTGGCTTCGCCACGTGCAGGACGTCGCCGACCGCCACGCCGCATTCCTCGCGACCCTGCCCGACGAGGACGCGGTGGTCGACCGCCTGTGCGAGCTCAACGTCATCGAGCAGGCGCATCACGTCGCGCGCACGACGATCGTGCAGGACGCGTGGCGGCGAGGCCAGCCGCTCACGCTGCACGGCTGGGTCTACGGCATCTCGGACGGCCTCGTGAAGGACCTGCACATCGAAGCGGACTCCCCTGCCAAGCTCGAAGCCGATTACGCGGCGGCGCTGGCCGGCGTGACGCGCGCGGGTCGTTAGCGTCTCGATTGATCCAACTCGGCAACGTCACGAAGACTTTCGCGGGGCCCCGGCCGCGCACCCTGCTCGACCGGGTCTGCCTCGACGTCGCGCCAGGCGAGCTCGTCGCCATCCTCGGCGAGTCCGGCGTCGGCAAGTCGACCCTCCTCAACCTGGTCGCGGGCCTCGACCGACCCGACGCCGGCACTATCGCCGTCGCGGGACAGGACCTCGCGACGATGTCCGACGACGAGCTCACCCGGTTTCGCCGCAAGCACGTGGGCTTCGTGTTCCAGGCGTTCCACGTGCTGCCCTATCTCACCGTCGCGCAGAACGTCGCGCTCCCGCTCGAGCTCCTCGAATGGGGCCGCGCCGACGTCGACGCGCGCGTCACCGCGATGCTCGGCGCGGTGGGACTCGGCGACCGTGCCGGCAGCATGCCGCGCGAGCTTTCCGGCGGCGAGCTGCAGCGCACCGCGATCGCGCGCGCGCTCGCGCACCGGCCCGCGATCGTGCTGGCCGACGAGCCGACCGGCAACCTCGACCCGTCCACCGCGGCCGGCGTGATCGAGCTCCTGCGCCACCGCGTTCACGGCGAAGGCGCGTGCGGGCTGCTCGTCACGCATTCGCGCACGGCCGCCGCCGTGGCCGATCGGGTGCTTGCCCTCACCGTCGCGGGTCTCGAAGAAGTCGCATGACGGCCGTCGCTCACGCAGTGCTCGGCGGCGCCCTCGGCCGCTATCGAGGGCGTCTCGCGTTGTCGGTGGCGGCGATCGCGCTCGGCGTCGCGCTCGGTTTTGCGGTAGCGCTGGTCAACGCTTCCGCCGTCGGCGAGTTCACCGGGGCGATGAGGACGCTCGCGGGCCAGGCCGACCTCGAAGTGCGCGGGCCCCGCGGCGGCTTCGACGAGCGCGTGTACCCGCTGCTCGCGCGCGATCCGGACATCGCAGTCGCGAGCCCCGTCGTAGAAGTCGACGCTCGCGTCGACGGCCGCGACGACGCGCTGCGCATCTACGGCGTGGACGCCTTTCGCGCCGCCGCGGTGACGCCCGCGCTCGTCGGCGGCGCGAGCGACCCGCTCGATCTCCTGCGCCCGGACAACGTGTTCCTCACGCCCGCGGCGGCGGCGCATCTTGCGCTTCGCACGGGCGGGACGCTGATGCTGCAGTCCGGCTTGCGTGCCGTGGCGCTGGTCATCGCGGGCGCCGCCGAAGCCGGTGCCGGCGAGCGCTTCGCGGTGATGGACATCGCGGCGGCGCAGGACGTCTTCGCGCGCGGCGGAACGCTCTCGCGCATCGACCTTCGCGTGCGTCCGGGCGCGCAGCTCGAGGTCGTGCGCGATCGCATCGCGCGCCTGTTGCCCGCCGGTGTGGCGGTCGCGCAGCCGGCGGACAACACCGCCGTGACAATGCGCATGTCGCGCGCCTACCGCGTGAACCTCAACGTGCTCGCGCTCGTCGCGCTCTTCACCGGGGGCTTGCTCGTGTTCGCCACGCAAGCCCTTTCGGTCGTGCGGCGCAGGCCCCAGATCGCCCTGCTGCGCACCCTCGGCATGACTCGCGGCGCGCTGGCGACGTGGCTCGTCGCCGAAGGCGCGCTGGTCGGCATCGCCGGATCGATCCTCGGGCTCGCCGCGGGCTACGGTGTCGCGTACGCGGTGCTGCACGTGATCGGCGCCGACTTGGGCGCCGGCTACTTCCGAGGCATCGCGCCGCAGCTCGTCCCCGACCCGGCGGCCGCCATCGCGTTCGGCATCCTGGGCGTCGCGGTAGCCGCGCTCGGCAGCTACGTGCCGGCGCGCGAGGCCGCGCGCGCGAGTCCCGCCGCCGCGCTCAAGGCCGGCGACGAGCAGGAGGCCTTCGCGCGCCTGCGCTCGCCCGTGCCAGGCCTCGCGCTGCTCGCGGCCGGGACTGCGATGACCGCGCTGCCGCCTGTCGCGGGCCTGCCGGTCGCAGGCTACGCGGCGATCGCCCTTCTGCTCGTCGGCACGCTGCTGCTCCTGCCGCGCGTGGCGGCGATTGTCCTTCGCCGGGTCCCGCGGCCGCGCGCATTCGCCGGTGCGCTCGCGCTGGCCCAGCTGCGCGGCTCGCCGGGGCAATCGGGCGTGAGCCTCGCCACCATCGTCGCCAGCGTCTCGCTCATGGTGTCGATGGCGATCATGGTCGCCTCGTTCCGCCAGTCGCTCGACGACTGGCTGCTGCGCGTGTTGCCGGCCGACATGTACGTGCGAGCCGGCACCGCGGGGGACAGCGCGTATCTCGCGCCGCACGAGCAGGACGCGCTGCGCGCCATGCCCGGGATCGCGAACATAGCGTTCCTGCGCGCGCAAAGCGTGCTGCTGGATCCGGCGCAGCCGCGCGTCACGCTGCTCGCGCGCGACCTGGCGGGCGGCGATCCCGGATCGGCGCTTCCGCTGGTCGGCGACACTTACGCGCCGCAACCGGGCGATCCGCCTCCGGCATGGATCAGCGAGGCCGTCGCCGACCTCATGCGATGGCAACCAGGCTCGCGTGTTTCGCTGCCGATCGCGGGGTCGATGCGGCCGTTCGTCGTCGCCGGTGTGTGGCGCGACTACGCGCGCCAGCAAGGCGCGATCGTGATCGAGCGCACGACCTACGTCGCGCAAAGCGGCGATGCCGCGGCCACCGACGCCGCATTGTGGCTCGCCCCGGGCGTCGGCGTGGCGCAGATGCGCACGCGCATCGAGGAGGGCTTGCCCGGCGCCGACCGCCTTGCGATAGCCACCCCCGGCGAGATCCGCGCGGTGTCGCTGCGCATCTTCGATCGCACGTTCGCGGTCACCTACGCGCTGCTCGCGGTGGCGATCGTGATCGGCCTCACCGGCCTTTCGTCGTCGTTCGGCGCGCTGGTGCTCGCGCGCCGGCGCGAGTTCGGCATGCTCCGCCACCTCGGCGTCACGCGCGGCCAGATCGCTGCGATGCTCGCCACCGAAGGGTTTGCCGTGAGCGCCATCGGCCTTGCCGTCGGAGTAGCGCTCGGCTTCGCGATGAGCCTCGTCCTCGTCCACGTGGTGAACCGGCAGTCCTTCCACTGGGGCATGAGCCTGCACGTGCCATGGCTCGCGCTCGCCGCGCTCGCCGCCGGCCTGCTCGCCGCTGCCGTTGCGACCACCGTGGCGAGCGCGCGCCAGGCGATGAGCGCCGACGTCATCCGCGCCGTGAAGGAGGATTGGTGAGCATGAGACGCCGCGAATTCCTCGTCTCTCCGCTGCTGGCGCTGGCGGTGCCCGCCATCGCGCAAGTCCGCTATCCGGACGTCGAGCGCGGGACGGCGCTCACCTTTCCTCGGGACCACGGCAGCCACGCGGCATTCCGCACCGAGTGGTGGTACGTCACGGGCTGGCTGCGCGACGCGGAGGATCGCGAGTATGGCGTGCAGGTCACGTTCTTCCGTACGCGGCCCGGTGTCGCGGAGCAAAGCGCAAGCCGCTTCGCGCCGTCGCAACTCCTGTTCGCGCACGCCGCGGTCGCCGATCCGCGTGCGGGGCGGTTGCATCACGACCAGCGCGCGGCTCGCGCGGGGTTCGAGCTCGCCGAAGCGTCCACACAGACCACGGATGTGGCCATCGGCAACTGGTCGCTGCGCCTGGAAGGCAACCTTTACACCGCGCGGATCGTGGCGCGCGAGTTCGCGTTCGACCTCGCGTTCGAAGCGCGCGGCGCGCCGATGCTGGAAGGCGAGCGCGGCGTCAGCCGCAAGGGCCCGGGTGAGCGTCAGGCGAGCTTCTACTACAGCCGGCCGCAGCTCGCGGCCGCAGGAACGCTGACGCTCGGCGAGCGCTCGACACCGGTGCGCGGTGTCGCGTGGCTCGATCACGAATGGTCGAGCGAGTACCTGGCCCCCTCGGCTCGCGGGTGGGACTGGAGCGGCATCAACTTCGACGACGGCGGCGCGCTGATGGCCTTCGTCATCCGCGGCAAGGACGGCAGTGAGCTCTGGGCGGGCGGGAAGTTCCGCGACGCAACCGGCCGCGAGCGCGCGCTCGCGCGCGACGAGGTACGCTTCGCGCCGGCGCGCACGTGGCGCTCGCCGAATACGGGGGTCGAGTATCCGGTGGCGATGCACCTCGCCGCCGCCGGACGCGAATTCGAGCTCGAGCCGCTGATGGACGACCAAGAGCTCGACTCGCGTGCCACGGTCGGGACCATCTACTGGGAGGGCGCGGTGCGCGTGCGCGAAGGCGCGCTCGACGTCGGCCGCGGGTACCTCGAGCTGACGGGCTACGGCGGCGCTTTGCGAATCTAGTGGTAGCGGGTGCGGTCGAGCTCGCGCATGCGCTGCTCGACCTCGTACAGATTGCTCGCCTGCGCAAGATAGGCCTCGCGCTCCTTCATGGTCTGGCGATAGAACCAGCGGTCGAGCGCCTCCAGGAAGCGTTGCAGGACGCCGCCGGATGGCGCACGCTTGGGCGGGGCGGGGTGGGCCGGCGCTATCGGCGCCATACCCTCCACATTGGCCGGCAGCGCCTCGTAGAACGTCGCCTGAGCCATCTTGATGAGCGTCCCGAGCACGGTATGTTCGGGGTAAACAGGGTGCAGGTTCTTCATAGCGGATCTCCGTAAGGCCTCGTGGGCCAATCGGCGTACGTCGCTTGGTGCAGCGCACAATCGAAAGATAGGGAGAGGTCGGGAGCCTGACAAATCATTCCTTTGGATCAAGGTGATCGGAATCCCGAATGAGGTGAACTCCGCCTTGATGCAATGCAACATACTGCATATAATGCGGTCTGACGGAGTGTTACGGGAAGGAACCTATGGAGCTCTACCAGCTGCGTAGCTTCGCCGCCGTCGCCGAGCTGGGCCACCTCACCCGGGCGGCCGAACGGCTGCACGTCAGCCAGCCCGCCGTCAGCGCGCAGATCAAGGCGCTGGAAGACGAGCTCGGCGTGACCCTGTTCGAGCGCGTCTCGAGCGGCATGGTCCTCACTTCGGCCGGGCGCAAGCTCCTGCCCGCGGCCGAGAAGGTGCTCGACGCCGCACAGGCGCTGCGCAGCCGGGCTCGCTCGATCCAGGGCGAAGTGGCGGGACGCGCGCGCGTCGGTACCGTGTCCGATCCTGAGTTCACCCGCGTCGGCGAGTTTCTCGCCCAGGCGCTGGAGCAGCATCCGCTGCTCGAGATCGAGATCCACCACGAAGTGTCGGGCGCCGCGTTCGAGAAGGTGCGCGACGGCGCGCTCGACGCGAGCTTCTA
>DATJXV010000188.1:0-43019 GCA_035499955.1 Casimicrobiaceae bacterium
GGCGCGTACGTCGCCTCGCTCGAAACGATGACGCCGAGCAGCACGTCGGAGTGGCCGCCGATGTACTTGGTCGCCGCATGCACGGACACGTCCACGCCATGGTCGAAGGCGCGGAAGAACAACGGCGTCGCCCACGTGTTGTCGAGGACCACGAACGCGCCGCGCGCGTGCGCCGCGTCGCTGATCGCGCGCACGTCCTGCACTTCGAACGTGAGCGACCCCGGCGACTCGACGAAGATCACCTTCGTGTTCGGCTGGATGAGATCGGCGATACGCGCACCGATCAGCGGGTCGTAGTACGTCACGTCTACCCCGAGCCGCATGAGGTGCAGGTCGCAGAAGCGGCGCGTGGGACCGTACACCGCGTCCGTCACGAGGACGTGGTCGCCGGGCTTGGTGAGCGCGAGCAGCGGGAGCGTCGTGGCCGTCAGTCCCGACGGCACGGCAAGCGCGGCGTGGCCGCCTTCGAGCTCCGCCATCGCCGCCTGGAAGTCGGTGACGGTGGGCAGTCCGTGCAGGCCGTAGGTCAGGCCCGGGTGGCGGCGCGCCTCGGCAAGACGCATCTCCTCGACGGTCGGGAACAGGATCGTCGAGGCGCGGAACACGGGCGTGCTGACCGCGCCCATCCACTTGCGCGGCGAGCGGCCGAGATGGCCGACGAGGGTGGCCGGCTTCTTCCGCTTCACGACGCGAGCGCGAAGGCTTCGCGGATATGGGCCACCTGCGCCGCGACCGCCTCGCGAATGTCGACGACGAACGCGTCGGTGGGCTCCTCGAGCGCGGCGAACTGCGAAGGCAGGAGCGAGGCCGGCATGTACTCGTGCCTGCGCAGGGCAAGCCGAGCCTCGATCGTCGCGTAGTCGCCCTTGAGGTAGACGATGCGCACGTCGCCGGCGCGTTTGAGTCGCGCGCGGTACGTCTCCTTGAGCGCCGAACAGGCGAGCACGGCGTGCTCGCCGCGGGCGAGGATCTGCCGGAGCTCCGTGGCTATGCGGTCGAGCCACGGCCAGCGGTCGTCGTCCGTGAGCGGCTCGCCCGAGGCCATCTTGGCCACGTTGGCCGGCGGGTGGAAGTCGTCGGCGTCGAGGAAGCGGCAGCCCAGGTCGGCCGCGAGCGCCTTGCCCACGGTCGTCTTGCCGCAGCCGCACACGCCCATGAGGACCACGATCATCGCAGCGCTTCCTCGTCCAATTCCCAATGGTAACCGCTGCCCGCGGCGCCGCAATGCATCCATCCCGAGGGGCCGGCAAGCACGTCGGCGTAGGGCGCGAGCGCGCGAACGGCCGCCTCGCCGCCGCCCAAGTAGAGGCGAAGGCGACCGTCCTCGGCCCGCACGCGGCCGTCGACGAACAGGATCCGCGCGGACGCGAGCTGCGCCGCCCGGCGGGCGCCGTCCGAGGGAGTTCCCCGGCCGGCGTCGACGATCACGTCGCCCGGCGAGAACTCCGGCCACACGTCCTGGATCGCGAGCTCCGTCGCGAAGCCCGTGGGGAGATCGAGCCACACCACGCGCGGCGCATGCAGGGCCTGTGCCACGGCCGCGGCGCCCGGCTTGGCGACGAGAATGGACGCGGCGGCAAGCGCGTCCGCCCGCCCTTCCGCGTCGCAGGCGAACACGCGAACGCCCGCGGCGGCGAACCGGCGCGCCACCCGCTCGTCACGTAGGCCGACGAGGCCGATTTCCATGCGCTGACACTATCACGGCAATGACGCCGCGCGCGCGCGGCGGGACGCGACGATCGCCGCGACCACGAGGAGGATCGCGCCGGCGATGGTGCGCGCGCCGGGCACCTCGTGCAGCAGCGCGAACGCGAGCACGATCCCGTACACCGGCTCCAGCGCGGCGCACACGGATACGGTCGAGGCCGGTATCCGCGCGAGGCTCGCGGCGTAGAGCGTGTGCGCGAGCGCCGTGCACACGACGCCGAGCAGGAGCACCTTGCCGATTTCCGCGGCGTCGATGGGGCCGCCCACGCCGCCCTGCCACATGACAATCGGCAGCACGCACAGCGCGGCCACCGCGTTCTGCCACAGCGCCATCTCCGACGACCATCGGTCGGGTGAAAGCTTACGGGTGCGCACCGTCAGCAGCGCGAACATGAGCCCCGACAGCACGCCCCAGGCCAGGCCGCGCACGGTGCGGCTTTCCCACGAGAACTCCGGCACGAGCAGCGCGAGCCCCAGCGCGACGAGGCCTGCGCCGGCGAGCTTGCGCGCGGTGACCGGGACGCCGAGCATCGTGCGCTCGAAGAGCGGGACGAAGAGCGGAAAGCTCGCGTAGCCCAGGAGGCCGATCGTCACGGTCGATACGCGGATGGCGGCGAAGAACGCGACCCAGTGGACTGCCAGGATGATGCCATTGACGATCATCCCGACGCGCAGCGGGCGGATCTCTCCCATCCGGTAGCGCACGACGAAGGCGAGCACGACCGCCGCCACCGCCGTGCGGCCGAGCACGATGGCCACGGGGTCCCACGCCATCCACTTGCCGAAGAGCCCCGCGAACCCGAACAGCGCCACGGCGACGTGGCACGCGGCAAGCGCGCCGCCGGGCGAAAAGTGAGGCGGCGGGCGCGGTGCTGGCATCGCGCCATGATGCCACGCGGCCGCCGATGGTAAAGTTCCCACGCCGGAAGAGAACAACGAGGAGGGGGGAAGCCGATGCCGATGCCGTTCACGCCATCGAAGGTCGTCGATGCGGTCCGCAAGGCGCCGGGGACGCGCGTCAAGGTCGCGGTCTGCGACATCGACGGCATCCTGCGCGGCAAGTACATCCACAAGGACAAGTTCGAGTCGGCGGCCGAGGGGGGCTTCGGCTTCTGCGACGTCGTGTTCGGCTGGGACTCGCAGGACGTCTGCTACGACAACACGACACTCACGGGATGGCACAAGGGCTTTCCGGACGCCGTCGCGCGGATCGACTTGGGCACACATCGCCACGTGCCCTGGGACGACGGCGTGCCGTTCTTCCTCGCCGACTTCGTTTGGACGCGCAACGGCAAGGAAGAGCCGCTGCCGATATGCCCGCGCCAGGTGCTGAAGCGCGTGCTCGCGCGCGCGAAGCTCTTGGGCTACGACGTGATGTGCGGCATGGAGTTCGAGTGGTTCAACTTCGCCGAGACGCCGCAGTCGTGGGCCGCGAAGAAGGGCGTCGGCCCCGAGCCCATCACGCCCGGCATGTTCGGCTATTCGCTCCTGCGCGCCAATGCGTCGCGGCCGTTCTTCGAGGCGCTCTTCAACGACATGGCCGCGTTCGGCGTTCCTATCGAGGGGCTGCACACCGAGACGGGGCCGGGCGTGTACGAGGCGGCGATCCTGTTTTCGGAGGCGCTCGAGGCCGCCGACCGCGCGATCCTGTTCAAAACAGGCGCCAAGGAGATCGGCGCGCGCTTCGGCATCATGCCGAGCTTCATGGCGAAGTGGAGCGCGCAATACCCGGGCTGCTCCGGCCACGTGCACCAGTCGCTGTCCGACGGCAAGAAGAACCTCTTCTACGACGCAAAGGGCACGCACGGCATGAGCCGGCTCTTCGACAGCTACCTCGCCGGCCAGATCGCGGTGGCGATGCAGTTCGCGCCGATGTTCTGGCCGACGATCAACAGCTACAAGCGCCTGGTCGACGGCTTCTGGGCGCCGGTGAAGCCGACCTGGGGTGTGGACAACCGCACGGCGAGCTTCCGCGTCATCCCGGGGTCGCCCAAGTCCACCCGCCTCGAGACGCGCTGCCCGGGCGCGGACGTCAATCCGTATCTCGCGATGGCGGCCGTGGTTGCGGCCGGCCTGCACGGGGTCGAGAAGAGCCTCAAGCTCACCGCGAAGCCCATCACGGGGACCAACCAGGGCGCCGAGAGCATCCCGCGTGCGCCGCGCACGCTCATCGAGACCACGCGCGCCTTCAAGAACTCCGAGGCCGCACGCGACTGGTTCGGCGACGACTTCGTCGACCATTTCGCGGCCACCCGCGAGTGGGAATGGCGGCAGTGGCTCGACGGCGTGACCGATTGGGAATTGAAACGGTACTTCGAAATCATCTGACCATGGCCATCGAGAAATTCGCGTTCCCCACCGCCATCCACTTCGGCCCTAGCGCGCGCAAGCTCGTTGCGGACCACCTGAAGGGTCAGCACATCGCGCGTCCCCTGCTCGTGACCGACCGCGGCATCGCGGCATTGCCACTCCTTGCGCAGTTTCTCGCCGAGTTGCCCGGGCTCGACGTCGCCGTCTTCTCCGGCATCTCGGGCAACCCGGTGCGCAAACAGGTGATGGACGGCGCAGCCGCTTACAAGGCGCATCGCGCGGACGGCGTGATCGGCCTGGGCGGGGGCGCCGCGCTCGACGTGGCGAAGGCGATCGCGCTCATGGCCCACCACCCGGGCGACATCCTCGAGTACGCATGGGACCACCCGAACGTTCGCCCGATGGACCAGCCGATGCCCTATTTCGTCGCGCTCCCCACCACCGCGGGCACGGGATCCGAGGTCGGCCGCTCGTCGGTTATCTCCGACGACGAAACGCACGTCAAGAAGGTCGTCTTCTCGCCGGTCCTGCTCGCGAAGGCGGTCTTCGCCGATCCGGAGCTCACGCTCGGCCTGCCCACGCTCATCACCGCGGCGACCGGAATGGACGCGCTCACGCACAACGTCGAGTCGTACCTGTCGCCCGCGTATCACCCGCTGTGCGACGGCATCGCGCTCGAGGGCGTGCGCATCGCGGCGCGCGCGCTGCCGACCGCCGTCGCGCACGGGCACGACCTTGCCGCCCGCTCGGACATGCTGATGAGCTCGATGATGGGCGCCATCGCCTTCCAGAAGGACCTGGGCGCCGTGCATTCCTGCGCGCACGCCCTGTCCACCGTCGCCGATCTGCATCACGGGCTCGCCAACGGCATCATGATCGACCACGTGATGCGCTTCAACCTGCCTGCGGCAACCGCCAAGCTCGCCGAGCTCGCGCACGTCGCGCGCGTCAAGGACGGCGATACCGGCAGCGACGAGGCGCGCGGGCGCGCGTTCATCGCGTGGCTTGCCGAGCTAAAGGCGAGCCTCGGCATTCCCGCGAAGCTGTCCGACTACTGCGCGCCGCGTACCGTCGTCAAGTCTGACATCCCGCGCCTGGTGGAGATCGCGACCGCCGACATCTGCCACCAGACCAATCCGCGCAAGTGCACGGCGGCGGATTTCGAGAAGCTCTTCGCGTCGGCTTTCTGATATCCCGTGCTGAAAGTCGGCATCTCGGCGTCGTTCCTGCACCCGGAGAGCGAGCCGCGGGCGTTCTTCCCGGGCATGACGCTGCAATACATCGAGCAGAACGTCGCGCACTGGCTGATGCAGCGCGACGCGCTGGCGCTCATGGTGCCCTCGCCCGAAGGCGCGACGCGCCGCAAGCAAAGCCGCATCAGGGCCGCCGATTACGCGCGCGAGCTCGACGCGCTGCTCTTGATGGGCGGCTCCGACGTCTGCCCGGCCACGTATGGCGAGACCGCGATCAAGCCGGCGTGGAACGGGGACCGCGTGCGCGACGACTACGAGATCGCGCTCTTGCGCGCGTTCGTCGCGCAGGGCAAGCCCGTCCTGGGCGTGTGCCGCGGCGCGCAGGTCATCAACGTGGCGATGGGCGGCACGCTGTACCAGGACATTCCCACCCAGCAGCCCGGCGCCCTGCGCCACCGCCTGCAGTCGATCTACGAGAAGAACTGCCACGCCACCTCGATCGTGCAAGGCAGCGGCCTCGCCCACCTGTACCCGGGCGCGACGCTCGTCAAGACCAACTCGGTTCACCACCAGGCCGTGAAGGACCTCGGACGCGACCTCGTCGTCGAGGCGTGGTCCGAGCCCGACCGCGTCGTCGAGGCCGTGCGCTGGAAGGGCCCGTCCTACGTCCTCGGCGTGCAATGGCACCCCGAGTTCCACCCGCCCGGCGACGCGAGCTTCATCGACGACACACCGCTTCTCGACGATTTCCTTGCCGCGGCCGCGCGCGTGCGCACGTCGGCGCACGCGCTCTGATCTCACTATGAAAATCATCAACCCCGCCACCGGCGAAGTGCTCATCGATGTCGTGGCCGACACCGCGAAGTCCATCCGCGCGAAGTACGACCGCGCCCGCGCCGCGCAGCCGAAATGGACCGCGACGCCGATCCGTAAGCGCCTCGCGGCCATCCGCAGGTTCCGCGAGATCCTGGTCGACCGCATCCCCGAGCTCGCGCGTACGCTCTCGCTGGAGGTCGGCAAGCCGATCCGGCAGTCCCGCAACGAGCTGAACGGCCTCACCGGCCGCATCGACTTCTTTCTCGAGCAAACCGAGCGCGCGCTGCGCGAAGAGAGGGTGTTCGCCGATCCGAAGGGCGGCATGGAGGAGCGGATCGCGCACGACCCGCTTGGCGTGATCGCCAACATCTCGGCGTGGAACTATCCCTACTTCGTCGGCGTAAACGTCTTCATCCCGGCGCTCGCCGCCGGTAATGCCGTGCTCTACAAGCCCTCCGAGTTCGCCACGCTGACCGGCATGCATATCGCCGACATGCTCCACGCCGCGGGCGTGCCGGAGGACGCGTTCGTCCTCGTCGTCGGCGACGGCAAGACGGGAGGCGCTCTCGTACGTCAGCCGGTGGATGGCGTGTTCTTCACCGGCTCGTACGCCACCGGCGCGAAGATCGCGGCGAGCACCGGCCGGCGCATGATCAAGACCCAGCTCGAGCTCGGGGGCAAGGACCCGATCTACGTGACCGACGACGTCGAGGTCAAGGCGGCCGCCGCCGCGGTGGCCGATGGCGCGTTCTACAACACGGGGCAGTCGTGCTGCTCGGTCGAGCGCGTCTACGTGCACGAGAAGATCTACGACGAGTTCGTGAAGGCGTTCGTCGCCGAAGTGAGGGGATTCAAGGTCGGCGACCCGCTCGACGAAACGACCTACATCGGCGCGATTACGCGCAAGCCCCAGCTCGCGGTCCTTTCAAAGCAGGTCGCCGATGCGAAGAGAAAGGGCGCGCGCGTACTGACCGGCGGCGCACCGATGAAAGGCAAGGGCAACTGGTTCGCGCCGACGGTGCTCGTCGACGTCGACCATTCGATGGCGGTCATGCGAGACGAGTCGTTCGGGCCGGTCATCGGCCTGCAGTGCGTGAGCGACGACGAGGCTGCGGTCGACCTCATGAACGACACCGAGTATGGCCTGACCGCGGGGGTGTACTGCCGCGACGAGAAGCGCGCCAAGAAGATCCTGAAGCGCGTGAGCGCCGGAAGCGTCTATTGGAACTGCTGCGACCGCGTGAGTCCACGCCTGCCGTGGTCGGGTCTCAAGCACTCGGGCATCGGGCTCACCCTTTCCACTTACGGCATCCAGACCTTCACGCGCCCGAAGGCGTGGCATTTGCGGAACGCGTGATGCGCGAGCGCGTCGCCGTAGTGGCTGCAACCGCTGCCGCGCTCGCCGGTCACGCCGAATCGCCCGAACCAATCGCCGGGTCGGGAGTCGAATCGTGATGGGTGCTTGCTTCGACGTGCGTATTCGACGGGGGCACATGAAGGGGTCCACCTGGGTTAGTGTGCTCGTCGGAATGTTCGCCTGGCAGGCGGCGACGGCGGGCGTGCCCGAGCCGGCATTGACGATCAAGCCTCCGGCAGAGAAGACGGTGTCCAGCCTGCCCGCGGGAGTCTTGTATTGGCGTGTCGAGATTTTCGGCTCGGTGAACCAGGCCGAGGCCGTAGCGGGTCCTTGGTCCCTCGTGGTCGAATCGACGGGGCGCGCCGGGGGCGCGACGCCAGGAGGTGTGAAAGTTGCGGAGGTCGGCCCCATCCCCGCATCAATGCGCAGCGCTACCTGCTCCGCATCAATGAAGCGAGCGGCCCTCCCGGGAGCAACACCTCGGTCCACAGCCACCCCGGATCGGAAGCCTATCTGGTGTTGCAGGGCGAGCAGAGCATTCGGGGCGCCGGCAGGCTGATGCGCGTGGAGGCGGGTCACGGGGAGGCAGGCCTCGGCGCCGACCAGGCGATGAAGGTCTCGAGCAGCGGATCGACGGACCTGCGTGCATTGGTCATGTTCGTGGTCGATGCGAGTAAACCGCTTTCCTCTCCCGCTTCGTTGCCCGGCGCTCCGACGGCTCAATGAACCATGGAAGAGCCATGAACCGTACAGTCGCATTCTTGGGTACAGCGCTATTCGCCGGAGTGTTGGGCGCCACGATGGCGATCGCTCGCACATCCCCGCCATCCTCGCCGAAAGCCCGGGAGGTCGAGGCGCTGGTGAATAAGGCCGCCGTTCTCGTCGATGCCAAGGGGAAGGCCGCCTTCTCCGAGTTCCGTGCCAAGGGCAGCGAGTGGTTCCACGGCGACACCTACCTATTCGCCTACGATTTGAAGGGCAACGTCCTGCTGAACCCTGCCTTTCCGGCGCGCGAGGGAACCAACGTCAGCGGTCAAAAGGACGCCAATGGCAAGCTGTTCCACGACGCGATCATCCGCACAGCGCAAACCGAAGGGTCGGGGTGGGTCGACTACATGTTTCCCAAGCCCGGGCAGTCGCAGCCGTCGCAGAAGTGGGCTTTCGTGAGGGCCGTGAATGTCGACGGAGTTCCGGGACTGATTGCCGCGGGGTTCTATCCCGAGTAGTCGCGCCCGCTATCGCTCCGCCTGCCATTTCGCCGCGACGAGCGTGTTGGCGAGCAGTGTGGCGATCGTCATCGGCCCCACCCCACCGGGAACGGGCGTGATCCAGCCCGCGACGTCCATGGCCGACTCGAAGTCGACGTCGCCGCACAGCTTCCCGTCGGGAAGGCGATTGATGCCGACATCGATGACGATCGCACCCGGCTTGATCCAATCGCCTTGCACGAATTTGGGCTTGCCCATGCCCGCCACGACGATGTCCGCCTGCCGCACGAGCCCCGGCAGATCGCGCGTCGCGGAATGGCATATGGTCACCGTGCAACGCGCCATCAGGAGCTCGAGCGCCATCGGCCGGCCCACGATGTTCGACTGGCCGATCACGACGGCGTGCTTTCCAACGAGATCCTCGCCGGTCTCCTTGAGCAGGCGCATGCAGCCCCATGGCGTGCACGGCCGCAGCCGTGGCATCTTGAGCACGAGGCGCCCGACGTTGCAGGGGTGGAAGCCGTCGACGTCCTTCACAGGTTCGATGCGCTCGATCACGCGCTCGGCGTTGACGTGCTTGGGCAGCGGCAGCTGCACGAGGATCGCGTTGACCTCGGGATCGGCGTTCAGCTGGTCGATCAGCGCGAGCAGCGCCGGCTCGGGGACGTCGGCGGGAAGGTCGTGCGCGAACGAGCGCATGCCGACAGTCTCCGTCGTTCTGCGCTTGTTGCGAACGTAGACCTGCGATGCCGCGTTGTCGCCGACCAGCACGACCGCGAGCCCGGGGGTGGGATGACCGGCGGCCACGAACGCGGCAACGTCGGCGCGCACCTCTTCCGTGACGCGCTGCGCCACGCTCTTGCCGTCGAGGATCATCCGCGAATTGTAATCTGCGGCCACGTGACGCGGATTCGGCATTTGCCGTACGGATCACTAGAATGGGCCGATGATCCCCGACGAGGCCCTCGCACGCATCGAGCGACGCCTGGCGCGTCTGCTCGCGCCGCCGTCCTCGCTACTGGTTGCGCTCGAGGTCGAGGGCGCGGTCGCCGGCCGCGTCACGGCGGACCGCGCGGCGCGCCTTGCGCGTTTCGCCGACGTCTTTCGCATGAGCGGCGCCGCGTTGGTCTTTGTTCCGGCACTCTCCGACGCGTCCGCCCGCTCGGCAGCGCTCGCAAGGGTCGCCGGGCAGCTCGCGCGTGAAGGCGCCCTCACCGCCTGGCGCGACGAGCTGTATGCCGCCGCCCCCGCGCTGGGCGCCGCGCCGTGGTTCGAGATCGAGCGCGCCGCCGCGCGCTACTTCGGCATCCGTACCTACGCGGCGCACGTCAACGGCCTCGTGCACGAAGGCGATCGAACGCTCATGTGGCTTGCGCGGCGCAGCCCGGCGAAGGCGATCGATCCATCGATGCTCGACAATCTCGTCGGCGGCGGAGTCGCGTCCGGCACGACGGTCGCGCAGACACTGGCGAAGGAATGCTGGGAGGAAGCGGGATTGCCGGAGCGTGCTGCGCGAACGGCACAGCCTGCCGGCGAGCTCACGATCTTCCGCGAGCAGCCCGACGGCATCCAGCACGAGACGATCTTCGCGCACGACCTGTGGCTGCCACCCGAGTGGCGCCCCGCCAACCAGGACGGCGAGGCGACCGAGCATCGCCTCGTGCCGCTGGTCGAGGCGGCGCGCCTTCTCGCGCTCGACGATGATCGCGACGCCGTCACCGCCGACGCGAGCCTGGTCGCGCTCGACTGCCTGCGCCGGCTCGGGTAGATTGTCGACAATCTGCAATCGAGCCGCCGCCATGGATGGGCTCGCTGCCCAATTTCTCGGTGCACGCGAGCTGGACCATGCCGTGGCGGCGCACCTCCTCCCGGTCGGCGCGCGCACCACGCGCGTGCGCGGCTACTGGCTCGTGAACGAGGATGCGCGCGAGGGCGTGGACTACGACCTCGGGACCCTCATGCCGTTCTTGCACCTCACCAACGAGCATGCCTGGGAGATCTGCAGGTTCCAGCAGATGGACGTGGACTCGGTGGGCTACGAGCCCCGACCGCTGTCGCGCGTCCAGGAGTACAACGTCGACGCCTTCATCCGCTGGTCTTCGCCGTCTATGTCACCGACAAGGACGGCAAGCCGGTGACCGCGCTCAAGAAGAAGCAATTCACGGTGTGGGAGGTCTCGACGATCCAGCCCATCACCGTCCGCCTGGTGCAGGAGGTGAACCAGATTTTCCCCACGTCCAATATGCCCGGCGTGTACCGGGTGCAGACCCAGGACTTGCTTCCCCTGGCGGCGCCCGCCGCGCAGGAGTTCCTGCACACCGTACGCGTAGGCTATACGCGCTCCAAGGTCGACTACGCGGGCATCGCCACGACCGCGGTGACGTACCTCGGCCCGCTCCTGAGGGCGGAAAGGCCGACGGGGCGGGGGCTTCCGGCGCCCCAACCTCGCCGGCATCGGGGAACAGTCGGCCTACTTCAGTTGACCACGCACCTCGCCGCCCTTGTTGGCGTCCGTGTGCACGTTGAAGTACAGGTTGCCGGCCTTGAAGCTTTGCATCTGCGCGGGCGTCAGCTTGGCGCCCGGCGGGGCCTTGTAGGTGTCGCCGTCCTTGGTAAAGGGCACGATCACGGGGCCGTTGGTACCGGGGGCGCCTTCGTGAATGTGCGCCATCGTGCCTGGGACGCCGGTCGTGGTGACGCTGCCGGACACGGCGCCGTCGTCGCCGATCATGAGCTTGCCGCTGCCCTTTCCTGCGGTCTTGACAGGCGGCACTTCGTTGTCGCCCGAGAGCGTGACGTTGACATCGGCCGCCAGCGCTACGCCGGCCAAGAGGGCGCCGGCCGCGAGCGCGGCGCTTACGACGGTCATGCGAGCCTTCATTTTCATTCTCCTGAGTGGACGAGGGGCCTACGGTGGCCGGTCGATGCTCTCCCCAGGTAGCGATCCCGCCGCCGGGGCGTGATCGTAACGCAATCCACGCTGCCGTGGGCGCTACCCCCTTTTCTCGCGGCCGGCCGCCCTTGGGGCAAGGCGCGCCCACGCGAACAGGCTGGCGCCCGCCCGAATTCCCTCTTTTTTAAGCTGCGCGCCGCGCCGCCGCCGAGGCGACCGCCGTCACGCCCATTTCCGCCAGCGTGTCGCGCACGGCGTTGACCGCCTGGCGCATCTCCTCGGGGCCGATCGCGCCGATGCAGCCGACACGGAACGTTTCAACCTGGGTGAGCTTGCCGGGATACAGGATGAAGCCCTTTTCGCGTACGCGCTCGTAGAAGGCGGCGAACGTGTACTTGGGGTCCGGCGGGGCGTGGAACGTGACGATGATCGGCGCCTGGATCGCCGGGTCGAGGAAGACGCGAAAGCCGAGCTTGGTCATGCCCTCGACCAGCGCGGTGTAATTCGCGTGGTAGCGCGCGTAGCGCGCCTCGCGCCCGCCCTGCGCCGCGTACAGGTCGAGCGCCGCGTCGAGCGCCACCACCACGTGCGTCGGCGGCGTGAACCGCCACTGCGTGGTCTTCTCCATGTACGCCCACTGGTCGGCGAGATCGAGCGCGAGCGACGTGGAACGGCCGGCGCACTGCTCGAGAAGGCCCGTTTTCACGAACACGAAGCCCATGCCGGGCGGGCCCTCGACGCACTTGCCCGAGGCGGCGACGAGCGCGTCGAACGGTGTCGTGCGGGCGTCGATGGGCAGCGCCCCGAACGAGCTCATGGCGTCGACGATGAGCCCGCGGCCGTGCCGCGCCGCCACGGACGCGATTTCCGGCAACGGATTGAGGATGCCGGTCGACGTCTCGCAGTGGATGAGTCCCACGTGCGTGATCGACGCGTCCTTCTCGAGCAGCCGCTGCACGTCCTGCGGCGTGGTGGGGACGTCGTCGGCGGTCTCGAACGTCGTGACCCTGCGTCCCATCATGGCGGTGAGCTTCGCCATGCGCTTGCCGTACGCGCCGTTGACGAGCACGAGCACGTGCCCGTCGCGCGGCACGAGCGTGTTGACCGCCGCTTCCACCGCGAACGTGCCGCTCCCCTGCATCGGCACGCACACGTGCGTCGCTGTCGCTTCGACGATGTCCGTGAGCTTGGCGCGCACGCGCGCGGTCACGGCGTTGAACTTGGAATCCCAAGAGCCCCAGTCGCGCAGCATCGCGGACTTGGTGGCAAGCGACGTGGTGAGCGGTCCGGGGGTCAGCAGGATGGGGTCGCGATCGTAATTGGGCATGTTCTACTCCTTCCGACTGCTCGGCGGCGCGCTAGCGGTAGCTCGCCCGGGTCCGGATGCGAGTGACGGCCAGCAGCACCGTCACTGTCACTGCCAGCAGCAAGATCGTCAGCGCGGCGCCCTCGAACACGACGCCGCGATCGGTCAAGGCGAAGATGCCGATCGGCAGCGTGACCCAGTCCGGCGGGTAGACCATGATCGTGGCGCCCAGTTCGCCCATCGACAGCGCGAAGCACAGGCCGCCGGCGGCGACGAGCGACGGCATGATGAGCGGCAGGGTCACCCGGAACAGGACGTAACCAGGCCGGCCGCCCAGGCTTGCGGCGACCTGCTCGTAGTGCGGGGGAAGCCGGGCGAGTCCGGCCGACACGCTGCCGTAGGCGAACGCGGTCACGAGCACGACGTGGGCGATCAATACGATGTAGGGGGTGCCGTTGAGCAGGACCGGCGGCCGGCTGAACGCCACGAGCAAGCCGAGCCCGACCGACACCGAGGGGACCGCGATAGGCAGCAGGAAGTAGACGCTCGCGATCCGGGCCGCGCGGCCGCGCAGCGAGCGCACCGCGAGCGCCGCCCACGTCCCGAGAACCAGCGCGATGAGGCTCGCCGAGAGCCCCGTGACGAGGCTCGTCAGCAGTTGCTCGCCGGCGTTGCTCCGAACGGCGTCGGCGAGATGCCGCAGTGTTAGATGGCTCGGCAGCACGCCGTTCCATTGGCCCGCGATGCTCGCCGCGCCCACCATGAACAGCGGGAGCCCGAAGACCGGCAGGAACAGCGCGAAGAAGAGCGCCCACGCGGCGTAGCGCGCCCCCTTAGACGGCAACAGCACGCCCGCCTCCCCCGCGCGCCAGCGCAAACCGGTACAAAGAGTACAGGCCGACCGAAAGCGCGATGTTGATCACGGCGGCGACGCAGCCCGCGGTGTAGTCGAACTCCTGGATCGCCTTGCCGTAGATCACCATCGGCAGCGTGATCACGCCCTTCGCCCCGATGAACAGCACGATGCCGAACTCGTTCAACGTGAGCAGCAGGCACAGGCTGCCGCCGGCAAGCAGCGCCGGCACGGCCTCGGGAAGGATGACCTCGCGCACGATGCGCATGGGGCGCGCCCCGAGGCTGCTCGCGACCTCGATCAGCGCGGTGTCGAGCTGCGAGAAGGCGGCCAGCAGAGGCCGCATGACGAACGGCGTGTAGAAGGTGACTTCGGCGAGCACGACTCCCCACATGCCGTAGACGAAATCGATCGGCGGCTCGTTCGTGCTCATGAGATCCATGAGCACGAAGTTGAACGCGCCGGCCGACCCGTAGAGGAACGTGAACGACAGCGCGATCAGGAACGAGGGGAAGGCGAGGATCGTGTCGATGAAGCCGCTCACGATGCGCGCTCCCGGGAACGGCACGAAAGACACGATGAGCGCCAGGACGAAGCCCAGGAGCAGGCACCCCAACGTCGAGAGCACGGCGATCTCGATCGTGCGCACCAGCGCGGCGTGGAAGAGCGCCGACGAGACCATGGCCTTGTAGGCGGCGAGGCTCGCCGGCCCGGCATCGCCCATGATCGACTGACGCACGATGAAGAACAGCGGGTAGTAGAAGATCGTCGCGAGCACGAGCAGCGGGACGATGCCCAGCACCCACCCCGGCACGGGCCGCGGGCTCGCGCGGCCTGACGACTCGAGCGCGATCGGCAACGTTGCCACCGCCAGGCTCCTACGCGACGCCGGGGTCGGAGTCCGCAGGCCAGGTGCTGCCGGCGGCGCCGGGGGTCGCGGCAAGCAGCGTGGCATCGTGCGCCGCAAAGTGCAGCGCGACGCGATGCCCGCGCGTGGGCGGTTCGCGCAGCGGCCGGCTGTCGGCGCACACCTCGGCCCCGCCGACATCCACGTACAGGCGATGAGCCGAGCCGCGCCATTGCACCTCGGTCACCGTGCCTTCGATGACGTTTTCGCTGCCGTTGACGCGATCGAGCGCGAGCGCGTGCGGCCGGATGCACAGCATGCGGCTGTCCCCCGGCCGCGCCGCGCCGAACGCCGCCACCGCGAGGACGCGGTCGCCGAGGCGCACCCGGGCCTCGTGTCGATCCTCGTCGCAGCGCTCGACCACGACGGGAAGCAGGTTGGCGTTGCCGACGAACGACGCCGTGAAGCGCGATGGCGGCTGCCGATACAGCGCCTGCGCGCTGCCGACGTCGACGAGGCGGCTTTCGTTCATCACCGCGATGCGGTCGGCGAGCGTGAGCGCCTCGATCTGGTCGTGGGTGACGTACAGAATGGTGACATCGGGAAGCTCGCGGTGCAGCCGCGCGATCTCGTTCAGCATTCCGCTTCGAAGCTGGGCGTCGAGCGCCGACAACGGCTCGTCGAGGAGGAGCACGCGAGGCTGGATGGCGAGCGCGCGCGCGATCGCCACGCGCTGTTGCTGGCCGCCCGAGAGCTCCTGCGGGTAGCGACGCGCGTAGCCTGCCATGCCGACGAGCTTCAGGCACTCCTCGACCCGGGGTGCGATCTGCGCCGCCGGCGCCTTGCTCGCGCGCAGGCCGAAGGCCACGTTCTGCTCGACGCGCATGTGCGGGAAGAGCGCGTATTGCTGCACGACCATGCCGATGCCACGCTTGTACGGCGGCGTGTGGGTGACGTCGGTGTCGCCCAGCAGGATGCGACCGGAGGTTGGCGTGACGAACCCGGCGACCGCGCGCAACGCGGTCGTCTTGCCCGATCCCGACGGCCCGAGCAGCGCCATCACTTCGCCGGGCTCGACGTCGAGACTGAATTCGGCGAGCGCCACCGTGCCGCCGTAGGCCACGGTGACGCTCTCGAAGCGGATGCCCGAGCGCCGCTGCGCGGCGCCGCCCGTCCGCGGCTCGCCGCTGGGTTGCTCGCTCGCCACCCGCCGCCCCCTTATCAGCTGCCCGTCACCTCATGCCACTTGGCGACGTCGGTCGACAGGTCGCGCAGCACCGCCTCCCAGTCCGGCGTCCAGATCGTCACGCCCTCGAGGAACTTGTTGAGCTGAACGAAATTCGCGTCCGTCGGCTTGACGTCGGAACGCACGGGGATCCCGCGGGCCAGCGAACTCACCGAGTCCTGCGCCTTCTTGCTCAGAAGGAAATCGATGAGCTTCTTGCCGTTCGCCGCGTGCGGCGCCCCCTTGACGAGGCCCATGTAGTACGGCAGCGGGAGCGTGATGCGTTGGCCCTTGGCGTCGGCGGGCCAGAAGATGCGCAGGTTCGGGTTGTCGGCCATCTGCGCGAAGTTCATCTGCACGTCGCCGTTTGCGACGTAAAGCTCGCCCTTGTTCACCTTCGCCGCGAGCTTGCCCGTCGACGACGACGGGCCGACATTATTCACCTGCAGCTTCTTCAGGAAATCGAAGCCGGCTTGCTTGCTGCCCATCGCCTGGAAAGTCAGCACCATGAGCGCCGTGCCGTCGCCGGCCTGGCCCGGCGTCGAGTACTGGATCTTGCCCTTGAACTTCGGATCGAGAAGATCGTCCCAGGTCTTGGGAGCCGCCTGAAGCGCCGAGCCGTTGTAGATGAAGCAGAAGTAGTTGTTGACGAGGGGGTACCACAGCCCGTTGGGATCGCGCGATGCCGCGGGAATGGCGTCGATGTCGGCCGGCTTATAGGCTTCGAGCATGCCGTCGGCCGCCGCCTTCTGGATGAACGGCGGCAACGTGGCGATGACGTCGGCCTGCGTGTTGGTCTTCTCGCGCTCCACGCGATTGATCACCTCGCCCGAGCCGCTTTCGATGTACTGCACCTTGATGCCGGTCTGCTTCGTGAACTCATCGAACTGCGTGTCGAACCAGTTGGGTTTGCCGTCCTTGAGGCCATCGGCCGCGTAGATGGTAACGACGTTCTGGGACCACGCCGGCGCCGCGGCGAGCGTGGCGAATGCGAGGGACAGGAGCAGCGAAGCGCGTTTCATCGGTTTACCTCCCTGGAAATGATAGGCGGTGGCGCGGCGACCGGCGGAGTCGGCGCGGGGACGCGCGCAGGATCGTACCGGCCCTCCCCCTCGTGGGCAACCGTCGCCCGGCGCCGCCTCGCACCGGACGACTGAAGGCTACCCCTCGTCGATTGCAGATTGTTGACAATCTACACGCCGCCGCGTCTAATCGCAACATGCTCAAGACCGGCAACGGACAGGGAGCCGCTCCCCGGGCCCGGCCGCCGGCGGGCGGAGTGCGCCCGCGGCGCAGCCTGCCTTCGCCCGACCATCCCATCGCGGTGCTGCAGACCCATTCCCTTCCGGGATTGGTGCAGCGCGAGCTCGAGCGCATGATCCTCGCCGGCGAGCTCGTCGCCGGCGCCAAGCTCAACGAGGTCGCCATCGCCGAGCTCCTGGGCGTGTCGCGCGGCCCGGTGCGCGAGGCGTTCCGTGCGCTGGAGGAATCGGGGCTCGTGCGCCTCGAGAAGAACCGCGGCGTGTTCGTACGCCAGATCGCGGTCGAGGAAGCCGACGAGATCTACGAGCTTCGCGCCGTGCTCGACGAATTCGTAGGCCGCCGCGCGGCGCTGAAGGTCTCGCCCGGGGACTTGAAGACCCTGCGCGCGCTCGTCGAGCGCATGGACCGCGCGGTGGCACGCAGCGACCTCGACACGTATCACGCCGCGAACCTCGAGTTCCACGACACCCTCGTGGCGCTTGCCGGCAACGCGAAGCTCCTTGCCATGTACCGCCGGCTCGTCAACGAGCTTCACCTGTACCGGCGCGCGACCCTCGCGCAGGCCGGCGCGCTGCCCGTCTCGGTACGCGAGCACCACGAGATCCTCGACAAGATCGCCGCGGGCCAGGCGAGCGCCGCCGGCCGCGCGCTGTTCGACCACGTCATGGGCAGCCGGGAGCGGATGCACAGGGCGCAGGAAGCCGGCGAGAAGGCCGCGCGCGGCGCGCGCAAGCGATGACCGCTTCGCAAGCGATCACCGTCAACCACCGCACCTACCGCTGGCCCGACCGGGCGCTCGTCGTGGTCTGTGTGGACGGCTGCGAGCCCGACTACATCAACCAGGCGGTCGCGGTTGGCCGCGCCCCGTTCCTCGCCTCGCTCGCGCAGCGCGGCACGTGCCTCACTGCCGATTGCGTGGTGCCGTCGTTCACCAATCCCAACAACCTGTCCATCGTCACCGGCGCGCCGCCCTCGGTGCACGGCATCTGCGGGAATTTCTTCTGGGACCCCGAGGTGGAGGCCGAGGTGATGATGAACGACGCGAAGTACCTGCGTGCCGGTACCATCCTCGCAGCGCTTGCCGACGCGGGCGCGAAGGTGGCCGTGGTCACCGCGAAGGACAAGCTGCGCGCCCTCCTGGGACATCGCCTGAAGGGGATCTGCTTCTCCTCGGAGAAGGCCGACCAGGCGACGATGGAAGGCAACGGCATCGCCGACGCGCTCGCGCTGACCGGCATGTCCGTGCCGTCGGTCTACAGCGCGACGCTGTCCGAGTTCGTGTTCGCCGCCGGCCTCGCCCTGCTCAGACGCGATCGACCTGACGTGATGTACCTGTCGACCACCGATTACGTCCAGCACAAGGCGGCGCCGGGCACGCCGGCCGCCAACGATTTCATCGCGATGCTCGACCGCTACCTGGGCGAGATGGACGCCCTCGGCGCCACGGTAGTGCTCACCGCGGACCACGGCATGAACGCCAAGACCGACGCGCTCGGCCGCCCGAGCATCGTGTTCCTCCAGGAGCGGCTCGACGCGTGGTTCGGCGCCGGCACCGCGCGCGTGATCCTGCCCATCACGGACCCCTACGTCGTCCATCACGGCGCGCTCGGCTCCTACGCGACGGTTTACGTCAACCAGCCGGGCCAGGTCGACGACGCGATGAAGCGCATCGCGGCGCTGCCCGGCATCGAGGCCGTGCACACGCGCGCACAGGGCTGCGCGCGCTTCGAGCTGCCGCCCGACCGCGTGGGCGACATCATCGTGGTATCGGAGCGGCTCAGCGTGATCGGCACGAGCCGCGACCGCCACGATTTGAGCGGCCTCGATGCGCCGCTGCGCTCGCATGGAGGATTGTCGGAGCAACGCGTGCCGCTCATCGCCAACCGCCCCGCCGGTGAGCTTCCGCTTCGCCGCTGGCGCAACTTCGATGCGTTCGACCTCGCGTTGAATCACCTGCAATGAACATGATGGCCGAACTCGCGAAAATGAGGATCGCGGGCGAGCGCATCGGCGGCGATCGCGTCATCGAGGTGCACAACCCGTACACGCGCGCCGTCGTCGGAACGGTGCCCAAAGCGACCGTGGAGGACGTCCGCCGCGCGTTCGCGATCGCCAAGGACTACCGCTCGAAGCTCACGCGTTTCCAGCGCTACGAGATCATGCACAAGGCAGCGGCGCTGATCCGCGGCCGCACCGATGAGATCTCCGACCTGATCACCGCGGAATCGGGCTTGAGCAAGAAGGACACGCTCTACGAAGTCGGACGCGCCTGCGACGTCTTCGTGTTCGCGGGCAACGCGGCGCTGCAGGACGACGGGCAAGTCTTCTCCTGCGACCTCACCCCGCATGGCAAGTCGCGCAAGGTCTATACGCTGCGCGAACCGCTCTTGGGCGCCATCTCGGCCATCACGCCGTTCAACCATCCGCTGAACCAGGTCGCGCACAAGGTTGCGCCGTCGATCGCGACCAATAATCGGATGGTGCTCAAACCCACCGAGAAGACGCCGCTCACCGCCATCTTGCTGGCCGATATCCTCTACGAGGCGGGCCTGCCGCCGCCCATGCTGTCGGTGGTGACCGGCGATCCCCGCGAGATCGCCGACGAGATGCTCACGAATCCCGACGTCGACCTCGTCACCTTCACCGGCGGCGTACCGGTCGGCAAGTACATCGCCGCCAAGGCCGTGTACAAGCGCCAGGTGCTGGAGCTCGGCGGCAACGATCCGATCATCGTCATGGAGGACGCCGACCTCGACGAGGCCGCGGCGCTGGCCGCCGCAGGCTCGTACAAGAACTCGGGCCAGCGCTGCACGGCGGTCAAGCGCATGCTCGTGCAAGAGAACGTCGCCGACGCATTCGTCGAGCGGCTGGTCGCCCGCACCAAGGCGTGGACGTACGGCGATCCGGCCGACCCGCGCATCGAGATGGGCACTGTGATCGACGAAGCGGCGGCGCGCAACTTCGAAGCCAAGGTCGACGACGCGGTGGCGGGCGGCGCCAAGCTCCTCGTCGGCAACGTACGCGACGGCGCGCTGTACTCGCCCACGGTCGTCGACCACGTGCGTCCCGACATGAACGTCGTGCGCACGGAGACGTTCGGGCCGGTGTCGCCCGTGATCCGGTTCAAGGACATCGACGACGCGATCCGCATCGCCAACGGCACGGCTTACGGACTCTCATCGGCGGTCTGCACCAACCGCCTCGATTACATCACGCGCTTCGTCTCCGAGCTCAACGTCGGCACCGTCAACGTCCGCGAGGTCCCCGGGTATCGCCTCGAGCTCACGCCCTTCGGCGGCATCAAGGACTCGGGCCTCGGCTACAAGGAAGGCGTGCAGGAGGCCATGAAGAGCTTCACCAACGTCAAGACCTATTCGCTGCCCTGGTGAGGGACGCCTCCGACGCGCGATGAACGATACCGCTCCCCGCGATCTCGCAGCCGAAGGCGACGTCAATCTGTCGCCGCTGCGCGCTGCGTGGGAGCGCGAGCACATCCGCGGCCGCACGCGCGCCCTGCTCGACCGCGACGCCGCCGTCTATCTCCACCAGTCGCTGTCGACACCGTGCTTCGATGCGCTGGTCGCCTGCGACGGCATCTGGCTCACCGACGCCGACGGGCGCCGGTTCATGGACTTCCACGGCAACAACGTGCACCAGGTGGGCTATCGCCATCCGCGCGTGATCGCCGCGGTCAAGGCGCAGCTCGACACTTTGCCCTTCTCGCCGCGGCGTTTCACCAACGAGGCGGCGGTGCTGCTGGCGGAGCGGCTCGCAACGCTCGCGCCCGACCCGCTCGGCAAGGTGCTGCTCGCGCCCGCCGGCACGCTCGCGATCGGCATGGCACTCAAGCTCGCGCGCGTGGCGACGGGCCGCCACAAGACGGTCTCGATGTGGGACTCGTTCCACGGGGCCTCCCTCGACGCGATCTCGATCGGCGGCGAGGCGGTGTTCCGCCGCGGGATGGGCCCGCTCCTTCCCGGGACTGAGCATGTGCCGCCGTGCGATCCGGCCGCCTGCCGGTTCGGCTGCGGCGGCACCTGCGACGCGCGCTGCGCCGAGTACGTCGACTACGTGCTCGGCAAGGAGGAGGACGTCGCCGCGGTCGTCGTCGAGACCGTGCGTTGCACCGACGTGCAGGTCCCCCCGCCCGATTACTACCGCGTGCTGCGTGCCGCCTGCGACCGTCACGGCGCGCTGCTGATCCTCGACGAGGTCCCGATCGGCATCGGACGCACGGGCACGATGTTCGCGTTCGAGCGCTACGGCATCGTCCCGGACATGGTCGCCGTCGGCAAGGGGCTGGGCGGGGCGGTGTTCCCGCTGGCAGCGCTCATCGCACGCCGCGACCTCGACGTCGCCGGCGACCGTGCGCTCGGCCACTACACGCACGAGAAGAGCTCGGTGGGATGCGCCGCGGCGCTCGCCACGCTCGACATCATCGCCGACGAAGGCCTTCTTGAACGCACTCGTGTGCTGGGCGCGCGCGCCCTGGATCGGCTGCGCGCCATGGCAGCGCGCCATCCCCTCGTCGGGGAGGTGCGCGGCGCGGGACTGCTGCTCGGCGTCGAGCTTCGTCGCCGCAACGCTGCGCCGGCCCGCCGCGAGGCGGAGCGCGTGATGTACGGATGCCTCGCGCGCGGGCTCGCGTTCAAGATCGGCCAGGGCAACGTGATCACGCTGTCGCCGCCGCTCGTCATCGCCGAGGCCGACCTCGAGCGCGCCTTCGCGATCCTCGAGGAGGCGATCGCCGAGGTTGAGTCGACCCCCGACGCCTGACGCCATGCAGACCCTGCTCAATCTGCTCGCCGGCGTCTCGCTTCTCGTCTGGGGCACGCACATCGTGCGCACGGGCATCCTGCGCCTGTACGGCGCCAGCCTGCGGCGCGTGCTGCGGCGGAGCGTGACCCAGCGCTTCACGGCGTTTGTCGCCGGCCTCGGCGTGACCGGCCTCATCCAGAGCAGCACGGCGACCGCCCTGATCGTCGCCGCCTTCGCAGGCCAGGGCCTCATCAGCACGGCGCCCGCGCTCGCCGTGATGCTGGGCGCCGACGTCGGCACGTCGCTCGTCACGATCATCCTGTCCTTCGACCTGTCCTGGCTCGCGCCGCTCCTGATCTTCGTGGGCGTGACGCTGTTTCTCGCCAAGCAGTCGACCAACATCGGACGATTCGGCCGCATCCTGATCGGACTCGGGCTCATCATCTTCGCGCTGCAGTGGATCTCGGTCGCCGCCCGGCCGTTCGTGCAGGCCGCCGGCGTGAAGGTCATCTTCGCCTCGCTCACGGGCGACGTGCTGCTCGACATGCTGGTGGCGGCGATGTTCACGATCCTGTGCTACTCGAGCCTCGCCGTCGTGCTGCTGATGGCCGCCCTCGCCTCGCTGTCGGTGATCTCGTTGCCGGTCGCCCTCGGGCTCGTGCTGGGCGCGAACCTCGGCAGCGGCATCCTCGGCATGCTGTCGACTTTGCGCTCCCCGCCCGAGGCGCGCCGCGTCACGCTCGGCAATTTCCTGTTCAAGCTCATCGGCTGCATCCTGGCCATCCCCCTGCTGACGCGTATCGAAGGCTGGGTGTCGGGCCTGGAGCTCGATCCGGCACGCGAGGTCGTGCTCTTCCATTTCTTCTTCAACGCGTCATTGGCGGTGCTCTTCATCTTCTGGACCGAGAGGATCGCGCGAGTCGCCGAGCGCCTCCTGCCGAACAAGCCGCTCGCCGACGACCCCGCGAAGCCGCGCAACCTCGACCCCTCGGCGCTCGACACCCCGCCCCTGGCCATCGCCAATGCCGCGCGCGAGGCGATGCGCATCGGCGACGTCATCGAGGACATGCTCAACGGCATGCTGCAGGTCTTGAAGAACAACGACCGCGCGCTCGCCGCGCAGCTTCGCAAGAAGGACGACGTGGTGGACGAGCTGTACACCGCGGTGAAGCTCTACCTCACACAGATCTCGCGCGAGGCGCTCGACGAGAAGGAAGGCCGGCGATGGGCCGACATCGTCTCCTTCACGATCAACCTGGAGCAGGTCGGCGACATCATCGAGCGCGTACTGACCGACATCGAGGACAAGAAGATCAGCAAGCAGAGGAGCTTTTCGGATGCCGGCATGGCCGAGATCTGCGACCTGCACGCACGGCTGGTCGCCAACCTGCGGCTCGGCATGAGCGTCTTCCTGCACGGCGACTTGAAGAGCGCGCAGGAGCTCCTCGCGCAGAAGGTGCTGTTCCGCGACCTCGAGCGCGCTTACGCCGATTCCCACCTCGGACGCCTCGCCGGCAACACGCTGGAGAGCATCGAGACGTCGTCGCTGCACCTCGACCTGATCTCCGATCTGAAGCGCATCAACTCGCACATCTGCTCGATCGCCTATCCCATCCTCGAGGAGGCGGGCGTGCTCGCTCGAACGCGCCTCAAGGAGCCGATTACGATCCCGATCGACGACGACGTCGATCTCGTGCCCGGCGAGATGCCCCGCGAGGCCGGCGGCGAGTGGCCCAAGCGAAAGCCGAAAACCGCATGAGTCTCTCCATTTCCGACATCTGCATCCTGTTCGGCCGCAAAGGCGGGCGCGCGTACGACGGCGAACCCGTGACGCAGCTCGAACACGCGCTCCAGGCCGCCGCCCGGGCCGAAGAGGCCAGTGCCCCGCCTGCGCTCGTCTCCGCCGCGCTGCTCCACGACCTCGGCCACCTGCTGAACGACCAGGGCGACACCCCGACGCTGCGCGGGGTGGACGACCTGCATCAATTGGCGGCACCGCCGTTCCTGCGCACCCTTTACGGCGACGACGTGCTCGCCCCGATCAAGCTTCACGTCGACGCCAAGCGCTATCTGTGCGCCACCCGCGTCGGCTACTTCGAGGCGCTCTCGGTCGACAGCAAGCGCAGCCTCGCGCTGCAGGGCGGGATCTTCGGCACGGAGGAGGCCGCCGCCTTCATCGCGCAACCGTATGCGCAGGACGCCGTGGCGATTCGATTGTGGGACGACCTCGCCAAGGTCGCGGGCGCCGCGACGCCGCCGCTTGCCCATTTCGTGCCGATCCTCGAAGCCGCGCGGCGCGCCACCTGAACGGGCCGCCGCTTGGAACTGACCCTCGGCGTCACCCTCGCCGTGCTCGGCGCGGGCCTCCTGCATGCCGGCTGGAACGCGCTCGTCAAGTCCGCGAGCGGCGGGGACGCGCTCCTCGACACCGCGACCATCGTCGCCGGCGGCACGGTCTGCTCCGCCGTCGCGCTCGTCTTCGTTCCGTTCCCCCTGGCCGCCGCGTGGCCGATGGCCGCGGCCTCGGTCGTGATCCATTTCGGGTACTACATCACGCTCGCGCAGGCGTATCGCACCGGAGACCTTTCCTTCGCCTATCCGCTCATGCGCGGCACCGCGCCGCTTCTCGTCGCGCTCCTCGGGGTCGTGTTCCTGGGCGAGCTGCCGTCGGCGCAGATGACGGTCGGCATCGTGCTCATCTGCGCCGGCATCGTCGCGATCGCCTTCGCGCAGCGCCATCGTCACCCGCGCGCGGCGATCTACTGGGCGCTCGCCAACGCCGCGATCATCGGCGTCTACACGCTGGTCGACGGCTCCGGCGCGCGGGCGTCCGGCAACGCGCTGTCGTACGTCATCTGGCTCACGTTCTGCGAGGGCCTGTTCTTCCTTGCCTGGATCCGCTGGCGGCGCGGCGCTGCGGCGCGGGCCTACATCGGCCGCCAGTGGCGGCGCGGCGTGCTCGGCGGCTTCTGCAGCGTGGCGGCGTACGGGATCGTGCTCTGGGCCATGACGCGGGCGCCGATCGCGGCGGTGTCCGCGTTGCGCGAGACCTCCGTGCTGTTCGCCGCGATCATCGGCACCGTGCTGCTCAAGGAAGGCTTCGGCGTCGCGCGCCTCGCAGGCGCTGCGAGCGTGGTGGCAGGTGTCGCGGCCCTGAAGCTCTGACCATGCGCGCGATCAACGCACGGGAGGGTTGGTGGCCTCCTTGTCGTATCCCATGACGCAGTCGTTGAAATCCGATGTGCCGCGGACGAAGCCCCGGCCCTCGCACAGCTTGGCCCACGATTCGAGCCGCTCTCGCTGGACGGTGGCCGGGCTGGTCGTGTCGCCGCTCCCCGCACACGCGCAAAGGGATGCCGCCAGGGCAAGCGCAACGCAGATCCTCTCCCCACGCATGTCGCCATTATGACGTCAACACCACCGCGCAGCGCACGCGTCGTCGTCATCGGCGGCGGCATCGCGGGCGCATCCACCGCATATCACCTCGCCAAGCTCCGGATCGGGGACGTCGTGCTCCTCGAGCAGGGCAAGCTCACCTGCGGCACGACGTGGCACGCCGCGGGGCTCGTCGGGCAGACGCGCGCCACGCGCAACGCCACGCGCATGAGCCGCTACGGCATCGAGCTGTATTCGACGCTCGAGGCGGAGACCGGCCTCGCCACCGGCTGGAAGCAGTGCGGCAGCCTCAACGTCTTCGGCACGCCCGAGCGCCTGAAGGCGAGCAAGCGCCAGATGGCGCGCGCGAGAAGCTTCGGCATCGAGTTCGAGTTCGTGTCGCCCGGCGAAGCGGCCAAGATCGCGCCGATCCTGCGCACCGACGACCTGGCCGGGGCCGTGTGGATTCCCGGCGACGGCAAGGCGAATCCAACCGACCTCACGCAGTCGCTCGCCCGTGGCGCCCGCATGCGCGGCGCGCGGATCTTCGAAGGCGTCAAGGTCGCGGCCGTGAAGGTCGTCAACGGCCATGTCGCGGGCATCGCATGGCAGAGCGACGAGGCCGCGGGCGAGATCGCCTGCGAGACGCTCGTCAACTGCGGCGGCCAGTGGGCGCGCGAGCTGGCGCGCCGCTCCGGCGTCAACGTGCCCCTCCACGCCGCCGAGCACTTCTACATCGTCACCGACAGGATCGAAGGCGTCACGCCCGACCTCCCGGTGATCCGCGACCCCGACGGGTTCATCTACTACAAGGAAGAAGTGGGCGGCCTCGTCATGGGCGGCTTCGAGCCGGTGGCGAAGCCGTGGAAAGTCTCGCCCATCCCCGACAAGTTCGAATTCCAGCTCCTGCCCGAGGATTGGGACCAGTTCGAGATCCTGATGCGAAATGCGATCCATCGCACCCCGTGCCTCGAGGCCGCGCAGATCAAGATGCTGTTGAACGGGCCCGAGAGCTTCACGCTCGACGGCAACTTCATCCTGGGCGAGGCGCCCGAGGTCGGCGGCTATTTCGTCTGCGCGGGCTTCAACTCCGCGGGGATCGCCAATTCCGGCGGGGCGGGCCGGCTCGTCGCGGAATGGATCGCGGGCGGCGAGGCGCCGATCGACCTGTGGGACGTCGACATCCGCCGCTTCGCGCCGCTTCACGGCAATCGCAGGCATCTTGCCGACCGCACGGTCGAATCCCTCGGCCTCCACTACGCCATGCGCTGGCCCCGCGAGGAGCTCGCCACCGTCCGCCCGCTGCGCCGCTCCCCGCTCTACGATCGCCTGCGGGCGAAAAACGCCGTGTTCGGCAGCAAGCTCAACTGGGAGCGGGCGAACTACTTCCTGCCGCCGGGTGCGCAACCTGCGCCGTACACGCTCGACACGCCGGCGTGGCTCCCTTGCGTGCTCGAGGAACAGCGCGCCTGCCGCGAGGACGTGGTCGTGCTCGACCAGACCTCGTTTGCGAAATTCGTGCTCAAGGGCCGCGACGCGCTCGGCGTGCTGCAACGGCTTTGCGCGAACGACATCGACGTTCCGGTCGGGCGCATGGTGTACACCGCCATGCTGAACGAGCGCGGCGGCTTCGAGAGCGATCTCACCATCACGCGGCTCGCGGCGGACGCCTTCTTCGTCCTCACGGGCTCGGCGCAGGCCACGCGCGACGCGTCGTGGATCGAGCGCCACGTCCGCGCCGACGAATTCGCAGCGCTGGTCGACGTGACGAGCGGGTATTCCGTCGTCTCGCTCATGGGGCCGAAGGCGGAAGCGCTGCTTCGAGCCCTGAGCCCCGACAACGTGTCCAAGGCCGCACTGCCGTTCTCCGCAACCGCCGAGATCGACGTCGGCTACGCGCGCGTCCGGGCGGCACGCATGAGCTACGTCGGCGGACCGGGCTACGAAATGGTCGTGCCTACCGACCAGTGCCTGACCCTGTATGACGCGCTGATCGACGCCGGGGCCGCGTTCGGCTTGAAGGATGCGGGCTATTACACGATCGACGCGCTGCGCATCGAGGCCGGCCGCCGCGCTTGGGGCGCCGAGCTGTCGCCGGACGAGACGCCGCTCGAAGCGGGACTCGGGTACGCGGTGAAGCTCGACAAGGCCGCGCCTTTCATCGGCCGCGAAGCGCTTTTGCGGCAACGCTCGGCGGGATTGCGCAAGCGCCTCGTGCTGCTCACGTTCGACGAACCGGCGGCCTTCCCGTGGGGCGGCGAGCCGATCCTGATGGACGGCCGCAACGTGGGCGAGATCACGTCCGCGGGCTACAGCCGCAAGCACGGCCGCGCGGTGGCGATGGGCTACGCGCGTGCGGCTCCCGACGGGCCGACGTTGACCGACGACGCGATACTGCGCGCGAGCTACGCCGTCGACATCGCCGGTGAGACGTTTGCGGTGACGCCGCACTTGAAGTTAGGCTGAACGGATGCCGAACCGTCTATCGAGTCCACCGCCCCGCCGCGGCCGCATACCGGCCAAGCCCGGGACCACCACGGTGCAGGTGCAAAGCCTCACCCGAGGCCTGTCGCTGCTCGAGGCGCTCGCCCGCGCCGAGGGTGGGCTCACCCTGACCGATGTCGCGCAGCGGGTACAGCTTGCGCCCTCCACGGCGCATCGCCTGCTCGCCACCCTCGAGAAGATGGGCTATGTCTACCAGGGCGGCGAGCTCGGCCGCTGGTACGTCGGGCTACAGGCCTTCACGGTCGGCACGAGCTTTCTCGCCAACCGTGACTTCGTGGCGCAGAGCCACCCTTACATGCGGCGGCTCATGGAACAGTCGGGCGAGACTGCGAACCTGGGCATCCTCGACGGGACGGACGCGGTGTTCATCGACCAGGTGCAGTGCCGCGAGATGATGCGCACGATCGTCAAGCTCGGCAGCCGGGTACCGCTGCACGCGTCGGGCGTGGGCAAGGCGATGTTCGCCGCGCTACCGGACGACGAGATCGAGGCGATCCTCAAGGTGAAGGGGTTGCCGCGCATCACCGCCAACACGATCACGTCGCCGGAGACGATGTGGTCGGCGATCCGCGTCATTCGCCAGCGGGGCTGGTCGTTCGACGACGAGGAGCACGCCCTGTCTACACGCTGCGTCGCCGCGCCGTTCTACAACGAGCATGCCGAGGTGCTCGGCGCGATCTCGATCGCCGGCCCGTCGTCCCGCCTCACCGACGAGCGCATCAAGCAACTCGGCCCGCTCGTGGCGCACATCGCCGAGGACCTCACCCACCGCCTCGGGGGGAAGTGGCCCCACGGCAGGTAGGGCGAGCCCTACACGATTTCCTGCAGTTTCTCTGACCAAAGTCAAGGCCGCGCGCACCTCGCGCCGCCCGCCGTCGCACGCCTGCCGTAGCATCCGATCACCGCCAGCGAAATGCCGGCGGCGTCGTTTTGGGAAAGCGAGCGTCCGACATGCCCGAGCTCGAAATTGTCGACCGGAAAGACTTCTCCGACGTCACCTACCTGCTCGAGGTGCGCCATCCCTTGATGGCGAAGGCCGCCAAGCCCGGCCAGTTCGTCATCATCATGGAGCACGAGCACGGCGAGCGCATCCCGCTCACCATCGCCGATTTCGATTCCGCCGCCGGCACGATCACGCTCGTCATTCAGGCCGTCGGCAAGACCACACGCGAGATGCAGCAGAACTGCCGGGTGGGCACGCGGCTGTTCGCGATGGTCGGCCCCATGGGCATCCCGAGCCACATCGGCGTCGCGAAGAAGGTCGTCTGCGTCGGCGGCGGCCTCGGCGTGGCACCCGTCTATCCGCAGGCGCGTGCCTACAAACAAGGCGGCGCCTACGTCATCGGCGTGCTCGGATTCCGCAACAAGGACCTGGTCTTCTGGGAGGACAAGTTCCGCGCGGTATGCGACGAGCTCATCGTCTGCACCGACGACGGGTCGGCCGGGATCAAGGGTCTCGTGACCGCCGGCATCGAGCAGGCGATCGCCGCGCACGCCGACATCGACGAAGTGATCGCCATCGGCCCTCCGGTCATGATGAAAGGCTGCGCCGATCTGACCCGCAAGCACAAGATCAAGACCATGGTGAGCCTCAACCCCGTCATGGTCGACGGCACCGGGATGTGCGGCGGCTGCCGGGTGAAGATCGGCGACCGCGTGAAGTTCGCGTGCGTGGACGGCCCCGACTTCGACGGCCACGAAGTCGACTTCGACGATCTCATGGCGAGGCTCGGGCGCTACAAGCCGTCCGAGCGCGAGGCGCTCACGCAGTATCAGGAGACCTGCCGCCTGCGCAGCCAGATCGACACGGCGGGAGGCGCATGATGGCCGCGGCGAAGAAGAAGACGATCCGCACCATTCCGCAGGAGCGGACGCCGATGCCCGAGCAGGACCCGAAGGCGCGCGCCCGCAACTTCGAAGAGGTGGCCAAGGGCTACACGGTCGAGATGGCGATCCGCGAGGCGGAGCGCTGCCTGCAGTGCGCGGACGAGCCTTGCGTGCGCGGATGCCCCGTGAGCATCGACATCCCCGCCTTCATCGCCAAGATCAGCGAGAAGCACTACCGCGGCGCGTACGACATCATCACCGACACCAATCTGCTGCCGGCGGTATGCGGGCGCGTCTGCCCGCAGGAAAGCCAGTGCGAAGGCGTGTGCACGGTCGGCGACACGCTGGAGCCGGTCGCCATCGGCCGCCTCGAGCGCTTCGTCGGCGACATGGCGCGCAGCGAAGGCTGGCGCAACGTGCCGTACATCGAGCCGCGCGGATTCCGCGTGGGCATCGTCGGCTCCGGTCCGGCCGGCATGGCGTGCGCGGCCGACATGGCGAAGGCCGGCTGCGAAGTCGTCGTATACGAGGCGTTCCACGAGCCAGGCGGCGTCCTCAAGTACGGCATCCCCGATTTCCGCCTGCCGAACCCGGTGGTGGACGTCGAGATCGAGAAATTGAAGGAGCTCGGCATCCGCTTCGAGTGCAACACGCTGGTCGGACGCCTGTTCACCGTCGAGCAGATGCTCACCGAAATGGGCTTCGACGCCGTGTTCATCGGCACCGGCGCGGGCTATCCGAGCTTCATGAACATCCCGGGCGAATCGCTCAACGGGGTGCTGTCCGCCAACGAACTTTTGACCCGCTGCAATCTCATGCGCGGGCGCGACTTTCCCAACTTCGACACGCCGGTGCAGCCGGGCCGGCACGTGACCGTCATCGGCGCGGGCAACACCGCGATGGATGCGCTCCGGGTGTCGAAGCGCCTCGGCGCCGAAGACGTCAGATGCATTTATCGACGCAGCCGCGCCGAGGCACCCGCACGCGTGGAAGAGGTGCATCACGCCATCGAGGAGGGCATCGACTTCCACTGGCTCACCACGCCGGTCGAGCTCCTGGGCGACGCCGAGAACAACGTGCGCGCGATGCGCTGCCAGAAGATGGAGCTCGGCGAGCCCGACGATTCCGGGCGTCGCAAGCCGGTGCCCGTGGCCGGAAGCGAGTTCGAGATCGAGACCGACATGGTCATCTACGCGATCGGCACCAACGCCAACCCGATCCTCGGGCAGACCAGCAGGCTCAAGCTCAACAAGTGGGGCTACATCGAGACCGACGACAATCTCGCTACCTCCCTTCTGGGCGTCTGGGCCGGCGGCGACATCGTCACGGGCGCAGCCACGGTGATCCAGGCGATGGGTGCGGGCAGGCGCGCCGCGCGCGCGATGAAGGCCTATCTCGGCCTGCGCGACACCGACGTGATCTACGGGGAGCAGCTTCCCTCTTCCGAGCGCACCTTCGGCCTCCACCCGGCCGAGCACGGCTACGCAAGCGTGCGCCTCGCATGAATCTGCACAAGGCATAGACCATGAGCGAAACCCTCGTCCGCGAGCCGCAGGCGGCCTCCGCCAAGGAAACGAAGACGATTTCCGAGCACATCGTCGAGGTGATCAGCGACTCCGGCGAAGGCGCGCAGCGCTGCGGCCAGTCGCTCGGCGCGATCGCCGCGAAGATGGGCAACGGCATCTGGACCACCGAGATCATCCCGGCCGAGATCCAGCCGCCCGCGCGCAGCGTGGCCGGCGCGTCGGGCATCCGCATCCGCATGGGCTCGAAGAAGGTGACCAACGGCGGCGACGAGACCGACCTCGCCGTGGCGTTCAACGAGCAGGTCCTCCTCGGACGCGTGCGCGCGGGCGAGTTGAAGCCCGGCGCGATCATCCTGCTCGAGGACATGTGGCGCGAGCACCGCGACCCCAAGGTCGTCGAGTCGTACCTGTCCACGCTCGCCGCGCTCAAGGAATCCGGCTACGACGTGCTCGAGCTGCCGCTCGAGCGCGAGTGCCGCAAGCTGGTCGCCGACCCGCGCAAGGGCAAGAACATGTTCGTGCTCGGGATCCTGTGCAGCATCTACACGCTCGACTTGGACCTCGCGCGCGAGCAAGTCGCGCTTACCTTCGGCAAGAAGGAGCGCAAGGTCGTCGAGGTCAACCAGGGCCTGCTGCTGGCGGGCTACGCGTGGGCCGAGAAGAACCTGCCGTTCAAGTTCCGCATCCCGGCGGTCGGGGTCAGCGAGCCGCAGATCGTCTGCAACGGCAACACCGCGCTCGCCCTCGGCGTGCTCGCTTCCGGCATGGACATCTGTGCGATGTACCCCATCACTCCGGCGACATCCGCGTCGCATTACCTCTCCGAGTGCTTCGAGCGCGTGGGCGGCCTCGTGCATCAGGCCGAGGACGAGATCGCCGCGTGCGCGTTCGCGATCGGCGCCTCCTACGCCGGCAAGTGCGCGGTCACGATAACCTCCGGACCCGGCTACTCGCTCAAGCAGGAAGGCCTGGGGCTTGCGGTGATGGCGGAGATCCCGCTCGTCGTGGTCAACGTCCAGCGCGGCGGCCCGTCGACCGGCCAGCCGACCAAGGTCGAGCAAGGCGACCTCCTGACCGCGATCTACGGCAGCCACGGCGACGCGCCCAAGGTCGTCATGGCCGCGGCCGACATCGAGGACTGCTTCCACTCGATGATCACCGCGCGCAAGATCGCCGAGACGTTCAACATGGTCGTCGTCGTGCTGACCGACGCGAGCCTCGCCACCGCACAGCAGCCGTTCCCGCGGCCGAAGTTCGGCACCGACTGGCTCGCGCCGCCCATCGACCAGACGCCCGTACCAGAGGGATTGAAGCCCTACGACTGGGACCCGGTTACCGGCATCGCGCGCCGCTTCCGCCCGGGACAGCCGGGAGGCATGCATACCCTGACCGGCCTCGCCCACGACCGCATGAGCAAGGTCGCGTACGACCCCGAGATCAACGAGGAAGGCTTGCGCAGCCGCAGCCTCAAGCTCGCGACGCTGCAGAAGACGCTTCTGCCGCCGAAAGTGTTCGGCGATCCGGAAGGCGACTTGCTCGTCGTCGGATGGGGCAGCACCAAGGGCGTGATCGAGGAGTCCGTCGAACGGCTGCGCAGCGAGGGGCACAAGGTGTCGTCGATGCACGTGCGCTTCATCCAGCCGCTGCCATCCGGCATCGGCGAGATCATGAGGCGCTTCAAGAAAGTGATCGCGATCGAAGGGACGTGGTCCGACCGCCTCGAGGACCAGGTTATCGACGCCGACAACCGCCGCTACACACCGCTCGCCATGATGCTGCGCTCGCGCTACCTGGTCGACGTCGACTGCTGGGGCGAGGCGCGCGGCGCGCCGATGAAGCCCTCCAACGTGGTGAAGGCGCTGCGCGCCAAGCTCGGAGAAGCGCTCAAATGAATATGCCCGTCACGCAATGCCTCCTCAAGCTGCACGAGGAGCACCACAACCTCGAGGACTACCAGGGCGGCGTACCGCGCTGGTGCACGGGCTGCGGCGACAACGCGATCCTCGCCGCCGTGCAGCGGCTGTGCCGTGACGAAGACCTCGCCCCGGAGCGCACGGTGTTCGTGTCCGGCATCGGTTGCTCGTCGCGCTTCCCGCACTACATGAAGACGTACGGCTTCCACGGCATCCACGGCCGGGCGTTCCCGATCGCCGAGGGTGTCAAGATGTCGCGGCCCGACCTCGCGGTATTCGTCAACACCGGCGACGGCGACTGCTGCAGCATCGGCGCCGCGCACTGGGTGCACGCGATCCGCTACAACATGAACCTCACCGCGATCCTGCACGACAACCAGATCTACGGGCTCACCAAGAAGCAGGCCTCGCCGACCTCGCCCATCGGCACCAAGAGCAACACGACGCCTCGCGGCAGCTACCTCGACGCGATGAACCCGCTCACCGTCACCCTCGGCGTGACCAACGTGTCGTTCGTCGCGCAGGCGGTCGACTGGATCCCCGAGCTCCTCTACGACATCCTGCGCAAGGCGTACCTGCATCGCGGCTTCTCGTTCATCCGCATCATCCAGCGCTGCCCCGAGTGGCTGCCGAAGATGTTCGAGCCGTGGCTTGCCGACCCGTCGAAGACGCTTCTGCTGACGCACCGCGACGGGCTCTCCATTACGCCGGAGCTCGGGCGCACCTACAAGAATCAGATCGAGCACGACCCGTCCGACATCGACCGTGCACGCGAGATCGCGTCGTCGCACGACCCGATTCCCGTCGGCATCCTCTATCACAATCCGGAGGTGCCCTGCTACGAGGACCTCCGCAATGCCGGCCAGATCCGCACGGCGGACCAGATACGCGCCGGCTTCGAAGCCGAGCTAGACAAATTCACCGTGTGGCCGCGCGGGCAGGGTCGTTAGGCGGCGTCATGGACATGGCCGCCCAATTCCCCGAGCAGCGAGCGTTCTTCTCGACGAGCCGCTTCGACGGCGAAGGCGTCGATCCGATCGCGGGTCTCGCGCTGCGCCCCGCGCTGCTCGCGCGCTACCGCGACCTATCGTCGCTGCGCTACGATTACCCGCTCGTGCTCGTGGCCGTCGGTCCGCAGAAGGGCATCGTGCGGTCGCTTTCCGGCATCGTCGACGACCTCCTCCTCGAGGCGGCGCCGCGTGGTATCGAGGGCGAGAAGCTGCGCCGCCACGTGCTGCGGCTCGAGCGGGAGATCCGCAGGCTCGTCGCTAACGGCCTGCGCGGCACGTTGCTGGACATCTGGGCCGAAGCCGCGGTGCGCGTCGGCAAGCCGAGCGATCCCAGCGTCGAAGCGGTGCTCGCGGCCATCGGCGAGAAACTGAACCTCGACGGCGACATCATCGACTGCGAGGCCGCCGGCGTCTCGCAGGTGCTGCGCCACTTCTTCCGTGCCGAGCAGGAGCGCAAGGCACGCGCGTTCCGGGACGCGTCGGGACGGCTGATCGTGCGCCTGACGGACATCCTGCGCGCCGCCTTCATCAATTCCGAAGCCGGGCAGACGGCCGGCACGCTGCGCACCGCCGTCGGCGACGGCCATCGCGGCGACTTCGATTTTGCGGTCATGTCCAAGCTCGTGTCGCGGCACGCGCCCAAGGACGAGCTTTCGCCGTCGCGCCGCAAGCGCATCGAAGCGGCGCTCGCGACCCTGTCCGGGCAACCGTTCTATCCGCGACGGCAGGACGGTGCAGCCTTCGGCTTCGAGTACGACAACTGCGCCGAGGCCGTCGAGGCGTTCCGCACGCGCCTGACGCTCCTCGCCGAAGTGGTGAAGGCGCTGGCCGTCGGCGAGCTCGAGGCCGACAACCGCTACGTCGAGGCCAAGGACGACGCGTTCTTCGCCAACTTCGACGAGAGCGCCCTGACCGCGGACGACCTCGCGCTGTTTCCCGACTACCTCGTGTGCATCCCACCCGAGCGCAACGATGCCCCGCAGAACGCGCCGCTCATGGACATGCTGTCGGCCGGGCTGCCCGTCAAGGTCCTTGTCGAGACTTCGGACCTGTACGAGGAAGCCGTCATCGGCGCGGGCCATTTCGCGTTCGGCGTGCGCAGCGTGCGCCTCGCCAATACGGCGACCGGCCTGGGCGGCGTCCACGTCGTGCAGACGACGAGCGCCAACCTGCCGGCACTGCGCGAACGGCTGAAGAAGGCCTTCGCCCATCGCGGCGCGGCGCTGCTGAGCGTGTACACCGGCGCGCCCGCCCCGGCGGGCGACATGCCGCCTTACCTCACCGCGGCCGCGGCCATGGAATCGCGCGCCTTTCCCGCGTTCGCTTACGACCCACTGGCCGGCGACAATCAGGCCACCCGCTTCCTGCTTGCCGACAACCGCCAGTCCGAGGACGACTGGCCGTCGATGCCGATCGACTACGCCGACGCGCAAGGGCAGCGCGTGAGCGAAAGCGCCGCATTCACGTACGTCGACTTCGTGCTGTGCGACCGTCGCTACGCGAAGCATTTCGGCCGCGTCCCGCGCGAGCGCTGGAACGACCGAATGATCCCGGTCGCCGAGTGGCTCGCCCGCGACGCGAAATCGGCCGCGGGGCTCGTCCCCTACGTGCTGGCGGTCGACGCCGACGATGTCCTGCATCGCGTGCTGGTGGACCAGCGCCTGGTCAACGCCGCCGTGCGCTGCCGCACGCTGTGGCATCGCCTGCAGGAGCAGGGCGGCATCCACAACTCTCACGCCGAGCAGTTGCTTGCGCGCGAGCGCGCGGCATGGGAGGCCAAGGCGCGCGCGCTCGCCGAGACGGCCGAAGCGGCGCCGCCGCCGGCCCCGGCAGAGCCCGCGGGCAGCGCAGAAGCGCCGGCCGCCGCGGAGGCGCCCGCGCGCAATCCCGACGAGGCGTGGATCGAGACGTCGCGCTGCCCGAGCTGCAACGAGTGCCAGCTCATCAACGACAAGATGTTTCTCTACAACGAGAACAAGCAGGCGTACATTGGCAACCTCAAGGCGGGAACGTACCGCCAGATGGTCGAAGCCGCCGAGAGTTGCCAGGTGTCGATCATCCACCCCGGCAAGCCGTGGGACGACAGCGAGCCCGGACTCGCCGACCTCGTCGAGCGCGCGAAGCCGTTCCAGTAGAGCCGACCCTCCGGAAGAAGCGAGACCGCCATGTCTAACACCCTGTCGCAATGGCAGACCGAGCACGTCAACTTCGCGAAGCTCCTCGACCTTCTCGATGCGCAGCTCGACCTCTTCCACCAGGGCGAGACGCCGCACTACGAGCTCATGCTGGACATCATGTTCTACATGACCCACTACCCCGACGTCGTGCACCATCCGAAGGAGGAGCTCGCCTTCGCACGGATCAGGGAGCGCGACGGCGGCGCCGGTCAGCTCCTCGACACGCTCGACCGCCAGCACGTCGAGCTGCATCGCCTCGGCCAGGCGCTCGTGACGAGCCTGAGCGACATCGTCAACGGATCGATCGCGTCGCGGGCGAGCATCGAGACTGCGGCGCGCAACTACGTCGCGACCTTCCGGAACCACATGCAGCTCGAGGACACCGAGTTGCTGGCCCTCGTGCGCCGGCACCTCACCGACAAGGACTGGTCGGCGATCAACACGAAGATCCGCCACATCGAGGATCCGTTGTTCGGCCGCAACCCCGAGCGGCGCTACGCCGTCATCGAGGAGCATCTCGAGCGACAGGCACCGGCGTAGGCTTCTAGCGCCCGACCATCCGCGCCGCGCGATCGGCAAGGCGCGGTTGCGCTTCCGGCCGCCAGCGCGAAAGAAGATCGTCCGCGGCGGTCAGCTCGTTGCACGCGAGCACCATGTCGCATCCGGCGGCATGCGCCGCCTGCGCGCGGCCGACGATGTCACCGGCGGTTTGCGCACCGACCATGCCGAGGTCGTCCGAGAAGACAAGGCCGTCGAAGCTCAGCCGGCCGCGCAGGACATCCTGGATCCACACGCGCGAGTAGCCTGCCGGATGCGCATCGACCGCAGGGTAGACGACATGCGCCGGCATCATCGCCTCGAGGCCCGCCTTGACGAGCACCGAGAAGGGCACGAGGTCGTGCGCGAGGAGTTCCGCGAAGGGGCGCTCGTCGATGGGGACGTCGTGGTGCGAATCGGCGGCGACGAAGCCATGCCCGGGGAAGTGCTTGCCCACCGCAGCGCATCCGCCCGCGTGCAGGCCGATACGCAAGGCCGCGGCGAGGTGCGCTACCGCGTTGGGGTTGCTCGACAGGGCGCGGTCGCCGATCACGCCGCTCGTGCCGAAGTCGACGTCGAGCACGGGCGTGAAGCTGAAGTCGACGCCGTGCGCACGCAGCTCGCGCGCGATGGTTTCGCCGACGCGCCGCGCCTCGGCCGCGGCCTTCGCTACGTCGCGGTCCCACAGCGCGCCCAGTGTGCGCATCGGCGGGATCGCGGTGAAGCCGTCGCGAAACCGCTGCACGCGCCCGCCCTCGTGATCCACCGAGACGAGCAGTGCCGGGGCGCGCAGCGCGCGGATGGATGCCGTCAGCGCCTTCAATTGCGCACAGCTTTCGAAGTTGCGCGCGAACAGGATCACGCCGCCTGCCAACGGGTGCGTGAGCCGCTCGCGGTCGGCGGCGGTGAGCTCGAAGCCTTCGACGCCGATGACCACCGGGCCGCGCAGCAGCTGCGGCGCCTTCAATGACCGGCCGCCTCGCGCATCAGCGCCTTCATCTGCCGCACCGCTTCGCGCAGGCCGGTGAACACCGCCCGTGAGACGATCGCGTGGCCGATGTGCAGCTCGCGCACCCCGGGGAGCGCCGCGACCGGCTGCACGTTGAAATAGGTCAGCGCGTGGCCGGCGTTGAAGCGCATGCCGAGGGCGCGGATGGCGTCGCCCGCGGCGCGGATGCGCTCGAGCTCGGCAACCACCGCCGCGCTCTCGGCGTCGCGGCCCTTGGCGTGAAACGCGTGCGCGTACGGTCCCGTGTGCACCTCGCACACGCTGGCCCCGATGCGATGCGCCGCCTCGACTTGCGGCGCGTCGGCATCGATAAAGACGGAGGTGACGATGCCGGCATCGGCCAGCTTCTTCACCACGTCCCGAAGCGCCGCTTCGTGCGACGCCACGTCGAGGCCCCCCTCGGTCGTCACCTCCTCGCGCCCTTCCGGCACCAGCATCGCCATCTCGGGCTTGATGCGGCACGCGATGGCGATCATCTCGGGGGTCGCCGCGCACTCGAGGTTGAGCTTGATGTGGACGAGATCGCGCAGGCGGCGCACGTCCTCGTCGTGGATGTGCCGGCGATCCTCGCGCAGGTGCACCGTGATGCCGTCGGCGCCGCCCAAGTGCGCCTCCACGGCCGCCCACACGGGGTCGGGCTCGTGCGTGCGCCGCGCCTGGCGGATGGTCGCCACGTGGTCGATGTTCACTCCGAGCTCTATCACGTTCCCTGTCCCTCTTCGTCGAGCGCGATCAGGTCGCGCACCACGCGCCGGCTCACGATGCGCCGCTCCTCGAGGTAGTGATCGAGGACTTCGCGCATGAGCCGCTTCGCTTCCTGTGCCGCTTCCGCATCCGGAAACGCGCCGGACGAAAGCGCGAGAAGCGTCGCGCCGCGCACCGTGTGTCCGTGCGGCCCCGGCTCCCGCGCGATGTTCGCGGCGACCGCGCGCGGTCCGCGGTCCGGGACGTAATGGTACATGCGCGATGGCTCCACCGCGGCGCCGCCTTCGTCATGGGTGAGCGCAAGCGCGTACCCGAGCGCCGCGAGCAGGCGCACCTCGAAGCGCCGGAGCACGGCGGCCTGCGCCGCGGCCGCGGGCTCGCCTGCCAGCGCCGCCAGTGCGGCCGCGTAATCCTCGAACAGCGCCGGATGGGGGTCCTCGCGCGCGAGGAGCTTCATCAGGAGCTCGCTCAGGTAGAAGCCGCACAGCAGCGCGGAACCGGTGAGCAGCGGCAGACCGCCACGCCATTCGGCCTTCGTGAGCGTCTTCAGCTCGCCCGCGCCGGACCACGACAGCGTAAGCGGTTGGAACGCCTGCAGCAGGCCACGCATCTCCGACCGCGGGCGCTTCGCGCCGCGCGCGACCATGGCCACGCGGCCGAAGCCGGGCGTGAACGCCTCGACGATGAGGCTCGTCTCGCGATACGGATACGCGTGCAGCACGAACGCGGGCTCATCGTCGTGCGGCTGCGCGGGCTGGCGCGTCATCGCATCTAGTAACCAAATCGCGCGAGGGACGCGTCGGTTGCCGCCCATCCGCGTTTCACGCGCACGAAGACCTCGAGGAACACCTTGCCGCCGAACAGCCGCTCCATGTCCTGCCGCGCCTGGGTCGCGATCGCTTTCATGCGCGACCCGCCCTCCCCCAGCAGGATCGCGCGCTGGCTCGCCTTGTCGACATAGACCGTGGCACGGATGCGGCGCAGCGCACCTTCGAGCGTGAACGCGTCGATTGCCACCGTCGTGGCGTACGGCACCTCGTCGCCCAGCAGCCGGAATATCTTCTCGCGGATGAACTCTGCGGCGAGAAAGCGCTCGTCGCGATCGGTCATGTCGTCGTCGGGATACAGCGGCGGCGATTCCGGAAGGCGGGCAAGGATCTCCTCGCGCAGCGCGGAAAGCTGCGTGCCGCGCTCGGCCGACACGGGCACGATGGCGGCGAACGCGAAAAGCTGTGCGATCTCGGCCATACGCGGGAGCAGCACGCCCTTGTCGGGCAAGAGATCGATCTTGTTCACGGCGGCGACCACCGGCCTTTCGACCGGCAGGAGGCCCACGACCGCGCGGTCGGCGGCCGTGACACGCGCCGCATCGAGCACGAAGACGACGACGTCGACGTCGGCGAGCGCCTCGCGCACGGCGCGATTGAGGCGGTCGTTGAGCGCAGAGCGATGCCGCGTCTGGAAGCCCGGCGTGTCGACGTAGGCGATCTGGGCCTTGGCCGTGGTCTCGATGCCGACGATGCGGTAGCGAGTGGTTTGCGGCTTCTTGGACGTGATGCTCAGCTTCTCGCCGACCAGCGCGTTCATGAGCGTCGACTTGCCGACGCTCGGCCGGCCTACGATGGCGACATGTCCTGCGCGGTGGACATCGCCTGCCTCACTCATCGGCGTGCCTCGCCACGCGACCGAGCGCGATTTCCGCCGCGGCCTGCTCGGCTGCGCGCCGGCTGCCGCCGCGGCCGGTCACGACGAGCCCGATGGCGGGAACGCGGCATTCGACCTCGAAGGTCTGCGCGTGCGCCTCGCCGGTGGTCGCCACGACGGCGTACTCCGGCACGGCCATGCGGCGGCCCTGTAGCCACTCCTGCAGCCGAGTCTTCGGGTCCTTGCCGAGAAGCGCGGGATGTGCGCCCGCCAGCACTTCGCCGTAGCAGTCGACGATGACCTTGTGCGCGGCATCGAACCCGCCGTCGAGAAACACCGCGCCGAATACCGCCTCGAGCGCATCGGCAAGGATGGAGGCGCGGTCGGCGCCGCCGCTTTTCTGCTCGCCCTCGCCAAGCTTGACGTCCGCGCCGAGCGCAATACTCCGCGCCACGCGAGCGAGCGCCTCCTGGTTGACAAGCGAGGCGCGCACCCGCGACAGGTCACCTTCGGCGAGCGACGGGAAACGTGCGTACAGCAGGGCGCCGACCACGCAGTTGAGCACCGCGTCCCCGACGAATTCGAGCCGCTCGTTGTGCGAAGCGCCGTAGCTGCGGTGCGTCAGCGCGTGCCGCAGCAAGTCGGGGTCACGAAAGGCGTATCCCAGCCGCTCGCGCAGCGTGTCAGCCATCCGCGTTCGTGTGCGGCATCACCGCGACGCCGAGGCGTCAAAGTCGATGACCAGGCTGACGTTGGCGACTAGCGGCAGCTTCTTCTGCCAGCTCACCGCGGCGGTAATCGTGTTGCCATTACGCGTCACCTCGACGTCCTTGGCGTACACCGCGTCGACATAGTCGGCATTGAGCTTGCGCTCGACCGAGCGGCGAATATTGCCGACGCTCGGGTCGTTCGTATCGCGTATGGCGGCGTCGAGCGCCTTTTGCACCGTATACCACTCGATGTAAGCCGGAATCATGCGGAAGGCAAGGAGCGCGCCGATGAGCACGACGGCGCAGACGAGCAGGAAGCCGATGAGCGTCAAACCTCTTTGCGTCTCCCGCAGCCGCGCCGAAGAACCCGTCCCCGCCATGATGATATCCCCGCTCACCGAATACCGCTGCCCACGCGCTTGAATGCCAGGCTCGAAATGTCGTCCCAGTTGAACCAGATGAAGAATGCCTTGCCGCGGATGTGGTCGTCCGGGACGAACCCCCAGTAGCGGCTATCGTCGCTGTTGTCGCGGTTGTCGCCCATCATGAGGTACTGGCCGGGCGGCACCTTGCACGTGAACCCTCGGTCATTGTATTCGCAATTGTCGCGCCCCGGGAATGGCCTCACGTTCTGCGGGTAGACGGGGGCGGCCTGCGGGTTGATCCCCACCGTGTACTGGTGCTCGCCGCCGCCGTTGCGGGCGGTCTCCAAGTTGCGCTCGAGCGTCTCGAAGCGCAACCCCTCGAGGTAGCTGTACGTGCCGTCACGCACCTGGGGCAGCGGCTTGCCGTTGACGGTGAGCTTCTTGTCCTGGTAGCTCACGACGTCGCCCCCCACCCCGATCACGCGTTTGATGAAATCCTGGCTGGGGTTCACCGGGTAGCGGAAGACCACGACGTCGCCGCGCTGCGGGTCGCCGATCGGCAGGAACTTCTCCTCGACGATCGGCAGGCGAAGCCCGTAGGCGAACTTGTTGACGAGGATGAAGTCGCCGACCTCCAGCGTGGGGCGCATCGACGACGAGGGAATCTTGAACGGCTCCGCGACGAACGATCGCAGCAGGAACACGACGAGCAGGACCGGAAAGAAGCTCGCCGCGTACTCGACCCACGCGGGCTCCGGAGCGTCCGCCGCGCGGCGCTTGCGGAAGTGGAAGCGGTCGACGGCCCAGAGGATGCCGGTGCCGAGCGTCAGCAGGAACAGGATCAGCGCGAAGTTCATCGGTTGTTCGGATACGAGGCGGGCGGATTGTGCCATGCGGGACGGGTCGGCCGGACGCCGTCCGGCACACGCTTCCGGCGTTTCGTCTATTTGTCTCCGACCTGGAGGATGGCGAGAAACGCCTCTTGGGGGATCTCCACGCTGCCGACGGCCTTCATCCGCTTCTTGCCGGCCTTCTGCTTCTCGAGGAGCTTCTTCTTGCGGGTGACGTCGCCGCCGTAGCACTTGGCGAGCACGTTCTTGCGCATCGCCTTGATCGTTTCGCGCGCGATGATCTGCGCCCCGATCGACGCCTGCACGGCCACGTCGAACATCTGGCGCGGGATCAGCGTGCGCATCTTCGCGGCAACCTCGCGCCCGCGGTACTGCGCTATCGAGCGGTGCACCATGACCGACAGCGCGTCGACGCGCTCGCCGTTGATGAGGATGTCGAGCTTGACCACGTCCGCGGCGCGGAACTCCTTGAACTCGTAGTCCAGTGAGGCGTAGCCGCGCGACACGGATTTAAGCTTGTCGAAGAAGTCCATCACCACCTCGGCCATCGGCAGCTCGTAGGTGAGCATCACCTGGCGGCCCAGGTACTGCATGTTCTTCTGCGTCCCGCGCTTGTCGGTGCACAGGGTTATCACCGGGCCGACGTATTCCTGCGGCATCAGGATGGTCGCCGTGATGATCGGCTCGCGGATCTCCTCGACGCGCGACAGGTCGGGGAGCTTCGACGGGTTCTCGATTTCGAGCACCGTGCCGTCGCGCAGCAGGACCTCGTACACGACCGTCGGCGCGGTGGTGATGAGGTCCATGTCGTATTCGCGCTCGAGCCGCTCCTGGACGATGTCCATGTGCAGCAGCCCGAGAAAGCCGCAACGGAATCCGAAGCCCAGCGCCTGCGAGACTTCGGGCTCGTAGTGCAGCGACGCGTCGTTCAACTTGAGCTTGTCCAGCGCATCGCGCAGCGCCTCGTATTGATTCGACTCGACCGGGTAGAGCCCGGCGAAGACCTGCGGCTTCACCTCTTTGAATCCGGGGAGCGGCGCCGCAGCGGGCCGCGCGACCAGCGTCACGGTATCGCCCACGCGCGCCGCGTGGATCTCCTTGATGCCCGCGATGACGAACCCGACGTCGC
>DATJXV010000189.1:0-7487 GCA_035499955.1 Casimicrobiaceae bacterium
ACTTCGCGGCCATCACGGCGTGGCGCCGCCAGGCGCAACGCAAGCCGTGGCTCGACATGACGAACTTTTCCGTCACGGCGCCGCTGCCGACCATCGTGCAGGGCTTGAACCGCTACGACCCGGCGTTCGTCGCGAGCTACCCGACGGTGCTGACACTGCTTGCCGAGGAGCAGAACGCGGGGCGCCTGCACGTGCAGCTCGCCGGGGTCTGGGCGGGCGGCGAAGCGCTGTCGCCGACCGCGCAGGCGCTCATCGAGGACGCCTTCGGCTGCGCCGTGCACAACGAGTACGGCGCCTCGGAATGCCTGTCCATCGGTTACACGTGCGCGCACGGCGCGATGCATGTGAACGCAGACTGGGTCGTCGTCGAGCCGGTCGACGAACACTACCGTCCCACGCCGCCCGGCGAGCTTTCGCACACCGTGCTGCTCACCAACCTCGCCAATGGCGTGCAGCCCATCATTCGCTACGACCTGGGCGACCGGGCACGCCAGCGCGTCGGACCCTGCCCGTGCGGCAACCCGCTGCCCGCGATCGAGCTCGCGGGCCGCGCAGGCGACATTCTCGCCCTGCGGGCGCGCGACGGCAGCGTAGTCAAGCTGCCGCCGCTCGCCATCGCGACCGTGGTCGAGGACGAGGCGCGCATCCACCGCTTCCAGATCGTGCAGAACGCCGCCGACGCGCTTCTGCTGCGCATTGCCGACGCCGACCGGCCGCGTGGCGCGAGCGCGCTGCGGGCGCTGCGCCACTATCTCGACGTGCAGGGCCTCCCCGACGTCACGGTGCGCATCGACGAGCAGGCGCCGCGCGAGGCGCGCGACGGCAAGATGCGGCAGGTGATCGCGCTGCGGGCTACTCGACCTTGAGATTGAGCTCGCGGGCGAGCCTCTCGAACAGCGCGACCTCGCGCCTGAGCTCCGCCCCGAGCTCCTCGGGCGTCGAGACGCGAGGCTCCGCCCCGAGTAGCGCCGTGAGCTTGTCGCGCACGTCCGGCGCCTGAACCGCCTTGCGCAGGTCGGCGTTGAGGCGATCGATCGTCGCCTTCGGCGTGGCCGCCGGAACGAGCACGCCGTACCAGCCGGTCAGGTCGTAGTCGACCATGCCCGACTCGCGCATCGTCGGCACGTCGGGCAGCAGCGCGAGCCGTGAGGGCCCCGTCACCGCGAGGGCGCGCAGCTTGCCGGCGCGCAGCGCCGCGTCGACCGCGCCGAAGCCCGCGAACGCGATCTTGGCCCGCCCGGCGACGACGTCGGCGATGGCGGCATCGGTGCTCTTCGCGGGCAAATGCGCGAGCTGCACGGTAGCCACCGACTTGAAATGCTCCGCCGCGAGATACGACGGGCTCCCCACACCGGGCGACGCGTAGTTGATGAGCCCCGGGTTCGCCTTCGCGAGCGCGATGAACTCCGGCAGCGACGACATCGACAGCGTAGCCGTGGCCACGACGACGAGCGGCTCCATCGCCACGCGGCCGACCGGGGCGAACGCCTTGAGCCCGCCGTAGGGCAGGTTCGGCTGCAGCGCGGATACCGCGGCAAGCGACGGTGTGGCGAGAAGGAGCGTCGTGCCGTCGGGCGCCGCCTTCGCGACCGCTTGCGCCCCGCCGGCGGTGTCGATCGCGACCGGCTGTCCGATCGCTTCGCCGAGCCGGGGCACGATGGTGCGCGCGACCTGCTCCGCCGTGGCGGTCGGCGCGGCCAGCACGAGCTTCACGGGCTTCGTCGGCGCGGTTTGGGCGGCGGCGAGCGAGGCCGCGAGACAGGCGGCGAGGACAAGGAAGCGGACGGGTCTCATCGCCGAATCCTGCGTCGCAACACGCCCGTCGTCAATGCGATCGCCCATTGCGAAATGTAAGAGCCGCGCGTGCCTGGGCCGCGGCGAATCGGGCCCGCGCCGATGCGGTGCAGCATCGCGACGATGTCGCAAACGCGCAACGCCGCCCGACCGTTCGTCGGCGAAGGCGGCGTGCGGGAGGCCCGGTGGATAAGCCGGTGTATTGACCTTGCATATGCCGGGGAATTGCGCGCAGCGGGCTGTTTTTCCTGTCCTTTTTGAGGGCCCGTTATGTGGATCAAATACCGCTTGCGAACTACCCCGCGAGCCACTATTCTTTGTGCTCAGCAGGCACTTGAACACAAGATATAGTAGATTTTGATTTAGAACGGAATCCGAGGGGCGCACCCCGGACGACCCCCGAGCCCGCGGGGGAAGGCCGCCGCCGGCCGCTACTGCCACCCTCGGAACCCCGCACCAGGCGCGCGTTTGCGCGGAAAGGTCCCGGGTGCGGGAATCCTCGAAAACCCGTCAAGAAACGACAAGAAAGACCAGGAGAAACGTCTATGCACATCGCCAGCGCGCAACCCGTGAGCCCCGCTACGGTCCCACCCAGGGAGCTTGTCGTCGGTGAGCCTGGCAGTCCGGTCATGAGCGGCGCCGATCCGCGCTTTTCGCAGTACAAGGTGATCCGCCGCAACGGGTCCGTGGTGGCGTTCGAGCCCTCGAAGATCACCATCGCGATGACCAAGGCGTTCCTCGCCATCAACGGCGGCCAGGGCGCCGCGTCCGCTCGTGTGCGCGAGCAGGTGGCCAACCTCACCGAGGCCGTGGTCGCGGCGCTGATCAAGCGCAAGCCGGAAGGCGGCGCGATCCACATCGAGGAGATCCAGGACCAGGTCGAACTCGCCCTCATGCGCGGCGGCGAGCACGAGGTCGCGCGCGCCTACGTCCTGTATCGCGAAAAGCGCGCGCAGGAGCGCGCGGCGAAGGGCCGGGCCGCGGGCAAGCCCGCCGAGCACGTCATCAACGTCACCGAGAACGGCTCGCGCAAGCCGCTCGACCTCGACCGCCTCACGCTCCTCGTGAAGGAGTCGTGCGCGGGACTGTCCGACGTCGACCCCGAGCGCATTCTCAAGGCCACGCTCAAGGACCTCTACGACGGCGTGGCGGTCGAGGAAGTGCGCAAGGGTGTCGTGCTGTCGGCACGTGCGCTGATCGAGAAGGACCCCGCGTATTCGTACGTCACCGCGCGGCTGCTCCTCGATGCGCTGCGCTTCGAGGCGCTCGGCGAGGAGGCGACCCAGGCCGACATGACGGCCAAGTATCCCGAGTACTTCCCGCGGTTCGTGAGGCACGGCGTGAAGATCGGGCTTTTGAACGACGCCCTCCTCCAGTTCGACATGAGCAAGCTCGGCGCGGCGCTCAAGCCCGAGCGCGACCTTTCGTTCGGCTATCTCGGCCTGCAGACGCTCTACGACCGCTACTTCCTCGTCGACCAGTACGTCGGCGGCCGCCGCTTCGAGCTGCCGCAGTGCTTCTTCATGCGCGTGGCGATGGGCCTCGCGCTCAACGAGGTCGATCGCGAGACGCGCGCCATCGAGTTCTACGACGTGCTGTCCACGTTCGATTTCATGTCGAGCACGCCAACCCTGTTCAACTCGGGGACGCACCGCTCGCAGCTGTCGTCGTGCTACCTCACCACGGTCTCCGACGATCTCGACGGCATCTACGAGGCCATCAAGGAGAACGCGCTCCTGTCCAAGTTCGCCGGCGGCCTGGGCAACGACTGGACCAACGTGCGCGCAATGGGCTCGCACATCAAGGGCACCAACGGCAAGTCGCAGGGTGTGGTGCCGTTCCTCAAGGTCGTGAACGACACCGCGGTGGCGGTGAACCAGGGCGGCAAGCGCAAGGGCGCGGTGTGCACGTACCTCGAGACGTGGCACCTCGACATCGAGGAGTTCCTGGAGCTTCGCAAGAACACCGGCGACGACCGCCGCCGCACGCACGACATGAACACCGCGAACTGGATCCCGGACCTGTTCATGAAGCGCGTGGTGGAAGGCGGCGACTGGACGCTGTTCTCGCCCTCCGACGTGCCGGACCTGCACGACAAGTGGGGCCACGCCTTCGAGGAGGCGTACAAGCGCTACGAGGACAAGGTCGCGCGCGGCGAGATGAAGCTCTTCAAGAGGATCCCCGCCGTGCAGCTGTGGCGCAAGATGCTGTCGATGCTGTTCGAGACCGGGCATCCGTGGATCACGTTCAAGGACGCCTGCAACGTGCGCTCGCCGCAGCAGCACGTCGGCACCGTGCACAGCAGCAACCTGTGCACCGAGATCACGCTCAACACGAGCGACACCGAGATCGCGGTGTGCAACCTGGGCTCGGTGAACATGCTCGCCCACATGAGGAAGGCGGACGGCCAGAATGGACAGACCTGGGAGCTCGACCAGGAGAAGCTCCGGCGCACCATCCGCACCGCGATGCGGATGCTCGACAACGTCATCGACATCAACTACTACGCGGTGAAGAAGGCGCGCGACAGCAACATGAAGCACCGTCCGGTGGGCCTCGGCATCATGGGGTTCCAGGACTGCCTGCACCTCACGCGCACGCCGTACGCGTCGGCGGCCGCCGTCGATTTCGCCGACCGGTCGATGGAAGCGGTCTGCTATCACGCGTACTGGGCGTCGACCGAGCTCGCCGAGGAGCGCGGCCGCTATTCCTCCTACAAGGGCAGCCTGTGGGACCGCGGCATCCTGCCGCAGGACACGCTCAGGCTCCTGAAGGAGGAGCGCAGCGGCTACGTGGAGATCGACGAGACGTCCTCGCTCGACTGGGACGCGCTGCGCGGACGCATCAAGGAGCACGGGATGCGCAACTCCAACTGCATCGCGATCGCGCCCACCGCCACGATCTCCAACATCATCGGCGTGGCGGCGTCCATCGAGCCCGAGTACCAGAACATCTACGTGAAGTCGAACCTCTCGGGCGAGTTCACGGTGGTCAACGAGCAGCTCGTGAAGGACCTGAAGGAGATCGGCCAGTGGGACGAGGTGATGGTCTCCGATCTCAAGTACTTCGACGGCTCGCTCGCCAAGATCGACCGCGTCCCGGCCGAGATGCGCGAGCTCTACGCCACCGCGTTCGAGGTCGAACCCAAGTGGATCGTGGAGGCCGGCGCGCGCCGCCAGAAGTGGATCGACCAGGCGCAGAGCTTGAACATCTACATGGCGGGCGCCTCGGGCAAGCGGCTCGACGAGACGTACAAGCTCGCGTGGGTGCGCGGCCTCAAGACCACGTATTACCTGCGCACGCTGGCGGCGACGTCGGCGGAAAAATCCACCGGCCGCGGCGGCGAGCTCAACGCCGTGTCCGCGGGGTCTTCGAGCGCGGCCCCGGCCGCGAAAGGCGCGGCCCCTGCGGCACGGCTCGACGACGAGCCGGCGCCGAAGGCGTGTCTGATCAATGACCCCATGTGCGAGGCGTGCCAATAGCCGCCGTGCGGGACAGAACAAGCAAGGCGTAGACGCCACGAACCCACAACTTCCGCGCGGCGCAAGGATACCGGGGAGCCGTCCCTTTTTCCGGTTGCGCGCTCAAACAAGAGAGGCCCAAGAGCACGGACAGGTCAGTACGCGCAACCAGCGACATAGGCTTCAATAATGAAATACGCGAATAGCTGGTTCGTAAGCGAGAAGGGGGAGGTAGGCGGCGAAATGCGGTGGATAGGGGCCGGATGGCTATCGCACATGGTCAGGCGCGCACGAGAATGGCTGTTCGTGCATCGAAAGAGGCATCGGCCCGTCCGATACGGGGACCGCGAGTTCACTGCACCCCAGCTTTTGTCGGAAGCGTTGCTGCCGCGCAGTCCTGCGATCTATGCGATCCAGGTTCCGCATTGGTGGTCGGGTTTCAAGCCGATTCATTTCGGCGCGAGCCACGACTTGCATGACGAACTGATGAACGATGGACATGAAGGGTTCGTGCATTGGCTGTCGCATCGCGGAGCCAAGCGCGGTCTTTACATCTCGTTCCACCTGGCGAGCGATCTCGATCACGAGGAACGCCATCGCGAGAGTACGCGGCTGTACCACCACTATTTTCCGCGGCGCACGCATACGTTGGACGAGCACTTCGAGCAGCACCGGTTCCACCGCTCGCCGGAGCATCGGCGGCACAACCATGGAGACCACGGGAACGGTCACAGCCTTCGGTAATCCATCGGCGCAGGCTCGCGGCGGACGGGAGTGCCGCGCCGCGCGGATGGAAACGCAAAGCACGACCCCGCGACACCCAGACAGGACGCGAAGCGATTCGCGCTGGAAGCGAGGGAAGGCGGTATCGAAGGGCCGACGCGGTTTCGTCGGCCCGGACCGCGCAAGCGGCCCGAAGCGGCACGTTGATCGGGGAGGTGCGCGAGATCGCGTCGCGCACCCCTTTTCCCCGCGGTACGGCAGGACCCTTGCCCACAGCACGAAAGGAAGGACCCATTGCCTCGCTACGAGTCTTCCCCCCGGCATGTTGTCGAAGCGCGCTACCTCGGGGATTACAAGGTCTGGCTGGAGTTCAACGATGGACGCAAGGGCGTGGTGGATCTCTCGGATGAGCTGCATGGCGAGCAGCGCTCGCCGCTGCGCAACCGCGAGATCTTCTCCACGTTCTACCTCGACTACGGGCTCGCCTCGATCGCCTGGCTGGACGGCGTCGAGTTTCCCCCGGAGTTCTTGTACGAGCGTCTGAAGGAAATGCACTGACACCCTCACCCGACCCTCTCCCGCGCGTCGGGAGAGGGAGGTGAAAGAGCGACGAATCGCCCCAATGTCAAGAAAGCATCAGGAGACGAAACCCATGCTGAGCTTCGACGACGACGCCCCCGCGCCCGCCCTCCCCGGCCGGCAGCCGCGCACGCCCGAGACCATCCGCGCCCAGGTGCTGGGCGGGATCCTCTCGCGCGAGCCCGTGCACGACATCGACGTCGAGAAGGAGACGGCCGACGGCTTCCATCGCGTGCGCCTGGAGGACAAGCGCGTCATCAACGGCGCCGCCGACGTCAACCAGCTCGTGCCGTTCAAGTACCGCTGGGCGTGGGAGAAGTACCTTGCCGGCTGCGCCAACCACTGGATGCCGCAAGAGATCAACATGCAGCGCGACATCGAGCTGTGGAAGAACCCGAGCGGCCTGACCGAGGACGAGCGCCTCATCGTCAAGCGCAACCTGGGCTTCTTCGTCACCGCCGATTCGCTCGCCGCCAATAACATCGTGCTCGGCACGTATCGCCACATCACCGCGCCCGAGTGCCGCCAGTACCTCCTTCGCCAGGCGTTCGAGGAGGCGATCCACACCCACGCCTACCAGTACATTGTCGAGAGCCTGGGGCTGAACGAAGGCGAGATCTTCAACGCGTACCACGAGATCAAGGCCATCCGCGACAAGGACGAGTTCCTGATACCGTTCATCAACACGCTGACCGACCCGACCTTCAAGACCGGCACGCCCGAGGCCGACCAGCAGCTCTTGAAGAGCCTGATCGTGTTCTCCTGCCTGATGGAGGGCCTGTTCTTCTACGTGGGCTTCACGCAGATCCTCGCGCTCGGCCGCCAGAACAAGATGACGGGCGCCGCTGAGCAGTATCAGTACATCCTGCGCGACGAGTCGATGCACTGCAATTTCGGCATCGACCTGATCAACCAGATCAAGCTCGAAAA
>DATJXV010000190.1:0-8651 GCA_035499955.1 Casimicrobiaceae bacterium
CTTGGCTTGGCGATCTCACGGAAGTTCATCGAACTGCACGGCGGAAGGATCTGGGTAACAAGTGAGGTGGGGAGCGGCTCGACCTTCACCTTCACGTTGCCGCTGCGATAATCATCGCGTAGTTGACCCGGTGAGTGTCCGCTTTTCGTTCGTCCGAAAGACAGCAACGGGTCGAAAGCGCCAATACAGCGAACGCTTTTGGGCTCCCACCCGGAAGAGTGACATTCATATCACGATGTTTTCGCCTACCATGAAGCGCTCATGGAAGAGGAGAGCGGCCTCTCCAAGGCCGAGCGCTAGACGATCGTCGACGGGTTCTACCTGATGGGGCGCGTGCCGAGGCAGAAGCAAGGCCCTTGACCGCGTCGCAGTAATCCGCCCGTTTCGCCCCACGACGGGTCGCGGTTACAACTTGCAACACTTGCGTCGCGCTCGGCGGCGGCGGGGGTGGAACCGCGGCGCCGCGGCGGCTGTCACGGTAGGGTCGCAACAAGCCCGCCAAATGGCGATATCCTTCGCGACTCGCCCACAAGCTCCCGCAAAGCCGTCAAGTGTCGCTCGTCGAGATCGCGCTCAAGCGCCCCTACACGTTCATCGTGATGGCGATGCTCGTCGTGCTGGCGACGCCGTTCGCGTTGCTGAACATGGCGACGGACATCTTTCCGGAAATCAACATTCCGGTCATCAGCATCATCTGGAACTACAACGGCCTCGCCGCGCAGGAGATGGGCCAGCGCATCGCGGCGCAGAACGAGCGCGGTCTCACCACGACGGTGAGCGACATCGAGCACATCGAGTCGCAGTCGCTCGCCGGCATCACCATCATCAAGGTCTTCTTCCAGCCCAACGCGAACATCCAGACCGCGATCGCCCAGGTGGTCGCGGCCGAGCAGACGCAGGTCCGCCAACTCCCGCCCGGGATTACGCCGCCGCTCGTCATCAAGTACTCGGCCTCCAGTATCCCGGTGGTGCAGCTCGGCCTGTCGAGCCCCAGCCGCCCGGAGCAGTCGCTGTTCGACGCCGCGATCAACACCCTGCGCCCGCAGCTCATCACGATCCCGGGCGTCGCCGTGCCCTTCCCCTACGGCGGCAAGAACCGGCTGATCTCGGTCGACCTCGACACGCAGGCGCTGCAGGCGCGCGGCATGTCGCCCGCGGACGTGGTCAGCGCGATCAACGCGCAGAACCTCATCCTGCCGTCGGGCACCGCCAAGCTCGGCTCGACCGAATACACGGTGCGGATGAACGGCTCGCCGGACGAGATCGCGGGGCTCAACGACCTCCCCGTGCGCACGGTCAACGGCGCGACGACCTATATCCGGGACGTCGCCACGGTACGCGACGGCTTCTCGCCCCAGACGAACATCGTGCGCCAGAACGGCGCGCGCGGTGTGCTGCTGTCGATCCTCAAGAACGGCGGCGCGTCCACGCTGGACATCGTCGCCAACCTCAAGGCACTCCTGCCGCGCGCGGCGGCGACGCTGCCCGAGGACATCAAGATCACCCCGCTGTTCGACCAGTCGATCTTCGTCAAGGCGGCGATCAAGGGTGTGGTGAGCGAAGCGCTGATCGCCGCCGCGCTGACGGCGGCGATGGTGCTCCTGTTCCTCGGCAACTGGCGCACCACGCTCATCATCGCGCTCACCATCCCGCTGTCCATCCTCGCTTCGATCCTCGCGCTCGGCCTGTTCGGCGAGACGCTCAACCTCATGACGCTGGGCGGCCTCGCGCTGTCGGTCGGCATCCTCGTCGACCAGGCCATCGTCACGATCGAGAACATCGAGCGGCACCTGCACCAGGGGACCGAGCTCAAGCAGGCGATCATGGTCGGCGCCGGCGAGATCGGCATCCCGAATTTCGTATCCACGCTGTGCATCTGTATCGTGTTCGTGCCGATGTTCTTCCTCACCGGCGTGGCGCGCTTCCTGTTCGTGCCGATGGCCGAGGCCGTCGTGTTCGCGATGATCGCCTCCTACATCCTGTCGCGCACGCTCGTGCCCACGCTCGTGATGCTGCTCATGCGCGACTCGCACGCACCCGACCAGCGAGGGTCGAGCCTGCTGCAGCGGATGTACCGCGCGTTCGACGCGCGCTTCGAGCGCGTGCGCCAAGGCTACACCGTCGCCTTGTCCTCCGCGATGTCGCACCGGCGCGCGGTCGCGGGCGCCTTTCTCGCGTTCTGCCTGCTGTCCTGCCTCCTCTATCTCGTGCTGGGCCGCGACTTCTTCCCGACCGTGGACGCGGGGCAGATCCGGCTGCACATGCGGGCGGCGACCGGGACGAGGATCGAGGAGACCGCGCGCATCGCCGACGGCGTGGAAGCCGCGATCCGCGAGATCATCCCGGCGGGCGAGCTCGACACCGTTCTCGACAACCTGGGCGTGCCGAACAGCGGCATCAACCTTTCCTACAGCAACGCCGGCACCATCGGCACGCTCGACGGCGAGATCCTGCTCTCGCTCAAGCCGGGGCACCGGCCCACCGAGGAGTTCGTGAGCGCGCTACGCACCGAGCTGCCGAAGCGCTTCCCAGGCGTCGAGTTCTTCTTCCAGCCGGCGGACATCGTCACCCAGATCCTCAACTTCGGCTTGCCTGCCGCCATCGACGTGCAGTTCAGCGGCGCCAGCCTCGCGGAGAACGCGGCGCTCGCTGCCCTGCTGGTCAAGGATATCCGCAAGATTCCGGGCGCGGTCGACGTCCACGTCCACCAGCGCCTCGATGCACCGATCATCGACATGCAGATGGACCGCTCGCGCCTGCAGCAATTCGGCTTGACCGCGTTCAACGTCGGGCAGAACGTGCTCGTGTCCCTATCCGGCAGCTCACAGACCTCACCCGCGTTCTGGCTCAATCCGGTCACCGGCGTCGTCTACCAGATCGCCGTGCAGACCCCGCAATACAACGTCAACTCCCTCGACTCGCTGCTCAACATGCCGGTCAACCCGTCCGCGGGCGGCAGCGCGCAGCTGCTGAGCAACCTGGTCGAGATACGGCCCGGGCGCCAACCGGCCATCGCGTCGCGCTACAACATCTCGCCCTCGATCGACGTGTTCGTGAGCGTGCAGGGCACCGACCTCGCAAGCGTGGCCGACCGCGTCCAGAAGCTCGTCGACGACGTGCGCCCGAAGCTTCCGCGCGGCAGCCAGGTCACGCTGCGCGGCCAGGTGCAGACGATGCAGGCGTCGTTCCTGGGCCTGGGCGTCGGGCTCGCGATGTCCATCGTGCTCGTGTACCTGCTCATCGTGGTGAATTTCCAGTCCTGGATCGACGCAGCGATCATCGTCGCCGCACTGCCGGCTGCGCTCGCCGGGATCGCATGGATACTTTTCGTCACAGGCACCACCCTCAGCGTGCCGGCCCTCACCGGCGCGATCATGACCATGGGCGTGGCCACGGCGAACAGCATCCTGGTGATCTCGTTCGCACGCCAGCGCGAGCGCGAAGGCGCGCCGCCCGTGATGGCGGCTCTCGAAGGCGGCGCGACGCGCCTGCGGCCGGTGCTGATGACCGCCCTCGCGATGATCATCGGCATGATCCCGATGGCGCTCGGCCTGGGCGAAGGCGGCGAGCAGAACGCCCCGCTCGGACGCGCGGTGATCGGCGGCCTCCTGTTCGCGACCGTTTCCACGCTATTCTTTGTGCCCGTGGTTTACGCGGGGGTCCATCGCCGCTTGGCGGCGCGCGCGGCCCGCCATGCTCCGCCCATCGCCGCGGCCCAGCACGCCGACTGAAAGGCCATGTCCGACCCCACTTCCCTGCCCGAAACCACCGAGGCCGAGCGCCGCCGCGTGGGGCGCATCACGCGCATCGTGGTCGCCGTCGTGCTCATCGGCCTCGCGCTCGGCGCGGCGCGCACCGTCATCAGCCGCATGTCGAGCGGGCGCGCGCTCGAGCAGGCCACCGCCGAGAACGCGCTGCTGTACGTGCAGACGGCCACGCCCAACGCCTCGGACACCGGTCCCACGCTGTCGCTGCCCGGCACGCTGCAGGGCTACGTGCAGTCGCCCATCGCCGCGCGCGCGAGCGGCTATCTTCGCAAGTGGTACAAGGACATCGGAAGCAAGGTCGAAAAGGGCGAGCTCCTGGCCGAGATCGAGACGCCCGAGATCGACCAGCAGCTTTCGCAAGCTGTCGCCGCGCGCGCCCAGGCCGCGGCGAGCCTCGACCTCACCAAGAGCACGGTCGAGCGCTGGGAGGCCCTGCGCCAGCGCGACGCCGTTTCCGCCCAGGAGCTCGACGAGCGGCGCAGCGCGTATACGCAGGCGCAGGCGAACCTCGCGGCGGCGGACGCCAACGTCGAGCGGCTGCGCCAGCTCGAAGGCTTCAAGCGCATCGTCGCGCCTTTCGCGGGCGTGATCACCAAGCGCAACGTCGACGTCGGCGACCTGATCGACGCCGGCAGCAGCGGCGGCGGTCGCGCGCTGTTCCAGCTCGCGCAGACCGACCCGCTGCGGGTCTACGTCAACGTGCCGCAGGCGTATTCGCAGCTCGTGCGCACGGGTCAGAAGGTCGTCGTAACGCAGGCGGAGCTGCGCGGCCAGACGTTCGAGGGTGCGGTATCGCGCACCTCGGCGTCCATCGACACCACGAGCCGCACGATGCAGGTCGAGATCCTCCTCGCCAATCACGACGGCCTGCTCCTGCCCGGCGCGTTCGTGCAGGTCGCCCTGCCGCTGCCCGCGACGCAAGCGCTCACCGTTCCGACCAACGCGCTCATGATCCGCGGCGACGGCGTGCGGGTCGCGGTAGTCGGCAAAGACGGCCGCGTGCACCTCCAGAGCGTGCGCGTGGGCCGCAACTTCGGCGAGAGGGTCGAAGTGCTCGACGGCGTGAGCGGCAACGAGCAGCTCGTGCTCAACCCGTCCGACTCGCTCGTCGAGGGCGACAAGGTCACCGTCGCGGGCGCGGCCGCGACGAAAGCGAAGAAGTGATTCGAAGGTACTGCCTCGCGGCCGCCGCCGCGGCAGCGCTCGCCGGCTGCGCCGTGGGGCCCGACTACAAGCGTCCCACGGTCGAGATGCCCGTGACGTGGAAGCTCGAGGCGCCCTGGCGCGAGAGCGTGCCGGCCGACAACGCGCCGAAGGGTGCGTGGTGGGTGCGCTTCGACGACCCGGTCCTCGACGGCCTGGAGAAGCAGGCGCTCGCCGCGAGCCCGACGCTCGCCGCGGCCGCTGCGCGGCTTGCCCAGGCCCGCGCCACGCTCGCCTCGGTGTCGGCCGCGCAATACCCGCAAGTCGGCGTCGGTTCGCGGCTGTCGCGCTTCAAGATATCCGCCGACCGACCGCAGACCAACTACAACTCGCCCAACTTCTCCACCGTCCAGAACGACTTCGTCCTGGCGCTCGCCGTCAACTACGAGTTCGACCTGTTCGGCCGCGTGCAGCGAAGTGTCGAAAGCGCGCGCGCCTCCTCCGAGCAGTCGGCGGCGGACTTCGAGAACACGCGCCTCGTGCTCACCACCGACCTCGCCGCGGCGTACTTCGCGCTGCGTGAGACGGACGTGGAGCTCGACGTCCTCGCACGGTCGATCGCCCTGCAGCGAAGAGCGCTGGAGTACGCGACCGCCCGCCACGACCTGGGCGCCGCCTCCGGCCTGGACGTCGCGCAGCAGCAGGCACTGCTCGACAGCACCCTGACGCAGGTCGACATCCTGCGCCGGCAGCGCAGCCAGTTCGAGCACGCGATCGCCACGCTCACGGGCACACCCGCGCCGCAGTTCTCGCTCGCATCCACGCAGACGACGATCGCGCCGCCGCCGGTGCCGCTTGGCGTGCCGTCGGACATCCTCGAGAGGCGCCCGGACGTCGCGTCCGCCGAGCGGGCCATGGCCGCCGCGAACGCGCAGATCGGCGTCGCCACCGCGGCGTTCTATCCGAGCATCACGCTCGCGCCGACAGGATACGGCGTGGAAAGCGTCTCGCTCGCAACACTGTTCAACGCGCCGAGCCTGCTGTGGTCCCTCGGCGTGTCGATCCTGCAGCCGATCTTCGACGGTGGCCGCATCGCCGCCAATGTCGATTTCACGCGCGCGGGCTACGACGTCACGGTCGCCAGCTACCGGCGCACCGTGCTCGTCGCCATGCAGGAGGTCGAGGACGGCATCGCCGGCCTGTCGGCGCTCGACAGCGCCACCGCGCAGGCGCGCGTGGCCATCGCCAGCACGCAGCGGGTGCTCGACCTCGCCAACAGCCGCTACGAGGGAGGCGTCGCCACCTATCTCGACGTCATCACCGCGCAGCAAGGGCTTCTGAACAACGAGCGCCTTGCCGCGCAGCTCGGCGGACAGCAGCTTCTGACCACCGTCTTTCTCATCAAGGCCCTCGGCGGCGACTGGCAAGGCCCGCCGCGGATGGCTCGCAATCCTTAAGGCGACACGGCTCCGAGCGATCGCCGCGCGCGGGCGAGGGCGTGTCCGAACTCCGAACCCGCGCCTGGCGAGACTTCGGCAGCGATGGCCTCGGCCGCTGCAAGCGCATGCCGCGCGTCGTCGACGAATCCTTCGAGCTTCAATGCCTCCGTGCGGATGGCGAGAAGGATGCCGAGGCTTTCGAGGTCGGACACCGCGCGCAGCAGCGCCTCGCCGTCGTCGAGGCAGCGGCGAGCTTCGGCGAACGCGGCGCGCCGCGCGTGCACGAGGCCCAGGTAGCTCAGGACCTGTCCTTCGGGCCGCTTGTGCCCGAGCTCGCGCGCGATCGCCAGCGCGCGCTCGAGATGGCGCCGCGCTGCTTGAAGGTCGTTCGCGCGTTCGCGCACGATGCCGAGGTTGCATAGCGCCACGACCTCGAGGTTGCCATTTCCCATGTCGCGCGCCATGCCCAGCGCCGACTCGAGGCTGTCCTCCGCTTCGGCGAGCGCACCCTCCAGGAACTGCAGCAATCCGAGGTGACAAAGCGTGTTCGACTCGACCCGCCGGTCACCCAAATCCCGTGCGAGCGCGAGCGCCGCCTCGGAGTGCGCCCGCGCCTTGTCGAGAAAACCGATGCTGCCGTAGAGGATGGCCAGGTTGGCGAGCACGGCGCCCTCCAGGCGGCGGTCGCGTGCCTCGCGCGCGAGGATCAGCGCCTGCTCGTATTGCGCCCGGGCCTGGGGCAGCCGGCCGACGATCGCGTTCAATTGACCCAGGCCGTTGCGCGCGTTGCCCTGCAGCCTGCGGTCGTCGGACTCGTCGGCGACGGCGAGCGCCGCATCGAGGCAGGTCTGCATCGCTTCCACGTCTCCCTCCTGCCGGGCCAGGAAACCGAGATGGATCAGCGCGTCGCACTCGCAGGCCGAGTCTCCGACCGCACGTGCGCTCGCAAGCGATGCCTCGAGGCGTGCGCGGGCCTCGGAGCTCTTCGCGCAGTATTGGAGCGCCTCTCCCGCGACGACGTTGACACGCGCCGCGCCGCGCCGATCGAGCGACTTGCCGCCTTCCACCCGAGACGCGAGGTCGACGGCGGTTCGAAACGGACCCCGCAGCTTCAGTCCTGCCCACGCGCGCACGAGGGTGCGCGTGGCCGCTTCGGCGTCGCCGCGCGCAACCGCGCGGCAGCAAGCCGCGACGAGGTTGTCGATCTCCACGCATGCGTTCGCCGTCGCCTCCTCCTCTTCGAGGCTCGCGTAATACCGCCCGTGCCGCGCTTCGGCCGCGACCCGCGCCGTTGCGCCGCTGCCTTCATAACGCTGCTCGGCGCGCAGATGCTCGGCGGCGTATTCCTGGATGCTGACGAGCAGGTCGAAGCGGACATCGGACACCGGCCTGACGAGCGATTTCTGCACGAGCGACTGCAGCGCATCCGCCGGCCAGGGTGCATCGCGATAGGCCGACAGATCGAGGACCGCCTCGACCGCCTCGAGCGTGAATCCGCCTTCGAAGACGGACAGTTGCGCGAGTGCGGCCTTTTCCGGCAGCGACAGCAGGTCCCAGGACCAATCGAACACGGCGCGCAGCGTCGCCTGGCGGTCCACGCGCCCGCCTGCCGTCGTGAGCAGCTTGAAGCGCTCGGTCATGCGCGCGAGGAGCGTGCGCGGCGGCATCACCGGCACCCGGGCCGCCGCGAGTTCGATGGCGAGGGGCAGGCCGTCGAGCAGCCGGACCAACGGGGCGATCGCCGCCGAGTCCTCGGCGTTGGGCGCGAATCCCGACTTCACCGCTTCGGCCCTGCGCATGAACAATTCGCAGGCCTCCGTCGGCGCCAGTGGGGCGAGCGGGAGCGTCTCCTCGCCCGGCAGCCCCAGCACTTCACGCGTGGTCACGAGGAATCGCGCATGAGGCGCGCGGTTGAGCCATGGACCGAGCGTCGCTGCGGCGTCACGCGCGACCTGCTCGAAATTATCGAGGATCATGAGGCATCGGCCCCGGCCCGTGATGGCGTTCGCGAGCTGGACGACGGGATCGTCCTTGCCGAGAGGCACGTCGAGGCCCTGGGCGACCGCATGTACGATCCCGTCCAGATCGCGCGCCGGCGTCAGGTCGCAGAAGAAGACACCGCCCGGGAAGTCGGCGAGCGCGCTCCACCCGAAGCGCGTGACGAGCCGGGTCTTGCCCGCGCCCCCCGGCCCGAGAACCGACACCAGCCGGGCGTCCCGCTCGAAGCGCCGCGCAAGGTCGGCGAGCGCGCCGCCGCGACCGATGAAGCTGTCGCGCTCGGCCGGCAGGCTGTGCGCCGCCT
>DATJXV010000191.1:0-15947 GCA_035499955.1 Casimicrobiaceae bacterium
CAGCACGGCATTGCCGAGATCCGCCGCGCGGGCTTTCTGTACCTGCTGATTGCGCATGTGGGAGCGATCGCCATTCTGCTCAGCTTCGGGGTGATGCAGGGGGGAAGCTGGCAATTCACCTTCGATGCGATGCGCAGCGCCCACCTCGCCCCGCGCTGGGCCGCTGTTGCCTTCCTGCTCGCCGTGTTTGGCTTTGGCGCCAAGGCGGGCCTCGTGCCACTGCACGTATGGCTCCCCGAGGCGCACCCGGCGGCTCCTTCGCCCGTCTCGGCGCTCATGAGCGCCGTGATGCTGAAGACGGCGATCTACGGCTTCCTTCGCGTGTCGTTCGACCTCCTGCACGGCCAGCTGTGGTGGTGGGGCGTGGCGGTGCTCGCGCTCGGACTCGTCAGCGCACTCTTCGGCGTGGTGTTCGCGGCGGTGCAGACCGACATGAAGCGCCTGCTCGCGTACTCGTCGATCGAGAACATCGGGATCATCGCCGCGGGGATCGGCCTTTGCATCCTCTTCCGCGCCTACGACAAGACGCTGCTCGCGGCGATCTCGCTCACGGCAGTCCTGTACCACTGCCTCAACCACGCGTTCTTCAAGAGCCTGCTGTTTCTCGCCACGGGCTCGGTGCTGCACGCGACCCACGAGCGAAGCCTCGGCAAGCTCGGTGGGCTGATCCACCGCATGCCGTGGGTGGCGTGGCTCGCCCTCGTCGGCACGCTCGCCATCGCCGGCCTGCCGCCGCTGAACGGCTTCGTGTCGGAATGGCTGCTGCTGCAGGCATTCCTGTTTACGCCGAGCCTGCCGCAATCCTTCGTCAACATGCTCGTGCCCGTGGCCACCGCGGCGCTGGTGCTCGCGGTCGCGCTCGCCGCCTACGTGATGGTCAAGTTCTACGGGATCGTGTTCCTCGGCCGGCCGCGCGAATCGAACCTCGCCTATGCGCACGACGCCGGCAAGCTCGAGCGCACCGCGCTCGTGTACCTCGCGGCGGGATGCGTGCTGCTCGGGATCGTCCCGGTGGCCGTGATCGCTCTCATCGATCCCGTCAACGTCGCGCTCGTCGGCAGCAGCGCGCGCACCGGCACCAGCGCCGGGTGGCTGTTCCTCGCGCCCATCAACGCCGACCGCTCGAGCTACAGCCCGCTCATCGTGCTCGTGGTGATCGTCGCCGTGGTCCTCGTGACGATCCAGGTCGTGCATCGGCTTTACCACGGGCGCGTGCGCCGCGCGCCGCCGTGGGACTGCGGGTTCCCCGCACAGACGCCGCGCATGCAGGACACGGCGGAGGGTTTCGGCCAACCGATCCGCACGGTGTTCGAGCCCTTCTTCCGCATGCAACGCCACCTTCCGTCGCCCTTCGACGGGAAGCCGCGCTACGCCGTGCGGGTCGAAGACCCCCTGTGGCATTGGCTCTACCTGCCCATTGCACGCGGGTCGGACGTGCTCGGACGAATGGCCGGCTACATCCAGCAGGGGCGCATCTCGGTGTACCTGACGTACAGCTTCTTCACCCTCATCGCGCTGCTGCTCTTCATCCAATGAGCATGTCGGCCTACCTGTCGCAGCTCGTCCAAGTGGCCGTCGCGCTCATGCTCGCCCCGCTGCTGGTGGGCTGGGTGAACCAGTGCCGCGCGTGGCTGCAGAACAAGCGGGCACCGTCGCTGTTCCTGCCTTACCGCACGATCCGCAAGCTGTTCGTCAAGGACGCCGTCGTCGCGCAGAACGCCTCGCCGATCTTCCGGCTGACGCCCTACATCGTCTTCGGGGCGATGACCTGCGCCGCCGCGATCGTGCCTTCGCTCGCCACCGACCTGCCGTTCGCGCGCGCCGCCGATGCGATCGCCCTCGTCGGGCTGTTCGCGCTCGCCCGCGTGTTCATGTCCCTGGCGGCCATGGACATCGGCACCGCGTTCGGCTCCCTGGGCGCCCGCCGTGACATGTTCGTCGGCTTCCTGGCCGAGCCGGCGCTATTGATGGTGCTGTTCACCGCCTCGCTCATCTCGAGCTCCACTTCGCTGCCGCAGATCGTCGACACGCTGGCCCACCACGAGATCGGCATCTATCCGAGCCTCGCGTTCGCGGGCGTGGCATTCACGATGGTGTCGCTCGCGGAAAACGCGCGCATCCCGGTCGACAACCCGGCCACGCACCTCGAGCTCACCATGATCCACGAGGCCATGCTGCTCGAGTACTCGGCGCGCCACCTCGCCCTCCTCGAATGGGCCGCCGCGCTCAAGCTCTTCAACTACTCGTGCATCGGCCTGGCTCTCTTCTTCCCGTTCGGCATCGTGGTGAGCGGCGCCGATTGGCTGGCCGTGATGTCGTCCGCGCCGCTGCTCGTCGCGAAGCTCGCGATCGGCGGCGTCGCGCTGGCGCTGATCGAGACGCTGTCGGCGAAGATGCGCATCTTCCGCGCGCCCGAGTTCCTCGGGACCGCGTTCATGCTCGCGGTGCTCGCGATGCTCGTCAACCTGCTCCTCGGTGCGTAGCGATGGAATCGCTCCCGCTCTACGCCCAGCTCATCAACCTCCTCGCGTCGGTGCTCCTGCTGCTCGCCTTCGCCATGCTCGCGCAGCGCCGCGTGGTGACGCTCATCGACCTCTTCGCCGCACAGGGGCTGGCGCTCGCCTGCTCCACCGCCATCGTGGCCTACGCAACCGCGCAGCCGCACCTCTACTTCTCCACCGCGATCACGCTCGTCCTCAAGGTGGCGATCCTGCCGTGGCTCCTGCACCGGCTCGTGCAGAGGCTCGACGTGAAGTGGGACGTCGAAGGCCTAATCAACGTCCCGACCACGATGATCGTCGGGCTGGTGCTCGTCATCTTCTCGTTCAACCTGGCGGTGCCGATCTCGCAACTCGCGAACACCGTGACGCGCGCAACGCTCGGCATCGCGATGGCCACCGTGATGCTCTCGTTCCTCATGATGATCACGCGGCGCAAGGCGATCCCGCAGGTGATCGGCTTCCTGTCGATGGAGAACGGCCTCTTCTTCGCGGCGACGAGCGCGACCTACGGCATGCCGATGGTGGTGGAGCTCGGCATCGCGCTCGACGTGCTCGTCGGCATGCTGATCCTCGGCGTGTTCTTCTTCCAGATCCGCGAACAGTTCGACAGCCTCGACCTGAAGCACATGGAAAAGTTGAAGGAAGGCGAGGCCGAGTGATCGAGATCCTCGCAGTCCTGGGCTTCCCGCTCTCCGGGGCGGCCGTGCTCGCCGCGCTCGGGCACCATCGCATCGCGCCCAAGGTGAACGTGGCGGCGAGCCTCGCGACGTTCCTCGCCGCCGCCGCGCTCACCGCGCGCGTCGTCTCGGAGGGGCCGCTGCTTGTCCTCGACCGCCAGTTCTTCGTCGATCCTTTCAACGTGTTCCTGGTCGCGCTCACGGCCTTCATCGGCTTCACCACCTCGCTGTTCTCGCAGCCCTACATGCGCATCGAGGAGGAGCACAAGCGCCTCAGCTCGGCGCGCCTGCGCCTGTACCACAGCATGTTCCAGCTCTTCAGCTTCACCATGCTGCTCGCCCTTCTTACCAACAACATGGGAATCCTGTGGGTCGCCATGGAGGCAGCCACGCTCACCACGGTGCTCCTCGTCTCGCTGTACCGCTCGCCGGCGAGCCTCGAGGCAGCATGGAAGTACTTCATCCTTTGCGGCGTCGGCATCGCGCAGGCGCTGTTCGGCACGATCCTGCTCTACTTCGCGGCGGAGAAGCTCCTGGGCGCGGGCGGCGGCGCGCTCCTGTGGACCGAGCTCGACGGCGTGAAGGGCCAGCTCGGACCCACCGTGCTGTCGCTCGCCTTCGTATTTCTCCTGGTCGGATACGGCACCAAGGTCGGCCTCGTCCCGCTGCACAACTGGCTGCCCGACGCGCACGCGGAAGGTCCCACGCCGGTATCGGCCGTGCTCTCGGGGCTGCTGCTGAACGTCGCGCTCTATGCGGTCGTGCGCTGCAAGGTGCTCGTCGAAGGCGCCCTGCAGACCGCGTTCGCCAACAACCTGATGATGGGCTTCGGCCTGCTCTCGGTCGTGGTCGCCTCGCTTCTCCTGTCGCGGCAGAAGGATATCAAGCGGCTCTTCGCCTACTCGTCGATCGAGCACATGGGTATCATCACGTTCGCCTTCGGCATGGGCGGCATGGTCGCCAACTTCGCGGGGCTCCTGCACATGACCGTGCACTCGCTCACCAAGTCGGCGATCTTCTTCACGGTCGGCCACGCGACGCAAAAGACGGGCACCCAGGTGATGGACGACATCCGAGGCCTCATCACGATCAGCCCGCTGGTCGGCTGGGGACTCGCGATCGGCTCGCTCGCCATCCTCGGCATGCCGCCGTTCGGGGTGTTCGCGAGCGAGTTCCTGGTGCTCACTACCGCGATGCGCGAGGCGCCGTGGGCCACGCCCTTCCTGCTGGGCGCGCTGGGGCTCGCCTTCGCCGCCGTGTTCTCGAAGGTGCAGCCCATGGTGTTCGGCGAGACCACCGCGCGCCGCCTTCCCATGCGCCCGTCGATGCTGCCGGTGTTCGCGCACCTGGGCCTCGTGCTGATGCTGGGCTTGTGGATCCCGCCCTTCCTTGCCGACTGGTACCGGCAGGCGGCGCGCCTCATCGGATGAACCTGTCCGCGTTCGGGCTCACCTCGGCCGGCGTGCCCTCGGTCATTCCGGCGCGGCGCGCGGCGGCGACCGGCGCACAGCTCCTCGTGACCTGCCGCGGCATGCGCGAGCAGGGCGGCGAGCTGATCGCCCTGTGGCTCACCGATGAGCGTGACCGCGACGCGGGCTTTTGCCTGCACGTCGTGCTGCGCGACGGCGACGGCCTCACGCTGCTTACACACACGATGCCCGAAGGGGGCCAGTACCCCGACCTTTCGACCATCTTCCCCGCCGCGGCGCGCATGCAGCGCGCCGCGTTCGACCTCATGGGCATCGCCTGCGACGGCGACGACCAGCGACCCTGGCTGTGGCTCGCGAGCTGGCCGATCGACCAGTTTCCCCTGCGCCGCGACTTCGTCGCGCAGGAGAAGTGGCAGCCGGGCGAGGAGGAGTACGCCTTCGTCAAGGTCGAGGGCGACGGCGTGCACGAGATCCCCGTCGGTCCAGTGCACGCGGGCATCATCGAGCCCGGTCACTTCCGCTTCCAGGTCGTCGGCGAGAAGGTGCTGCGGCTCGAAGAGCGCTTGGGCTGGGTGCACAAGGGCATCGAGAAGCGCTTCGAGTCGATGCCGATCGCCGACGGCATCCGCCTCGCGGGCCGCGTGTCGGGCGACAGCACCGTGGCGTACGCGTGGGCGTACGCGCAGGCGCTCGAAAGCATCGCGGGTGTCGAGGTGCCGCTGCGCGCCCTGTGGTTGCGCGCGCTGCTCCTCGAGCGCGAACGCATCGCGAACCACCTGGGCGACCTGGGCTACCTCGGCAACGACGCGGGCTTCGCGTTCGGCCTGGCGCAGTTCTCGCGCCTCAAGGAGGATGTCCTGCGCACGAACCTCGCGACGTTCGGGCACCGCCTGCTCATGGACGCCATCGTGCCGGGGGGAGTCGCGCGCGATGTCGACACCACGCAGGCGCAGCGCATGCGCGAGGAATGCGCGCGACTCGCGCACGAAGTGAAGATCGTGCGCGGCATCTACGACGAGCACGCCGGCGTGCAGGATCGCTTCCGCAATTGCGGGCGCGTGACCCCCGAGCTCGCGTACACGCTCGGCCTCACGGGGCTCGCCGGCCGCGCGAGCGGCCAGGCATTCGACGCGCGCTGCGATTTTCCGGCGCCGCCCTACGACAAGCTCGGCGTGCGCAAGGTCGGCGCCGACGGCGGCGACGTCGCCGCACGCGTGGCGGTCCGCTTCGACGAGATCGCGGAATCGCTGCGGCTCGTGCGCGCGATCGTCGACGACTTGCCCGACGGTCCCATCCGCGCGGCCGTCGGCGGCACGCCGGCCCTCCGCCAGGGTTTCGGGCTGGTCGAAGGATGGCGCGGGCCGGTGTTCGTCGCGCTCACGAGCGGTCCCGGCGACGCCATACGCCGCTGTCACGCGCACGACCCGTCATGGCAGAACTGGCCGGTGCTCGAGCACGCCATCATCGACAACATCGTCCCCGACTTCCCGCTCATCAACAAGTCGTTCAACCTCTCCTATAGCGGACACGATCTGTAGAAAAAGACATGCTGACGATCCTGAAGCAAATCGCCAAGGCGGGCATCAAGACCGAGCGCGCGCCGGACGCGGCGGACGAGATGGTCGTCGTTACGCGCCTGCAGGCGCAGGTTCTGCGCACGCTCGGGCGTGCGCTCGCCATCCGCCAGGTCGACGCCGGCTCGTGCAACGGCTGCGAGCTCGAAATCCACGCGCTCGGCAATCCTTACTACAACATCGAGGGCCTCGGCATCAAGTTCGTGGCGAGCCCGCGCCACGCCGACATGCTGCTCGTCACGGGACCGGTCTCGAAGCACATGGCGATTGCGCTGCGGCGCACGTACGACGCCACCCCCGAGCCGCGGCTCGTCGTCGCCGCCGGCGACTGCGCATGCGGCGGCGGCATCTTCGGCGAGAGCTACGCGAGCTTGGGCCGGGTGGCCAACGTGATCCCGGTCGACGTCGCGATCCCGGGCTGCCCGCCCACGCCCACGCAGCTCCTGCAGGGAATCCTCGCGGCAATCACGAAGGCCGCCGAATGACGTGAGCGCGATGCGCCAATTGGTGGTGCAGGGCGGCGGCGGCTTCCTGATGGAGAGCAGCGGCGTCCTCGACCGCCATTTCCTGCGCACGACGGGCAAGGCCAATCCGCGCGTGTGCTTCGTTGGCACGGCGAGCGGCGACGCGGAATCGATGCGCTGCAAATTCTACGAGGCGATGGCCTCGCTCGACTGCCGGGCCACGCATCTGTCGCTCTTCAAGCCGCCGACCTCGCGGGCTTCGTGCTCGAGCAGGACGCGATCTACATCGGCGGCGGCAACACGCGCTCGCTGCTCGCGCTGTGGCGCGAATGGGGGCTCGACGTCGTGCTGCGGGCCGCGTACGAGCGCGGCGTCGTGCTGGGCGGCATCAGCGCCGGCATGATCTGCTGGTTCGAGTACGGCGTCACCGACTCCGTGCCCGGCCCGCTCACCCCGCTGCGCGGCCTCGGCTGGCTGCCCGGCACCGCGTGCCCGCACTACGACGGTGAAGCGGAGCGGCGCCCCACGTTTCCATCGACTCCTCGCCGCAGGACGCGTGCCACCCGGCTACGCCGCCGACGACGGCGCCGCGCTGCATTTCATCGACGACAATCTCGCGGAGGTGGTAGTGGGCAAGCCCGGCGCCAATGCTTATCGCCTCGCTCTCGACGACGGCACGGTGGTGGAGACGCCGCTGCCTTCCGGGACGCTCCTCTGAAGGCCCTAGCCGAGCAGGTCGCCCGACACCTTGCGGCCGCGGCCGTTGCGTGCGGGCGCCTCGCCGGCCTTGCCGCGCCGCTTCGCCTCGGCATCGAGCACGGGCTTCAGATAGTGTCCGGTGTAACTCGCCGCGGTCGCCGCGACCGTCTCCGGCGTGCCTTCCGCCACGACCGTGCCGCCGCCCGCGCCGCCCTCGGGGCCGAGGTCGATGATCCAGTCCGCGGTCTTGACCACGTCGAGGTTGTGCTCGATCACCACGACCGTGTTGCCGTGGTCGCGCAGGCGGTGCAGCACCGTGAGCAGCATCTCGATGTCGTGGAAGTGCAGGCCCGTGGTCGGCTCGTCGAGGATGTAGAGCGTGCGTCCGGTGTCGCGCTTCGATAGCTCGAGCGCGAGCTTGACGCGCTGCGCCTCGCCCCCGGAGAGCGTCGTCGCGGATTGCCCGAGCGTGATGTAGCCGAGCCCGACGTCGAGGAGGGTGGCGAGCTTGCGCGCCACCGCGGGCACGGGCTCGAAGAACGCGTAGGCCTGCTCGACCGTCATCGACAGGACCTCGTGGATGTTCTTTCCCTTGTAGCGGATCTCGAGCGTCTCGCGGTTGTAGCGCTGGCCGTGGCAGACGTCGCACGGCACGTACACGTCGGGCAGGAAGTGCATCTCGACCTTGATGAGGCCGTCGCCCTGGCACGCCTCGCAGCGCCCGCCCTTGACGTTGAACGAGAAGCGGCCGGGTCCGTAGCCGCGCTCGCGCGCATCCTTCACTTGCGCGAAGAGCTCGCGGATGGGGGTGAACAGCCCGGTATACGTCGCGGGGTTGCTGCGCGGCGTGCGGCCGATCGGGCTCTGGTCGACGCTGATGACCTTGTCGAAGTGCTCCAGACCTTCGATCTCGGCATACGGCGCCGGCTCCTCCGCGCTGTCGTACAGGTGGCGCGCGACCGCGTGGTACAGCGTGTCGTTGATGAGCGTCGACTTCCCGGAGCCCGACACGCCGGTGACGCACACGAACAGTCCGACCGGAAGATGCAGCGTGATGTGCCTCAGGTTGTTGCCCGAGGCACCCGTGATCGTGAGCTCGCGATCTTGTTCTGCCCGGTTGCGCTTCGCGGGCACGGGGATCTGGCGGTGACCCGCGAGGTACTGGCCGGTGAGCGAATGCGGCGCGCGGCGGATTTCGTCGGGCGTGCCCTGCGCGACGACCTGGCCGCCGTGCTCGCCCGCGCCCGGCCCCATGTCCACGACGTAGTCGGCCACGCTGATCGCGTCCTGATCGTGCTCGACGACGATCACGCTGTTGCCGAGGTCGCGCAGGTGCTTGAGCGTAGCAAGCAGGCGGTCGTTGTCGCGCTGGTGAAGGCCGATGGAAGGCTCGTCGAGCACGTACATGACGCCGGTAAGGCCTGAGCCGATCTGCGAGGCGAGCCGGATGCGCTGCGCCTCGCCGCCCGAGAGCGTCTCCGCCGAGCGGTCGAGCGCCAGGTAGTCGAGCCCGACGTTATTGAGGAACGTGAGCCGGCTCGTCATCTCCTTGATGATGCGGTCGGCGATGGCCGCCTTCTGTCCGTCGAGCTTGATCGTTCGGAAGTACTCCATCGTGCCCTTGAGCGGCAGGCTCGAGATCTCGTAGATCGGGCGCGCGGTGTCGCCCTGGCCGACCTTGACAAAGCGCGCCTCGCGCCGAAGGCGCGTGCCGTTGCATTCGGGGCACGGCTTGTTGTTGAGGTACTTCGCGAGCTCCTCGCGCACCATCACGGAGTCGGTTTCGCGATAGCGGCGCTCGAGGTTGGGCAGGATCCCTTCGAAGGTGTGCTCGCGCACGAGCGGCTTGCCGCGGTCGGAGAGGTAAGTGAAGGGGATCTTTTCGTCGCCCGAGCCGTACAGCACGAGGTTCTGCACGCGCTCGGGGAGCTTCGCGAACGGCCGCTCGATGTCGAAGCCGATGTGCTTGGCGAGGCTTTGCAAGAGCTGGAAGTAGAACTGGTTGCGGCGGTCCCAGCCGCGGATGGCGCCGGAGGCGAGCGAAAGCTGCGGGAACGCGACCACGCGCTTCGGATCGAAAAAACTGATGCTGCCCAGCCCGTCGCAGCGCGGGCAAGCGCCGATCGGGCTATTGAAGGAGAACAGGCGCGGCTCGAGCTCCTGCAGCGAGTAGTTGCAGATCGGGCACGCGAACTTGGCGGAGAAAAGATGCTCGCCTTTGTGCTCGTTTTCGTTCCCCATCTCGACCGCGATGGCACGGCCATCGCCGTTGCGCAACGCGGTCTCGAACGACTCGGCGAGCCTCTGCTTGAACTCCTCGCGCACCTTGAGGCGGTCGACGACCACCTCGATCGTGTGCTTGGTCGTCTTGGCGAGCTTGGGCACCGCGTCGATCTCGTAGACCTTGCCGTCGACGCGGACGCGGGCGAAGCCCTTCGCGCGGAGCTCGACGAAGAGCTCGAGATGCTCGCCCTTGCGGTTGACGACCACCGGGGCGAGGATCATGAGGCGCAGCTCCTGATCGCCGGAGGCGGCGCCGAGCGCAAGCGTGGCGTCGACCATCTGCGAGATCGTCATCGCGGCGAGCTTCTGCTCGGGATGGTCGGGGCAGTAAGGATCGCCTACGCGCGCGAAGAGCAGGCGCAGATAGTCGTGAATCTCGGTGACCGTGCCCACTGTGGAGCGCGGGTTGTGCGAGGTCGCCTTCTGCTCGATGGAGATCGCGGGCGACAGGCCCTCGATCAGGTCGACGTCGGGCTTCTCCATGAGTTGCAGGAACTGCCGCGCGTACGCGGACAGCGACTCGACGTAGCGCCGCTGCCCCTCTGCGTAGAGGGTGTCGAACGCGAGCGAGCTCTTGCCCGAGCCGGACAACCCGGTGATCACGATCAGCCGGTTGCGCGGCAGGTCGAGATTGAGGTTCTTGAGGTTGTGCGTGCGTGCGCCGCGGATGCGGATCGAATCCATTCGGTGCTTGGTGTCCTGTCGTTTCGCTGTCGTTTCGTAACGGCCGTCGTAGACGAATCAATCCTGCATCCGGCCTAAGACTTCGGTCCTAAGGCGAGAAGGGCGAACCTGTTAGTATATTGCGTTTCACTCGTTCGCTTCCACTTGCTGCACGCGCCCATGTCGAGCCCCGCGCCGCCGGCCGCTAGACCGCGGATGACGCCCGCCGAGCGGCGCGCCACCGTGAGCCTCGCCAGCATCTACGCGCTGCGTCTGCTCGGCATGTTCGTCATCCTGCCGGTGTTCGCGCTGTACGCGAAGGAGCTCCCGGGCGGCGCGAGCCACACGCTGATCGGCATCGCGCTCGGGGCCTACGGCCTCACGCAGGCGGTGCTGCAGATTCCCCTCGGCTGGGCTTCCGACAGATGGGGGCGCAAGCCCGTGATTTACATCGGCCTCGCCTTTTTCGTCGCGGGAAGCTTCCTCGCCGCCGCCGCGCACGACATCGGCTGGGTGATCGTCGGGCGCGCGGTGCAGGGCGCCGGGGCCATCTCGGCGGCGGTGATCGCCCTCACGGCGGACCTCACCCGCGAGGTCGTGCGAACGCGCGCCATGGCCGCGATCGGGATCACCATCGCAGCCACCTTCGCCGTGTCTCTCATCGTCGGGCCGGTGCTCAAGGCGTGGATCGGCGTGCCCGGCATCTTCGCGCTGACGGGCGTCCTCGCGCTCGGCGCCATGGCGGTCGTCCGCTTTGCCGTGCCGATCCCGGAGCGTGCCTCGGGCGAGCGCGAGCTCGTGCCCGGCCAGCTCGCGCTGGTGGCGCGCGACCCGCAGCTCCTGCGCCTCAACTACGGCACCTTCGCTCTCCACGCCGTGCTGATGGCGTTGTTCACCCAGGTGCCGTTCGCGCTGCGCGACGACGGGATCGCCGCGGAGCGGCACTGGATCGTGTACCTGCCCGTGCTCGTCGTCTCGATCCTCGTCATGCTGCCGTTCCTGCGCCGGGTCGACCGACCCGACCGCGGCAAGCCGCTCATGAACGGCGCGGTGACGGTCCTCCTCGCGTCCGTGCTCGGCGTGGCCGCGGCGCTGCACTCGCTCGCGGCGCTGTGCATCGCCCTCACGGTGTTCTTCGCGGCGCTCAACCTGCTCGAGGCGATGCTGCCGTCGCTCGTGTCGAAGTACGCCGGCGCGCAGACGCGCGGCGCGGCGATCGGCGTCAACTCGAGCGCCCAATTCCTCGGCGCGTTCGCGGGCGCCGCGGCCGGCGGCTGGCTCGCCGAACACCTGGGCGACGTGTCCGTGTTCGTCTTCTGCGTGGCGCTGATCGTGCTGTGGCTAGCCGCCACTGCCACCATGGCAGCCCCGGCCGCCCCGGCCGCCAATTACTCGATGGGAGAAACGTAAGCTATGGCCTCCGTCAACAAGGTGATCCTGCTCGGCAACCTCGGGCGCGATCCGGAAACGCGCTACACCACCGGCGGCGACGCCGTGACCAACCTCAACATCGCCACCAGTGAGCAGTGGAAGGACAAGAGCGGCGAGAAGCAGGAGCGCACCGAGTGGCACCGCGTGGTGCTGTTCGGGCGCCAGGCGGAGGTCGCCGGCGAGTACCTGAAGAAGGGCCGCTCGGTCTACATCGAGGGCCGGCTCCAGACGCGCAAGTACACCGACAAGGACGGTGTGGAGAAGTACTCGACCGAGATCGTCGCCGACCGCATGCAGCTCATCGGCAGCGGGCGCGACGCCGGCAGCGGCGGCGACGCCGAGTTCTCCGGTGGTGGCGGCGGCGGGCGGCGCGAAAGCGGCGGCGGGGGTGCCAAGCCCGCAAGCGGCGGCGGCGGCAAGAAGAACGTCGACGACTTCGACGACGACATCCCGTTCTGACGCCAAGCCCTCGCGCCCGAAGGCCGCCTACGCGCCGACAGCTTCGCGAGCGGCCGTCGCGTAGTCCGCGATGACGCCGCCGCCCAGGCAGACGTCGTCGTCGTAGACCACGAGATATTGCCCCGGGGTCGGCGCCCATTGCGGCGCTTCGAAGCTCGCGGCGTAGCCTGCGCCGCGCCGCGCGAGCGTGCACGCGGCATCGGGCATGCGATAACGCGTCTTCGCCCCGAAGCGGTGCGGCAGCGCAGGCTCGCGTCCCGCGATCCAGTGCATGTCGATCGCCTCGACCTCGCGGCGATACAGCCGCGGGTGGTCGTGGCCCTGCACCACGACCAGCGCGTTGCGCGCCATGTCCTTGCCCGCCACGAACCAGGCGGCGTCGCTCGCACCGCGCGTGCCGCCGACGCGCAGGCCCTGGCGCTGCCCGAGCGTGTAGTACGCAAGGCCCTGGTGCTCGCCAACCACGCGCCCGTCCGGCGTCTCGATCGGACCCGGCTTGCGCGGCAGGTAGCGTGCGAGAAAGTCGCGGAACGGCCGCTCGCCGATGAAGCAGATGCCGGTCGAATCCTTCTTCGCGTAGGTCGGGATGCCCTCGCGCCGCGCGATCGCGCGGACCTCGCGCTTCGTGAATTCGCCCAACGGAAAGGTCACGGGAGCGAGCTGCCGCTGCGTCAGCCGGTGCAGGAAATAGCTCTGGTCCTTGCTCGCGTCGACCGCCTTCAGGAGCTCGACCCCCTCGCCGCCGCGGCGTACGCGGGCGTAGTGCCCCGTCGCCACAAGATCGGCATCGAGATCGAGCGCGTAGTCGAGAAACGCGGCGAACTTGATCTCGCTGTTGCAGAGCACGTCGGGGTTGGGCGTGCGACCCGCCTCGTATTCGCGCAGGAACTGAGCGAATACGCGCTCGCGGTAGTGCGCGGCGAAGTTGACGGCAACGAGCTCGATGCCGATCACGTCGGCGACCGCCGCCGCGTCGACCAGGTCCTCGCGCGACGTGCAGTACTCGTCGGTGTCGTCGTCTTCCCAGTTCTTCATGAAGACGCCGACCACGTCGAAGCCCTGCTGCTTCAGCATCCACGCCGCGACCGACGAGTCCACACCGCCGGAGAGCCCGACGACCACGCGCCGCTTCATGCTTCGGAGTCCTCCCAGAAGCTGCGCTGCACCGCGACCTCGGTAACGAAGTCGAGCGGCCAGCGCTTGCCCTCGCGGTAGTCGTCGATGCAGCGGAGCACGAGGGGACTGCGGTGATCGGCGCGGCGCGCGACGACTTCGTCGTAGTCGAGCCAAAGCGCGCGCACGATGCCCACGTCGAGGGTGCGCGCCGGATCGTGCGAGCGCGCCTGAGCCACGAACGAGAAGCGCACGAAGGTGGCGCCCGTGTCGGCGGCCTCCCAGCGATAGACGCCGACGAGCGCGCTCGGCTCGACGGTCCACGCGGTTTCCTCCAGCACTTCCCGCGCCGCCGCGGCCGGGAGCGTCTCGCCCGATTCGAGATGGCCCGCCGGCTGATTGAGCTTGCGCCCGGTCCGCGTTTCCTCCTCGACCAGCAGGAAGCGGCCGTCACGCTCGACCACGGTGGCGACCGTGACCGAAGGGCGTGCGGCTACGAGCTCGCTCATCGAAGCTGTCCGCGCAATTGCAAAGGCGGAAAAAGCAAAGGCAGGGCACGCGCCCTGCCCCTACTTCGCGCCAGCCGCGAAATTACTGGTTCTTGGACTTCTCTTGCAGTTCCTTGCTGAGTTGCTGCTGGCCCTGCTTGGTCTTGAGCTCGGTGTTCTGCTTCGGCGTGGCCTTCGACACGGCCGTGGTTTCCTTCTGCATCTTCGCCGTCGCCGCCGTCCCGGCGTCGTTGTTCGGGTTGATCATCTGCTTGTTGATCTCGGCGGCGAACGCCTTCTTTTCGGCGGTCGTCATCTTCGACACTTCCTTCGACGCCTTTACGGCAGCGGCCTGCTCGGCCGCGGTCTTCTGTGTCGACGCCGAGCTGCCGGAGCCCGCCTGCGTCGTGGCCGAGACGTCCTGCTGCTTTTCCTTCGTCATGGGCGACGGGTTGGTCACGGGGTTCTGCGCGGCGGCGATCGTCGCGAAGGCACCGGCGATCAGTGCGATGAGAAGCTTGTTCATGTGCGATTCCTCAAGGGTTCGGGTTTGGACAGAGTGAGTGAGTTGCGTTGTTTACTTCGTGGGCGACGCGGCGGACGCATTCGCGGCGCCCGTGGTGGTAGATGATTTGTTCGCCTTCTTCTTCTTGTGCTTCTTGGTCGTCGTACCGGACTTGCCGGTCGAGGTCGACGCCGAAGCCGGGGCCGATGCCGTCGCCGGCGCAGCTTGTGCCGGCGTAGCCGTTGTAGTTCCTTGCGCGAACGTGACGGTGGAGAACGCCGCCACGACAAGTGCCGCAACCAGATGTTTCATGAAGTCTCGTTCCCGTTGTTGAAAAAACGACACCGGTTTCCCGTGCCGAGGCCATTAACGGTCGCGTCGTTGTGCCGGTTGACTTGACCCACTGCTGCGGCTTCCGGGGCCCTGCCATCATTTTACCTGAACAATCAAAGAACTAACAGTGGATTCTCGCACCGCGTCGGGCGCCCGCCGGGAAGCGTGCTTTTGCGACAACGCCCGGGTCCGGGCAACCGTCGCCCTAGGGACGGTCCGGACGCAGCGGCAAGTCGCGCTGCAGCCACTCCCGCAGCAGCGGGACGGTGACGGCGCGCTTGGCGGCAAGGGAATACCGGTCCAGCGCGGCCAGCGTGGCGACCAGGGTCGGCATGTCGCGCCGGCCGTGCATCAGCAGATAGGCGACGACGTCCTCGCCGAGGTGAAAGCCCCGCTCGCGGGCGTAGCGCGCGAGCGCCTCGGGCTTATCGGCGTCGGACAGGGGAGCAAGCTCGTAGACGAGCCCCCAGCCGAGCCGCGTGCGCAGATCGTCGCGCAGCGGCACTCGCGCCGGCGGCGCGGCCGCCGCCACGATGAGCTGGCCCTCCGTGTCCTTGAGCCGGTTGAACAAGGTGAAAAGCCGCGCCTGCGCGGCCGCGTCGGCAGTGTCGGCGTCGTCGACCGCCACGAGGCCGCGGTCGGCCGGAGGTTCCGCGAGGACTTCGGTCGGCGCGCCGACGTAGACGGCGGCACGCCCCGCCGGCGCGGCGGCCACGGCGGCTCGCAGCAGGTGCGAGCGGCCGGATCCGGGCGCGCCCCAAAGAAAGAGGACCGTCTCGCGCGCCTCCCCGCGCGCGAGCGCGAGAAGCCCCGCCACCGCTTCCCCGTTGCGCCCGGGCAGGAAGTTCGCGAAGCTCGGAGGCTCCGGCGCCGCGAGTTCGAAGGTGAGCTGCTCCACGGCGCGCCCTAGGGTCTGCTCACAGGCCCTAACCGCTCGGCTCGTCGTCATCGCCGTACACCGGCGAGGCGAAATAGGCGCCGCGCAGGTGGCGAAGGCCGACGAGCAGCGCCGCCGACGCCGGCAAGGCGAGCAGCACGCCCGCGAAGCCGAACAGCTGGCCGAACGCGAGCAGCGCGAAGATCACGGCGAGGGGATGCAGCCCGATGCGGTCGCCGACGAGATACGGCACGAGCACGTACGATTCGAGCAGCTGGCCGACGCCGTAGACCACGAGCACGCCGGCGAAGACGCCCCAACCCGACCCTTGCAGGAGTGCCGCGAGTACGGCGAGGACCAGCCCCAGCCCGAAGCCCACGTAGGGAATGAAGATCAAAAGCCCCGTCAGCACGCCGATGGCGAGCGCATGCTGGAGGCCGACCAGGGTCA
>DATJXV010000192.1:0-16453 GCA_035499955.1 Casimicrobiaceae bacterium
GCGCCGTGGTGAGCTTGAGCCCCGCGTTGTTGCCGAGCGGGAGGATCGTCTGCACCGAGCCCTTGCCGAACGTCTGGTTGCCCATCACGACCGCGCGCTTGTGGTCCTGGAGCGCGCCCGCGACAATTTCGGACGCCGACGCCGTGCCGCCATCGACGAGCACGACCATCGGAACTTTCTTCACGGCGGTCGGGAGATCCTTGAAGATGTCGTCGCCGCGGCGCGAGTAGTTGTCCTTGTTGGCGGACAGGCGCATGCGCGCGTCGGGCGTGCGGCCGTCGGTGTACACGACGAGCGCGTCCTTGGGCAGGAACGCCGCGGAGACCGCCACCGCCTGATTCAGCAGGCCGCCCGGGTCGCTGCGCACGTCGAGCACGAGGCCTTTGAGATCGCCCTTGGCGTAGAAATCCTTGAGCGCCTTGGCGAGGTCCTCGCCGGTGCGTTCCTGGAAGTTCCGGATGCGAATGTAGCCGTACCCGGGCTCGAGCATCTTCGCGCGCACGCTCTTGACGTTGATCTCCTCGCGCACGAGCGTGAACACGAGCGGCTGGTCGACGTCCTTGCGCACGACCGTCAACACGACCGACGTGCCGGGCTTGCCGCGCATCTTCTCCACCGCCTTCGACAGCGGAAGCCCGCGCGTGGCGATGTCGTCGATCTTGACGATCAGGTCGCCCGCCTTGATGCCCGCGCGGAACGCGGGCGTGTCCTCGATCGGAGACGTCACGCGCACCACGCCGTCTTCCACACCCACCTCGATGCCGAGGCCGCCGAACTTGCCCTGGGTGGAAACCTGCAGCTCCTTGAACGCCTCGGCGTCCAGGAAGTCGGAATGCGGATCGAGGCCGTGCACCATGCCGTTGATCGCTTCCTTGATGAGCTTGTCGTCGGGAACGGTCTCGACGTAGTCGCTCTTGATCTTGCCGAACACGGCCGACAGGAGCTGGAGATCCTCGTACGGAATCGGGGTCTTCGCCTCGCGCTGGGCGATTGCGGAGAAATTCAGTGACAGCAGAACGCCCAGCACGGTGCCGAGGCCGATCAGCCCCGCCTTTTTCCAGCCGTCGCGCTTGCCCGGTACTTTCATTGCCATTGCGCTGCTCCCGATTCGTCGATTGCCATGCCGCGCGCGATTTACGTTGCGCGCGGCGGTCCTGCCCCAGTGAAAAGTATACGCCGCCCCGCAGGCCATGCCGAAGGGCGGCCGGCCGGCCATGCCGGACCGACCGGCGGCGTTCTCGATCCCGTGCGGTACAAGAATCGTGCCGCCACCGGCGTTGGTCCGGCGCGGCGGTTGCAAGTTCCCGCGGCGACTCGCTCTTTTACGGCCGAGAGAGGCTGAGCAGCGACTTGCCGGTCATTTCCGGCGGCTTCGGCAATCCCATGAGGGCAAGTAGGGTCGGAGCGATGTCCTGCAGCGCCCCGCCTTCGCACGCCGTTGCCGGGCGGCCGACGTAGACGAGCGGCACCCGGTTGAGCGTGTGCGCGGTGTGCGCCTGACCCGTTGCCTCGTCGTGCATCTTCTCCGCGTTGCCGTGGTCTGCCGTGATCAGCACTTCGCCGCCCACCCCGCGCGCGGCGGCCACGACGCGCCCGATGCACTCGTCGAGCACCTCCACCGCTTTGCAAGCCGCCTCGTAGTTTCCCGTATGGCCGACCATGTCGCCGTTGGCGTAGTTGCAGACGATCGCGTCGTACTTGCCGGAGGCGATCGCCGCCACCAGCTTGTCGGTGACCTCCCGCGCGCTCATCTCGGGCTTCTGGTCGTAGGTGGCGACCTTGGGCGAGGGCACGAGGATGCGGTCCTCGCCCGGGTAGGCCGCCTCCACGCCGCCGTTGAAGAAATAGGTCACGTGGGCGTACTTCTCCGTCTCCGCGATGCGAAGCTGGGCAAGGCCGAGCCCCGAGATGTATTCGCCGAAGCTCTGGCGGATGCTCTGCGGGCCGAACGCCACCGGCAGGCCCGCGAAGTCGTCTCCGTAGGACGTGAGGCAGACGTAGCGCGAAAGCTTGGGTACGCGGACTCGGGGGAAGGCGGAGAATGCGGGGTCCGTGAGGGCGCGGGTGATCTCGCGCGCGCGGTCGGCGCGGAAGTTCATGAACACGACGACATCGCCGTCGCGCATGACGGCGGGCTCGCCGCCGCGGCCCAGGATCGCCGTGGGCTTGACGAACTCGTCGCTTTCGCCGCGCGCGTAGGCGGCAGCCAGCGCTTCCCGCGCGCTCGCGGCGCTGTAGGGAGCGCGACCGTCGACGATGAGCTCGTAGGCTTGCGCGACCCGGTCCCATCGCTGGTCGCGGTCCATCGCGAAATAGCGCCCTACGATGGAGGCGACGCGCGCCCCGGCGAAGCGGGCGCATACGCTGTCGAGGTGGGCGAGCGAGTCGCCGGCGCTGCGAGGCGGGGTGTCGCGGCCGTCGAGGAAGGCGTGCACCAGCACGGCTCCCGCCCCCTTTGCACCCGCAAGCTCGACCATCGCGGCGATCTGCCGCTCGTGGCTGTGCACCCCACCCGGGGAAACGAGGCCGAGCACGTGCACCGCGCCGCCTTGCCGCATCGCCTGCGCGATCGCGTCGTTCAGCACGGGGTTGGCGGCGAACTCGCCGGTTTCAATCGCGTGATCGATGCGCGTGAAGTCCTGGTACACGACGCGCCCGGCGCCGATGTTGAGATGGCCGACCTCGGAATTGCCCATCTGCCCGCGCGGCAGCCCGACCGGCTTCTCCGAGGCGTCGATCACCGTGTGTGGCGAGCTTGCGAGGAGCGCGCGGAAATTCGGCATGCGCGCGTTCGCGATCGCGTTGTCCGCCGCAGGCTCGCGGCAGCCGAAGCCGTCGAGGATGATCAGCACGACCGGGCGCACGGCGGGCCGCGGGCGGCCGCCCCGGACGGGGACCGGCTGTGCGAGTTCGGCTGACATGGATCCTGCGGGTCGGAGGGGTTGAAATCGCGATCGGTTATCATTTTACCGTTCGTGATTAGCGCCGGGCCGCCGATGGCATTCGTCGAAAAGAACTGGATCCTGATCCTCGCCATGGTTCTGTCGGGCGCCATGCTCCTGTGGCCGCTCGTGCAGCGCCGGCTGTCCTCCGTGAAGGAGATCGGCACGCTCAACGCGACCCACCTCATCAACCGCGAGAACGCGCTCCTGCTCGACGTGCGCGAGACCACCGAATTCGTGGGCGGCAAGCTGCCGAACGCGGTCCACATCCCCCTTTCGCAGCTTGAAAGCCGCGGCGCAGAGCTCGCCAAGCTCACCGCGCGCCCGGTCGTCGTCTACTGCGCGCTGGGCAGGCGCAGCCGCAGCGCCGGCGCCGCCCTCGCGAAGCTCGGCTTCGGGAAGATCTATTCGTTGCAAGGCGGGGTGAAGGCGTGGAAGGACGCCGGCCTGCCGCTGGAGGCCGCGGGCGCCTCGTAAGACATGACCGACGACGCCGAAGACGGCGGGATCAGCGCGGCCGTCATGATGTACTCGACCGCGGTGTGTCCCTACTGCGTGCGCGCCGAGCGCTTCCTGCACGCCAAGGGCGTGACCGGGATCGAGAAAGTGCGCGTCGACCTGGAGCCCGCGAGGCGGGTGGAAATGATGAACAAGACGGGGCGCCGCACGGTCCCGCAGATCTTTATCGGCGGCACTCACGTCGGGGGCTTCGACGACCTGGTCGCGCTCGATCGCGCGGGCAGGCTCGATTCCCTCTTGCGCGGCGAGTAGGGCGCACGGCGAAGGCGTTCCCGGTAGGGTAAAATCGCCCATTTTTCGCCCACCGCAAGGATGCAACCAGCATGGCCGACCAACCCACCACCGCGCCGCCCGGCGACGGCGCGCCGCCCGCGGCGCAACCACAACAGCCCGGCTTCTCGATCGAGCGCATCTACGTGAAGGATCTCTCGGTCGAGAACCCCGGGGCGCCACAGTCGTTCCAGCTCACCGCGGCGCCCAACGTCGAAATCGGCTTGCGCACGCGCGGGGAGCAGGTCGCGCAGGATGTCTACGAGTGTGTGCTCACTATCACCGTGACGGCCACCGCCAACGGCAAGACCGTCTTCCTCGTCGAAGCGTCCCAGGCCGGGCTGTTCGCGATCCGCGGCGTTGCGGCCTCGGACATGCAACCGGTGCTGGCCATCGCCTGTCCGAACGTGCTGTTCCCCTACGCTCGCGAGACCATCGCGGACGCCGTGGCGCGCACCGGATTCCCGCCGGTGCACCTTGCGCCGATCAACTTCGAGGTGCTGTATCAGCAACAGCTCGCGCAGATGCAGCAGCAGGCTCCCGCCGTCACCAACTGACGGGCGGACGCGCTTGCGCCTCGGCGCCTTCGCGCCCGCAGCGTCCCGCGCCGCGCTGGCGGCCGCCCTCGCGATCGCCCCGCCGCTTGCGGGCGGCGCCGATTTCCGCGCCACCGCGGAGGCGCCGGCCGTGCTCTACGACGTGCCCTCGGCCAAGGGGCGGCGGCTGTTCGTCTACGGCCGCGACGTGCCGGTCGAGGTGCTGACGAGCATCGAGGGCTGGACCAAGGTGCGCGACGCCACCGGCACCATCGGCTGGCTTTCCGCGAAGGACCTGGCCGACAAGCGCATGCTGATCGTGCGGGCGCCGGTGGCCGACGTGCGGGCGAACCCGGACGATTCCGCCGCGCTCGTATTCCGCGCCGAGCAGAACGTGCTGCTCGAGCTCGCCGAGACCGCGACCTCGCCCGCGACCACGGCGGCGCCGGGCTGGGTCAAGGTACGCCACCGCGACGGCCAGACCGGCTACGTGCGGCTGGCGCAGGTGTTCGGCTTGTAGGGTCCCATCGAAGGCCTGCCGACATGACGCGCGTGGCGGTCCTCGGCGCGGGCGCGTGGGGGACCGCGATGGCCTGCCATCTTGCCGCCCGCGCCGCGTTGCGTCCCGAAGTGACGCTATGGGGCCGCGACCCGGCGCAGATCGCCGCGCTCGCCGCAGCCCGCGAGAACGCGCGCTACCTGCCCGGCGTGGTGCTGCCCCCCGCAGTGTCGCTCGCATCGGACCTCGCCGCCGCCGCCGCGGCATCCCACCTGCTGCTTGCCGCCGTGCCGATCGGCGCGCTCGGTCACCTGGCCGACGCGCTCGCGCGCGCCGGCGCGCGCGCGCCGCTGGTATGGCTCGCCAAGGGCTTCGTGGCAGCGCCCGAGCTGCCGGCCGGGATCGGGCTCGCCCACCAGGCCTTGGCGCCGCGCTGGCCGTCGGCCGTCGGCGTGGTTTCCGGGCCGAGCTTCGCCGACGAGGTCGCGCACGGATTGCCGACGGCCCTCGCCGTGGCGGCGACCGACGCGGCGCTCGCGCGCGACGTTGCGGCGCTCTTGCGCGGCGACACGATGCGCGCCTACGAATCCGACGACCTCACGGGCGTGGAGGTGGGCGGTGCCGTGAAGAACGTGCTCGCCATTGCCGCGGGCGCGAGCGACGGCCTTCGATTCGGCCACAACGCGCGCGCGGCGCTCATCACGCGAGGCCTTGCCGAGACCGGACGCCTGTCGGCGGCGCTCGGCGGCACGCGCGAGACGCTGATGGGACTCGCGGGACTGGGCGATCTGGTGCTCACCTGCACCGGCAACCTGTCGCGTAACCGCCGCGTCGGGCTCGCGCTGGCCGAAGGCACGGCCCTGCCGGCGATCCTGGCCGATCTCGGACACGTGGCCGAAGGCGTCAACGCGGCGCGCGCCGTGCGCCAGCTTGCGGCGCATCACGGCATCGAAATGCCGATCTGCGAGGCGGTGGACCGCGTGCTGCACGAGGGCGTGCCGCCGCGCCAGGCGGTGCTCGAGCTCCTGCGCCGCGAACCGCGCGCCGAGGGCGTCTAGCTTCCCAGCGCGAACCCTTGCTGGCGCCACGCCTCGTACACCGCCACGGCGACGGCGTTCGACAGGTTGAGGCTGCGCACGCCCGGACGCATGGGAATGGCGAGGCGGCGCCGTGCGTCGAACTCACGGAGGATGTCATCGGGCAGACCCGAGGTCTCGCAGCCGAACACGAGGACGTCCCCCGGCGCGAAGCGGGCGTCGTACAGTGAACCCGCGGCGCGCGTCGTGAGCGCAAAGGCACGTGCCATCCGCGCCGAGCCGAGGGCGTCGCGGCAGGCGCGCCAGCTGCCATGCACGCGGACGCTCGCGTATTCGTGATAGTCGAGGCCGGCTCGGCGCAGGTCGCGGTCGTCCATCCGGAAGCCCAGCGGCTCGACGAGGTGGAGCTCGGTGGCCGTGTTGGCCGTGAGGCGGATCACGTTTCCGGTGTTGGGGGGGATCTCGGGCGCCACGAGCACCACGGCGAACATCGCTACGAGCTCTCATCGTTCATTAGGCCGAGGGAAGTGTACGCGCGACCACCCATGCGGCGTGCACCGTCGCGCCCGCGCGCCGCGCCGCGAGCGCCGCGGCTGCGAGGGTTGCGCCCGTGGTGAGGACGTCGTCGACGATCGCGATGCGCGCCCCCGCGATGGCGGGCAGGCCCGCGAACGCCGTGCGCAGGTTGCGCTGGCGCTCGCGCCGATGAAGGGCGGCCTGAGAGGGCGTTTCGCGGACGCGCGCCAGGCCCTGCACGACGGGCAGGCGCTGCAGACGCGCTACACGGCGCGCGATCTCGGCCGCCTGGTTGAACCCGCGCTGGCGCTGCCGCGACGGGGCAAGCGGCATGGCAACGAGGGCGTCGGGCCGCTCGCCGTCGAGCGATCGCGCGAGCGCGGCGGCGAGGAACTCCGCGTACGCGAAGACGCCGCGGTACTTCCACGCCTGCAGCAGCCGGTCGAGCGGGTAGGTGTACACGAAGGCCGTGCTTGCCAATCCCCACGGCGGCGGCTTGGCGAGGCACTTGCCACACGTCGTGCCGCCGGGCGTGGGCGTGGCGCAGCGGGGGCACGCCGGCGGCAGGCGGGGCAGCGCACTGTCGCACGCGGGGCAGACGAGCGTGTCGCCGCACGGCGCCGCGCACAGCGCGCATTGCTGCGGCAACGCGCGCGAGGCCGTGCGGACGAGGCGGCAGAGCGCGTCGCGCGGGGTCGCGCTGTCAAATAATGCGGACACGAAATTTGACATCTCGAAAGCCCTCCCGGACACTCCACCGACCTCGTGCGCACGAGCATGCGGCGGCCGCGTGCGCTGCGCCATCATCCGAATGCATGACGCTTCCCTGACCATCGAATCCGCCGGCGACGCGGCGAGCAACGCTGCGAACGGCAGACCGCGCTGGACCCCGGCCGCAGTGGGCGAGCTCTTCGCGCTGCCGTTCGCCGACCTCCTGCATCGCGCGCAGACCGTGCATCGCGCGCACCACGCGCCGAACACGGTGCAGCTTTCGACGCTCATCTCGATCAAGACGGGCGGCTGCCCGGAGGATTGCGCGTATTGCCCGCAAGCCGCGCGCTACCACACGGGCGTCGGCAACGAAGCGATGCTGGACCTCGAGGACGTGGTGGCCGCCGCGCGCGCCGCGAAGTCGGCCGGCGCGACCCGCTTTTGCATGGGCGCGGCATGGCGCGGGCCGAAGGATCGCGACTTGGCACCCGTGCTCGACATGGTGAGAGAAGTCAAGGCGCTCGGCCTCCAAACCTGCGCCACGCTCGGGCTGCTCAAGGACGGCCAGGCGGAGGCGCTGCGCGACGCCGGGCTCGACTATTACAACCACAACCTCGACACGTCGCCCGACTTCTACGGCGAGATCATCACCACGCGCGACTTCGACGACCGCCTCGGCACGCTCGCGCGCGTGCGCGACGCCGGCCTTCACGTCTGCTGCGGGGGCATCGTGGGGATGGGCGAGACGCGCGCGCAGCGCGCGGGGCTCATCGCGCAGCTCGCGAGCCTCGACCCCTACCCGGAATCGGTGCCGATCAACCATCTCGTGCAGGTCGCGGGCACGCCCCTGCATGCGCAGCTCAACGGGCAGAGCGCGCTCGACCCGCTCGAGTTCGTGCGCACGATTGCGGCGGCGCGCATCGCCATGCCGAAGGCGAAGGTGCGCCTGTCGGCGGGACGGCGCGAGTTGGGCGACGCCGTGCAGGCGCTGTGCTTCCTGGCGGGCGCCAACTCGATCTTCTACGGCGACCGCCTGCTCACGACGGGCAATCCCGACGTCGCGGCGGACCGCGCGCTGTTCGCGCGGCTTGGGCTCGTGCCCGAGGCGTGACGAGCGCGGCAACCCAGATCCAGGACCTGGCCGCTGCGCTTGAACAGCGGCGCAGCGACAGCCTCGCACGGTCGCGCCGCGCGCTCGAATCGCCGCAGGGCACGCGGGTCACGGTCGGCGGCCGCGAGCTGCTCTGCTTCGCCAGCAACGACTATCTCGGGCTCGCGGCGCATCCCGCGATCGTCGCGGCTGCGTGCGACGGAGCGCGGCAATGGGGCGTGGGCGCCGGGGCCTCGCACCTCGTATGCGGCCACACCGCCGCACACGAGGCGATGGAGCGCGAGCTCGCCGCCTTCGTCGCTCCCTGTGCGAACGCGCGCGCGGTTTCGTTCTCGTCCGGGTACCTCGCGAATCTTGCGATCCTCACCGCGCTCGCCGGGCGCGGCAGCGAGATCTTCGCCGACCGACTGAACCACGCGTGCCTCAACGACGGCGCGCTCCTGTCGCGCGCGCAGTTCACGCGGTACGCCCACGGCGACGCCGACGCGCTTGCCGCGCGGCTCGCCGAGTCGAAGGCGCGCCGCAAGCTCGTCGCGACCGATGCCGCGTTCAGCATGGACGGCGACCTGGCCCCGCTGCCCCGCCTCGTCGATCTCGCGGAGGCGCACGACGCGTGGCTCGTCGTCGACGACGCGCACGGCTTCGGCGTGCTCGGCGAAGGGCACGGCAGCCTCGCGCACTTCGGCATCGCGTCCGAGCGCATCGTCTACATGGGAACGCTCGGCAAGGCGGCCGGCGTGGCGGGCGCCTTCGTGGCGGGGCATCCGACGGTGATCGAGACGCTCCTGCAGACGGCGCGCGCCTATATCTATACGACCGCGGCGCCGCCGCTTCTCGCGCAAGCCGTACGGGCGTCGCTTGCAATCATCCGCGACGACCATGCGCGCCGCCGACACCTGCACGCGCTCATCGCGCGATTCCGTGAAGGCGCGCGATCGCTGCCGTGGACGTTGCTGCCGTCGCAGACCGCGATCCAGCCGCTCGTCTGCGGCGAGGCGGCGGCCGCGGTCGCGCTGGCGGAGCGTCTGGCCGAGCACGGTCTGTGGGTGCCTGCGATCCGTCCGCCGACGGTGCCGGCGGGCACGGCGCGGCTGCGCATCTCGCTCTCGGCGGCACACACGGGGGCCGACGTCGATCTCCTGCTGGCAACCCTTGCGCAGTGCGCGAGATGAGCAAGGTGCACGTCGAAACCGTGGGACACGGCCCGCCTCTCGTGCTGCTGCACGGCTTCGCGCTGCACGGCGGCCTGTTCTCGGCGGTCGTGCCCGCGCTCGCGCGCCGGCATCGCGTGATCGCGGTCGACCTCCCCGGGCACGGTCACTCGCCGGCGCCGGACTCGTTCACGCTGAGCGCGATCGTCGCCTCGATCGCGCAGGTGATGGCCTCGTTCGACGAGCCGGCCTCGATTCTCGGCTGGTCGTTCGGCGGGCTCGCCGCGCTCGAGCTTGCGCGCCTGCATCCCGCGCGCGTGAAATCGCTGGTGCTGGTCGCCGCCACACCGCGCTTCGTCGCGGCTGCCGACTGGCCGCACGCGATGGCCGCGCAGACGCTCGCGCGCTTCGGCGACGAGCTCGCGGTGTCGTACCGCCTCACGCTGCAGCGTTTCCTCACCCTGCAGGTGCAGGGCAGCGAGGAGGGACGCGCGGCCCTGGCGGCGCTGCGCACCGCGCTCTTCGCGCGCGGCGCGCCTTCGAAGGCCACGCTCGCCGGGGTGTTGCGCGTGCTGGCCGAGACGGACCTTCGCGCGGAGGTGCGCGGCCTCGACACGCCGGCGCTCGTCGTCACCGGGCAGCGCGACGCGCTGACGCCCAAGGAGGCGGGCGCCTGGCTCGCGCGGACGATGCCGCGCGCGCGCCACGTGGATATCGCCGGTGCGGCGCACGCGCCGTTCCTGTCGCATCGCGAAGCGTTCACCGCCGCCGTGGCCCCGTTTGTCGATGAGCACGCCGAGCTTTCCCGCGCCTGACCCGCGCGAGGTCGATCCGCGGGCCGTGCGTCGCGCCTTCGCGCGCGCGGCGGCGACGTACGACGCGGCCGCCGTGCTCCAGCGCGAAGTCGGCGCGCGCATGGCGGCGCGCCTCGACTACGTGAAGATCGCGCCGGCACTGATCCTCGACGGCGGCTGCGGCACGGGCGAGGCGGTCGGCGAGCTCGCGGTGCGCTATCCGTCGGCGCGCGTGGTCGCGCTCGACAATGCCTTCCCCATGGTCGAGGCGGCGCGGGCGCGCGCGAAGCACGGACGCTCGCTGTTGCGCCGGCTGCTGCCGGGCTTCGCGCGCGGACCGTCGCCGCCGTTCTGCGTCTGCGGCGACCTGAACGCGCTGCCGATCCGCGGCGTGGCATTCGATCTCGTGTGGAGCAACCTCGCGCTGCAATGGGTCAACGACGTGCCGCGCGTGCTGGCCGAATGGCGCAGGGTGCTCAAGGTGGGCGGCCTGTGCACGTTCACCACGTTCGGGCCGGACACGCTGCGTGAATTGCGCAGCGCGTTCGCGCGCTGCGACTCGCATACGCACACCAATCGCTTCGTCGACATGCACGACCTGGGCGACATGCTGGTGCACGCCGGTTTCGCCGACCCGGTGATGGACATGGAGCAGATCACGCTCACCTACCCGGACGCCGACGCGCTGCTGCGCGAGCTGAAGCATCTCGGCGCCACCAACGCGACGCGCGGCCGCCCGCATGGGCTTACCGGACGAGGGCGGTGGCAGAAGATGCTCGCGTCGCTCGCAGCGATGCGGCGCGAGGGCCGGATTCCGGCGACGTTCGAGGTGGTGTACGGCCACGCCTGGAAGGGCGAGCCGAAGCGCACCGCCGAGGGCCATCCCATCGTGAGGCTGTCGCGGCCGGGCAGGCCTTAGAGCGGAAGCCGATAGACGCGATAGCCGCCGCATTCGAAGCGCGAAGCGGCCAGCGCCTCCGGCGGCCACGCGATTGAGGTGGAAGGATGCAGGAGATACCAGGCGATGCCGTGCTTCGCCGCGAACGCGTCGATGTCCTCGACGCGCGTCATCTGCCGCCATGCCTCGAGCTCGCGCAGGCGGTCGGCCATCGCGGCAGGCGGCCGGTTCTGCGCGACCGTCACGTAAGCCTCGCGCTCCGCGAGGCCGGCGACGAGAAACCTCGGGTCGTTGTCGGAGACCTGGACGAGGTCGCCCGTCGCGCTCGAATTTCGCAGGAATCGCGCCGCCGCGACCAGGCAGGTCGGCGCCGCGCTCCCGGATGCGTAGGTCTCGTACCCTTCCCAGCGCGGATTGGTCTGGAGATTCGCGCCGTGGATCCAAGGGAAGGCGAAGGCGCCGGCGAGCGCGAGCGCCGCGACGGCGCGTTGCGCGGTCGCGGCAGGCGCGCCTTCACCGTAGAGGCGGTACCAGACGGCGCCGCCCGTCCAGGCCGCCAGGACGAAGTACGCCCACACGAGCGGCCGGTTCAAGAGCTCGTCCGGGCTGCCGATCCCCTTTTCGTCGAGCGCGAGCGCGAACGCCATCGCGAGGTAATTGGCGACCACGAGCGCCGGGAACGCCAGCAATGCGCCCGGGACGCGCCGCCGAAGCGAAAAGCCGGCGGCGAGTGCTGCGACCAGCCACAGCCCGAACGTCGACGCGAGCAGCATGGGCACGCCGACCGCGTAAAGCGCTACCCCGTGCAGGTGCTCGCCGCGCGCAACGAAGTCCAGCCATTCTGCGAAGAGACCGGGGTCGTAGTTCCATGCGACACGCGCCACGTACGCCGGCGCACCGCTGCCGTCGAAGCGAAGCGTCGGCGCCCGGTCCAGGTGATCGGCCAGCCGTGCGCCGAGCGCGAACGCGCCGAACGCGGCGGCGGCGGCAGCGGCGCGCGCAGGCATGCGCAAGCCCGTGAAGAACAGGCAGGGGTAGAGCAGCACGAGCAGCGCGTTGGCGACGAACACGTGCGCCTTGAAGAACAGCGTGAGCCCCGAGATCGCCACGCCGACCGCGACCGCGCCGAGGCGGCGGCTGCGGCAGCCCGCGATGACGAACAGCCACGCGAGGGCCGCGCACGACACCCCGTATAGCCCGCCGAGGTTGACCTGCTGCATGAAGTGGTAGCTCAGGTAGCGGTTGCCGAATCCTTGCTGGTAGGCGTCGGGGAGCAGCACGACAGCGACCGCGGCCGCGAGCCCGGGATACGGTCCCCACCAGGAGCGGACCAAGGCGTACGCGGCGATGCCCGTGAGCATCACGCCGAAGGGAAGGAAGAAGCTCGCGTATACGTCGAGCGCGGACGTCCCGGTCCACGCGGCGAAGGCCGCCGGCGCGACATAGCTCGCGTAGTGATACAGGTACACGGGTGTGCCCGACATGCGGATGTCCGAGAAAGACGCGAGCGACGCCGCCTGCGCGATCGCGCTCGTGATGCGCGCATGCACGAAGCTGTCGATCCACAGCCTGAACACCGCCGAGGCGCCGTCGACGACGACCGGCGTGAGCCCGTCGCGGCACCACAGCGTGGCGCCCAGCGCGCAGATCGCCAGTGCCGCCAGATCGGTTCCGGGGTGGGCGCAAGGCAGCCGGCGCACGCGGCCGCGCGCGAGCCAGGCCGCGGCAAGGACTGCGGCGGCGGACAGCGCGACGTCGGCTCGCATGCCGAGCGGCGACGCCATCGCGACCGCGAACAGCAGCGTGTCGAACGCGAGAAAGCCCAGCAGGAAACGAAAGGACAGCGAGCCCTTCGCACTCGGAGGCAGCGGCGCGACGGCGGCGAGAACGCCGCCGAACGCCATGCCGAGCGCAGGAACCGCCACGCACGCGAGGATGTCGGCGGCGTCGATCTGGCCGGTGACCTTGGCGTGCCACGCCGCGAGCGTGCAGGCGACCACCGCGGTGTAGCCGGCGGCCGCGGCGCGGCGTTCGGTGCGCTCGTTCAAGGGGTGCGATGCGCGCGCGTGTCGTCTTGGTTGCTGTCGTGCGGACGCCGCGCTATCGTATCACCGCTCCCTTTTCGCGACTGCACGCATCGATGCCGCTCCCTCCGGTTGCGCTTGCCGTCGTAGTCCCGTGCTACGACGAAGAGCAGGCGTTGCGGCAGAACGGCGCGCGTGTGGTCGAATTCGTCGAGCGCCTGCGGCGCGCGGGCAAGGTGAGCGACGACTCGCGCCTGTATTTCGTCGACGACGGGAGCCGCGACCGCACGTGGCCGATCATCTGCGGCTTCGTGAGCGGCGGGCTGCCCGTGGTCGGCATCAAGCTCGCGCGCAACGTGGGACACCAGAAGGCGCTGCTCGCGGGGATGCTCGCCGCCGAGGGCGACGCGGTCGTCACGATCGACGCCGACCTGCAGGACGACCTCGACGCCGTGGAGCGCATGGTCGATCTGCATCGCGAGGGCTTCGACATCGTGTACGGCGTGCGCAGCGCGCGCGGCAGCGACAGCGCGTTCAAGCGCGTGACTGCCGCCGCGTTCTACGCGCTCGCGGACGCGCTCGGCGCGCCTACGATCCGCCAGCACGCGGACTGCCGGCTCATGAGCCGGCGCGCGGTGGAGTCGCTGCGCGGCTTCCGCGAGGCCAACGTGTTCCTGCGCGGACTCGTCCCGTCGCTCGGATTCCCCTCGGCGGTCGTCGAATACGAGCGCCGCCCGCGCAGCGCAGGCCGCACGAAGTACTCGCTGCGGCGGATGATCTCGCTCGCGGCGGACGGCGTGACGTCGTTCTCGGTCGTGCCCTTGCGGATCATCAGCTTCGTCGGGCTCGTCGTGTTCGCCGGCGCGATGGGGTGCACGGCCTGGGCGCTGTGGGTGGCGCTGTTCACGGATCGCTCGGTGCCGGGGTGGGCGTCGGTCGTGCTGCCCTTGTACTTCTTGGGCGGCGTGCAGCTCCTGGCGCTCGGCGTGATGGGGGAGTACCTGGGCAAGATCTACGTCGAAGTCAAGGGCCGACCGCGTTACATCGTCGAGGAAATCCGTCGGGCCGACCGGTGATCGCGGAAGGCCTCTTCGTCACCGGCACGGACACCGGCGTCGGCAAGACGCGCGTCGCCTGCGCGATCGTGCGCGCACTCGTCGTCGCGGGCGTTCGTGCCGCGGGCATGAAGCCGGTTGCCGCGGGCATCGACGAAAGTGCGAATTGCAATGCCGACGTCGCGGCGCTCGCCGCTGCCGATGGACTCGACCTCGCGCTGCACGAGCGCAACCCCTACGCTTTCCACGCCGCGATCGCGCCGCATCTTGCCGCGCGCGACGAAGGCGTGCGCATCGAGCTTGCCGCCATCGCGGCGGCGTGGCGCCGCATCGCGGAAGTCGCCGATGCCGTCGTCGTAGAAGGTGCCGGGGGCGCGCTCGTGCCGTTGGGCGGGGGCCTCGACATGCTCGACATCGCCTGCCGGCTGCGCCTTCCCGTGCTGCTGGTGGTGGGCTTGCGACTCGGCTGCCTCAATCACGCGCTTCTCACCGCCCGCGCGATCGAGGCGCGCGGCCTCGTGATGGCGGGATGGGTGGCCAACCGCATCGATCCTTCGATGGCGCGCGCCGACGACAACGTCGCCGAGCTCGCCGCGCTGCTGCGCGTACCGCCGCTTCTCGACATGGCGTGGAACGAGGAGCCGCGCATCGACCGGCGCGCGCTTGCAAAGCTCATTCCGAACGCGCTGTCAAGAGCCCGGTCGGCACGAGCGTAGAACCCCTGCGGCGACGCGGGGAAAGCGTGCTACCATTTTGCGCTTCGCAGCAACGGCGCGGCATTTTGCTCGTGCCGGACGGGCGCCGTTCCTCGTGTCAAGCGTTGTCCTTCCGCCGCTTCCCGCCGACCTCGAGTATTGCGTGGTCGCGCGCAGCAACGATTCGCTGGGGCGGCGGCATCGCTGGCAGGTCTTCGGCGCGCTCGCCGCGGTGAGCCTCGGGCTGGCCCTGGCATTCGCGGCCGCGGGGGCGTGGCCCGTGCTTGCGTATTCGCTGCTGGAGATTGGGGTGCTCGCGTGCGCGTTCGCGTGGTGCGAGCGCCACGCCGGAGATTGGGAGCGTCTCACGGTGGCCGGCGACCACGTGGTCGTCGAGCGCGGCGTGGGGCGCAAACGGGAGCGGCGCGAGTTCAACCGTTATTGGTTGCGCGTCGACGTGGAGGCCGGCGAGCGCCGGTCGCCGCGGGTGGTGTTGCGAGGGGGTGGTGCGTCGTGGGAGTTCGGATACGCGCTGCCGGCAGGGGAGCGGCTCGCCGTCGCACGCGAGCTGCGCGCCCTGACCGGCATGCGCTGACCCGACGCCCTGATTGGAGAAGAAGCGGCGGCGCCGCGAGTGGCACGATCGAACGGGGATAGCATGGTTCGCAACAAAGGTGCACACCAGGCGGGCAGCCGCTTGACGACGCTCGGGGCCGCCGGCCTCGCCGCGCTCGCGCCGGGGCTCGCCCGCGCCGAGCTCGCGTGGAACTTCCAGACGCCGGTCACGCCGATCGCGCAGCAGATGTTCGATCTCCACTCGTACATCTTCTGGATTTGCGTGGTGATCTTCATCATCGTGTTCGGGGTGATGTTCTACTCGATCTTCAAGCACCGCAAATCGGTCGGACACGAGGCGGCGCAGTTCCACGAGAACACCACCGTCGAGATCGTCTGGACCGTCATTCCGTTCCTGATCCTGCTGTTCATGGCGTGGCCCGCGACCAAGACAGTGCTCGCGATGAAGGACACCAGCGCGCCCGACCTGACCGTCAAGGTGACCGGTTACCAGTGGAAGTGGGGCTACGACTACCTGCAGGACGGCTTCGGCTTCTACTCGAACCTCACCACGCCGCTTGCGCAGATCCAGGGCCGCGAGCCCAAGGGACCGCACTACCTGCTCGAGGTCGACCAGCCGATGGTCGTGCCCGTCGACACCAAGGTGCGCGTGATCATCACCGCCAACGACGTGATCCACTCATGGTGGGTGCCGGCGTTCGGGGTGAAACAGGACGCGATCCCCGGCTTCGTGCGCGACTCGTGGTTCCGCGCCGAGAAGATCGGCACCTATCGCGGCCAGTGCGCCGAGCTCTGCGGCAAGGAGCACGGCTTCATGCCGGTCGTGGTGGAGGTGAAGTCGAAGGAGGACTACGCGAAGTGGGTGGCGGACCAGAAGCAGAAGGTCGCCGCCGCGGCCGACGACCCGAACAAGGCGTGGACCGAGCCCGAGCTGGTGGCCAAGGGCGCGACCATTTACGCCGCCAACTGCGTGGCCTGCCACCAGGCCACCGGCAAGGGCGTGCCAGGCGCGTTCCCGGCCCTCGAGGGCAGCAAGGTCGTCAACGGCCCGGCGGAAGGCCAGATCGCCATCGTGCTCAACGGCAAGGCCGGCACGGCGATGCCGTCGTGGAAGTCGCT
>DATJXV010000193.1:0-26104 GCA_035499955.1 Casimicrobiaceae bacterium
CTGTCGGTCGCCGACTTCGCGCTCTATCCGATCTGCGTGGTGCGCCGTCCGCTCGTCGATCGCGCCGGGGATCTTGCGAATCTCACCCGCTGGGCCGCGGCGCTCGCCGGGCGTCCCGGCGTGCAGCGGGGGATGACCGCCGCCAACTAGGTCCCACGCCGTGGCGACGTTGATCTACATCGTCCTAGGCAACTTCACGGTCACGTTCTTCGTGATCGGTCTCGCGGTATCGGCGGTCGCGATAGCGCATCATCCGGCGCCGCGGCGGCGCGCGTTTGTCTACGAGGCGCTCCTGCGCTGGTTCCTGTTCTTCTCGATCGGCGCGTCGATGCTCTACAACTTCGTGGCGCATGTCTTCTTCGGCGAAATGGCGGCGCGAATGATCGGCTGGGCCGACAGTCCCTTCCAGGTCGAAGTGGGACTCGCGAGCCTGGGCTTCGCGGTGGTGGGGTTCATCGCCTTCCGCGGCGGCTGGCAGGTGCGCCTCGCAGCCATCGTGGGACCGGCCTGCTTCCTCGTCGGCGCGGGCGTCGGCCACCTGTATCAGATCGCGAAGACGCACAACATGGCGCCCGGCAACGCCGGTTCGATTCTCTACACCGACTTCCTGATCCCGCTTGTCGGATTCATGCTGCTGTGGCTCGCGCATCGCAGCGCGCGCGAATCGCCGCGAGGGGGATAGGAAACGAAACGGCCGGCGCACGCGCTTTGACGCGAGGCCGGCCGCCTTTGCGACCCCGGGCGGGGCGGCGTTTCCGCACGCCCCGGACCGATGCGCTTACTTCAGATGATTCGAGACCAGCTTGGTCATCTCGAACATCGAAACCTTGCCCTTGCCCCCGAACACGGCCCTCAGCTTCTCGTCGGCATTGATGAGACGCCTGTTGATCGCATCCTGCAGCTTGTTCTTCTTGATGTAGTCCCAGATCTTCTTGGTGACTTCGGTGCGCGGCATCGGACTTGCGCCCACGACGGCCGCGAGCACGGCGGAAGGCGTCATCGCCTTCATGAATGCGGCATTGGGCTTGCGCTTGGCCGCGGCCTTCTTGGCAGGCTTCTTCGCAGCCGGTTTCTTCTTGGCGGGTGCGGCCTTTTTGGCAGGCTTCTTCGCAGCGGGTTTCTTCGCCGCCGGCTTCTTGGCGGGCTTCTTGGCGGCGGTCTTCTTCGCAGCTTTCTTGGCAGTAGCCATAGGTCTCCTTCCTGTCGTTGGTGCGAGCGGACAATGCCGATCGGCCTGAAGCCCCGCCCCTCCTGTCACGGGTCGCGAAGCATCATCGCGGCCGACTATACCGCATTTTCCCAGGGAAGGAATGCGTTTTTACGAGGGAAAATCGCGTGCGCGCCGCTTGGTGTTGCGCGGCGAGTACGCACGCGATTTCCGCTTCGCGCCAGCGGCCGGAAGCGCGCCCCAAGCGGGGGCACGCGAGTTTCCCGGTTGGCAGCGAGCAGGCGGCGAGCGAGAATGGCGCCCTCGCACCGCACGGTGCCGCCTACCGATGCTCTGCAGTTGCCGGATCGCGATCGCTCTCCTTGCGCTTCTCGCCGTCCGGGCGAGCGCGCTGACCCTCCTCACCGAGGAGAATCCGCCCTTCAACTACAACGACAACGGCAAGGTCGCAGGGCTCGTGGCCGACCTCGTCTTCGAGACGATGAAGCGCGCCGGCGTGCCGTATACCGTCGAGGTGCTGCCCTGGAATCGGGCGTACGGGCGAGCGCAGTCGGAGCGCGACACGTGCTTGTTCGCCACCGCGCGGCTCGAAAATCGCGAGAGGCTCTTCGTCTGGGTGGGACCGTATGCGAGCAACCTGTGGGGACTCTACGGCAAGGGCGACTTCGCGGGAACGGTGCGCACGCTCAACGACTTGAAGACGTACCGCATCGCGGGCGTGGCCAACGACGCCAAGGTCGACTACCTCAAGGAGAACGGCATAACGAACATCAAGGCGGCGCTGGAGGACCGTCTGAATCCGCCCAGGCTCTTCCTGCCCAAGGACGATCCCAACCACGCCGACCTGTGGGTCGCGGGGTTCTACGGGGCGCGCGAGGTCGCGCGCGCGGCGAAGGCGACCGACGTCAAGCTCGTCTTCATCCTGCGCGACATCCCGCTCTATCTGGCGTGCAGCCCGCAGACGTCTCCGGCGGTCATCAAGGCGCTCTCGGAGGCGTTGGAGAAGATGCGCGCAGAGGGGCTCCCGGCCAAGCTCACGGCCGAGTACGAGAAGAAGTTCGCGCAGTGAGCCCACGCCGCCGTCGGGCGGCTGCGGCGTCCAGGCGGTAAAATGCGAAGCGGGTGCGCCGCCCGCGCGCCGCCCGCTTCGCCGCATGCCCGAGCCCCCCGTCAACCTCGCCGAGCTTCGCACGGAATACAAGCGCGCATCGCTCGACGAGAGCGACGTGGCGCGCGATCCCTTCGTGCAGTTCGCGCAGTGGTTCGACGCGGCGCGCACCTCCGCCGTGCCCGAGCCCAACGCGATGACGCTCGCGACGGTCGACGCCGCCGGCAGGCCCGCCGCCCGCATCGTGCTCCTGAAGGAGGTCGACGCGCGCGGCTTTGTCTTCTACACCAACTACGAAAGCCGCAAGGGCCGCGAGCTCCTGGCGCGCCGCGACGCGGCGCTGCTCTTCTTCTGGGCCGAGCTCGAGCGGCAGGTGCGCATCGAGGGCGCGGTCGAGATGGTCGACGCGGCCACGGCGGACGCGTACTTCCGGACGCGGCCGCGCCTTTCGCGCATCGGCGCCTGGGCTTCGCCGCAGAGCGAGCCGCTGCCCGGCCGCGCCGCGCTGGAGCGAAGCTTCGCCGAGGCGGACCGGCGCTACCCGGGCGAGGAGGTCCCGCGCCCGCCGCATTGGGGCGGGTACCGCGTAGTCCCCGTCTCGATCGAGTTCTGGCAGGGACGGGTTTCCAGGCTTCACGATCGCATCGAATATCGGCGGGACGGCGAGAGCTGGCGCATCGGGCGGCTCGCCCCGTGAAGCGGCTGGCGGGCGGCAATCCGACGCTCACGGCGCTCATCGGCCTCGGCATCATGAACCACGTGGTGCTGACGGGCACTCGCGTGACGGTCACGCTCGCCGCGCTGCGCGAGGGCGCCTCCACGGCGACGGTCGGCGTGATTCTCGCGCTCTACGCGTTCCTGCCGATGCTGCTCGCGGTCTCGGCGGGCCGGCTGTCCGATCGAGTCGGCGTGCGTCGTCCGATGCTCGCCGGCTCCGTCTCGCTCGTGGTCGGCGCTGCGCTGCCGCTCGTGATCCCCGGCTTGGCCGGCTTGTTCACCAGCGCGGCGCTCGTCGGGGTCTCGTTCATGCTCTACCAGGTGCCCGCGCAGAACGCGACGGGCGAGCTCGGCCACCCTTCCGAGCGCACGCACAACTTCAGCCTGCTCGCACTCGGCTATGCGATCTCCGGCTTCCTCGGTCCGCTCACCGCCGGATTCACGATCGACCACGGCGGCTTCGCGTACGCTTTCGCCCTGTTCGCGCTCCTGCCGCTCGTTCCGGCGACGCTGCTCGCCCGCGGCAAGCTGGCGCTTCCCGGACCGCATCCCGCGCACGCGCAGGCGCGCGGCGGCGGGCCGATCGAGCTCCTCAGGCATCGGAAGCTGCGCCGCGTGTTCCTCGTCAACTTCCTCCTGGCGATGGGCTGGGACCTGCACACGATCATCGTGCCTGTGTACGGCGAGCGCCTGGGGCTGTCCGCCTCGCGGATCGGCGTGATCCTCGCATCGTTCGGCGCGGCGACGTTCATCGTGCGCTTCGCGATGCGCTGGATCGTGCGCAGGTGGAGCGAGCACGAGGTGCTCACGTATGCGCTCCTCATCGCCGGGATCGTCTACTTCGTCTATCCGTTCTCGACCACGGCGCCCGCGATGATGGCGCTTTCGTTCAGCCTGGGGCTCGGGCTGGGCATGAGCCAGCCCATGGTGCTGTCGCTCCTGCACACGCACGCGCCGCCCGGGCGCATGGGCGAGGCGGCGGGGGTGCGCATGTCGCTCGTGCAGACGTCGTCCGTCGGCGTGCCGCTCATCTTCGGCGCCCTCGGCGCGACGATCGGCCTGACGCCCGTGTTCTGGTCCGTGGGCTTGTGCCTCGCGGCGGGCGGGGCGCTCAACCGGCGCGAGCGCTGACCGCTACGCGGGCTTCTTGAGGCGCCCGGCAAACGCCTTGCGGAACTTGGCGACCTTCGGGGCGACGACGAACATGCAATAGGGCTGTCCGCCGTTGTTCTCGAAGTAGTCCTGGTGGTAGGCCTCGGCGGGATAGAAAGGCGCCGAATCGGCGACCTCGGTGACGATCGGCTGCTTGCCGAACAGCTTCTGCTCCGTGAGCGAGGCGATCACGTCCTTCGCCGTGGCGCGCTGCTCCGGGGTCTGCGCGAAGACGACGGAGCGGTATTGCGTGCCGACGTCGTTGCCCTGGCGGTCCTTGGTGGTCGGATCGTGGATGGTGAAGAAGACGTTCAGGAGGTCGCGGTAGGAAAGCCTGGCCGGATCGAACGTGACCCTGACCACCTCCGCGTGGCCCGTGCGGCCGCCGCACACCTGCTCGTACGTCGGGTTGGCGCCCGACCCGCCGGCGTAGCCCGACTCGACGCTCTGCACGCCGTCCAGGTCGCGGAACACGGCGTCCAGGCACCAGAAGCATCCGCCGCCCAGGACGGCGGTTTCCGTGGCGTTCGTGGCGGTGTCGGCGCGGGTCATGGCTTTCTCCGTGAATGGACGGGTGCAGGCTCGTGAGATTGGGTCGCCGCCGCACGTCACAAGCTTACGTCACGGGCATGAGGGGCCCGGGGTGCCGTGTCTGCGATAATCGACGGGTTCGTGAGCTTCCTCCCCCAAGCTTGACTGACCGCGTCCCGCACGCACCGGTTCCCGGGAATCCCCCGTGGCGTTCGTAGGTCCGTTCACGCTCCTGCGCCGCGTGATACATCGCCTCAACGGCGTGGGCTGGACGCGCGCCGCGGGCAACCTCGCCTTCACTACCCTCCTGGGCCTCGTACCGCTTGCCACGGTGGCCTTCGCCTTCGTGGCGCAGTTCCCGATCTTCCAGGACTTCCTCAAGGCGCTCGAGAATTATCTGCTGCGCTATTCGCTGCCGGCGACCGCGTCGACGCTGGTCCAGACGTACGTCGTCGGGCTCGCGACCGCGGCGGCGAATCTGAAGGGCGTCTGGATCTTCTTCGTGATCGTCACCGCGGCGCTGGTCGTCGACTCGGTCGAGACGGAGATCAACGAGATCTGGCGCATCACGCGCAAGCGGCCGATCATGCGACGCGTGCTCGTGTACACAATCGGCGTCACGGCTGGCCCGGCGCTCGTCGGGGGCGCGATCCTGCTGGTTCGCTGGGTCTTCGCGCTGTCCATCTCGGCGGTTTCGCTCGACAAGAGCGACATCGCCACCGTCGTGCACGTCGTGACCTTCCTCCTCGCCGTGGCGGGCTTCACGTTGCTGTATGTCATCGCGCCGGCGCGCCCTGTGCTCTGGCGTCACGGCTTCATCAGCGGCCTTCTCGCGGCCGCCGCGTTCGAAGCAAGCCGCGCCGCGTTCGCGTGGTACGTTGCGCACTCGCCGACTTACGAGATCCTGTACGGCGCGCTCGCGGCGGTGCCGATCTTCATGCTATGGGTCTTCGTGTTCTGGATGATCGTGCTGGCGGGGGCGGCGGTGACGGCGTCGCTGGCGGAGTCGGATTAGCGGTCGGGGGGCAAGGAAAACGCCGATAGGCCTTCCTCGCCGAATGCGGTACATTTCGGGCAGTTTTTCGCTTAGGAGCATCCCCACGTGTGGTCCATCATCCAGGCCGCGGGCTGGCCCATCTGGCCGCTCATCATCGCGTCCATCGTCGCGCTTGCGCTGATCTTCGAGCGCCTGTGGTCGCTGCGGGTGTCCGTGGTCGCGCCACCCGGCATGGTGGACCGCGTGCTGAACGAATTCCGGCAGACGGGCGCGACCCCCGAGCTCCTCGCCAAGACTGCGGGTCAAGGCCCCCTCGGGCGGATCCTCGCCGCCGGGCTCGCCAACGTGAAGGCGCCGCGCCCGGTCATGAAGGAAGCGATCGAGGAGGTGGGGCGTGTGGTCACGCACGACCTCGAGCGCTTCCTCACCACGCTCGGCACGATTGCCGCGATGTCGCCGCTGCTCGGCCTGTTCGGCACGGTGATCGGCATGATCGAGATCTTCGGCTCGCAGAGCTCGAGCGCGAGCAACCCGATCCAGCTCGCGCAGGGCATCTCGATCGCCCTCTACAACACCGCGATGGGCCTCATCGTCGCCATACCGTCGATGATCTTCTACCGGCATTTCCGTGCCAAGGTCGACGCGCTGGTGGTCGAGATGGAGCAGCAGGCGATCAAGCTCGTCGACTTCGCGCACGGCGAGCGGAAGTGATGAATCATCCCCCCACGCTCGCTGCGCTCGCTGCCCCCCGAGGGGGCTGGTCGGTCGCTCGGGGCGGCCCTTCGCGACCGACAACATGAATCTTCGCGGCGCGCGCGGGCGCGAGGACCCGGAGATCAATTTCATCCCGCTGATCGACGTCCTGCTCGTCATCCTGATCTTCCTCATGGTGACGACGACGTACCAGCGCGTGGCGGAGCTGCAGATCACGCTGCCCGAGGCCGAGGCGGACGCCGCGAAGCAGCGGCCGAAGGAGATCAACGTCGGCATCGACGCCCAGGGGCGCTACGTGGTCGACAAGAGCGTGTTCACCTTCACCACCGTCGGCGCGATGGCCGACATGCTGAAGCGCTCCGCCGGCGACGCCAAGGATCCGGTCGTGATCATCAACGCCGACGCCAACGCGACACACCAGTCGGTGATCCACGTGATGGAGGCGGCTCGCCAGGCGGGGCTCGTCCACATCACGTTCGCCACGCAGACGCCGGCCAAGTGAGGGCGTGAGCCTAGTTGCGGCCTGGTACGAGCCGCGGCCGACGTTGGCGGCGTGGCTGCTCTCGCCGCTGTCGCTTCTCTTTCGCTGGATCGTCGCGGCGCGCCGCGCGCTCTACGCCGGCGGCGTGCTACGCGTGGAGCGCCTGCCGGTGCCCGTCGTGGTGGTCGGCAACGTGACGGCCGGCGGCGCGGGCAAGACGCCGCTGGTCATCGCGCTGGCCGAGGCGCTGCGCGACCGCGACTTCCGCCCTGGTGTGGTGAGCCGCGGCTACGGAGGCAGCAACCGCCGCCCGCGTGCGGTCGCGGCCGATGACGACGCCGCGGACGTCGGCGACGAGCCGCCGATCATCGCCGCGGCGGGATTTCCCGTCTGGATCGCACACGACCGTGCAGCTGCGGGGCGGGCGCTCCTGTCCGCGCATCCGGAGTGCGACGTCGTGCTGTGCGACGACGGGCTTCAGCACTACCGCCTCGCGCGTGACTTCGAGGTCGCGGTCGTCGACCAGTCCCGCGGCTTCGGCAACGGGCTCATGCTGCCGGCGGGCCCGATGCGCGAGCCGGAATCCCGCCTGGACGAAGTCGACGCCGTGGTCCGCCTCGTGTCCGGCGAAGCGCCGCGCTCGGACAGCGGCGGCCGCGGAAGCTACACCACGCACGTGGCGATGCCGTGGCGCGGCGTGCGCGACGAGTCGCGGCGCGGCGATCCGGCAGCGTGGCGCGGCGCCAGTGTGCACGCCGTGGCGGGCATCGGGCATCCGCAGCGTTTCTTCGCGTTCGTCCGGGCGCAGGGGATTGCAGCCGCCGAGCATGCCTTCCCGGACCATCATGCGTATCGAGCGAGCGACCTTGCGTTTCCCGGCGCCGCCGTCATCCTGATGACGCAGAAGGACGCGGTAAAATGCCGGCGGTTCGCCGACGAACGCTTCTACTATCTGCCGGTGCGCGCCACCGTCGATCCCGCGCTCGTGGCCCTCGTGGAGCAAAAGATCCGTGGATCCCAAGCTGCTTGAGATGCTGGTTTGCCCGGTCACCAAGGGCCCGCTCGTCTACGATCGCGAGAGGCAGGAGCTCGTGTCGAAATCGGCGCGCCTCGCGTATCCCATCCGCGACGGGATCCCGGTGATGCTGGAGGAGGAGGCCAGGCGCCTCGCGCCCGAAGAGTACGAGTAGCGGCGCGTCATGTCGTTCACGGTCCTCATCCCGGCGCGCTACGCTTCGACGCGCCTTCCCGGCAAGCCGCTCGCCGACATCGCCGGCAAGCCCATGGTCGTCCGCGTTGCCGAGCGCGCGCTGCAAAGCGGCGCGGCGCGGGTGGTGGTGGCCACCGACGATGCGCGGGTGCGCGACGCCTGCGAGCGCCACCGCATCGACGTCTGCATGACTCGCGTCGATCATCCGACCGGCACCGACCGCCTCGCCGAGGCCGCCGCTACGCTCGGCCTGAAAGACGACGACATCGTCGTGAACGTGCAGGGCGACGAGCCCCTGCTCGAGCCTTCGCTCATGCGAAGCATGGCGCAGCTCCTCGCCAAGCGGCCGGACGCGGCGATGGCGACCGCGTGCCACGCCATCGTCGACGCCGCCGAGGCGTTCAACCCCAACGTCGTGAAGGTCGTGCTCGACGCCATGGGCTACGCGATGTACTTCAGTCGCGCCACGATTCCTTGGGCGCGCGATGCCTTCGCGAAGACGCGCGACACCCTGCCCGAAGGCATGCCGGTGTATCGCCACTACGGCCTGTACGCCTACCGCGCGTCGTTCCTGCGCGCCTATCCCACGCTCGCGCCGTCGCCGCTCGAGCGCGTCGAGGCGCTCGAGCAGCTGCGTGCGCTGTGGCACGGCTACCGCATCGCGGTGGAGATCACGCATGGTACGCCCGCGCCCGGCATCGACACGCCGGAGGACCTGGCCCGTGTGCGTGTCCTGTACGGCATGAATGCCGCCGAGTGAACGGCCCCCACGCTCGTAGCCTCATTTGATGATTCGGCTGCTTCGCTGCCCCCCGAGGGGGCGCAGTTCGCGCCTTGGGACGGCCCTGCGGCGCGAACACCTGACATAATCGCCGCGACCACCGTCGAAGGATCACGACAAATGCGACTCATTCTGCTCGGCCCGCCCGGTGCGGGTAAGGGGACCCAGGCCAGCTACATCAAGGAGACGTTCGGCATCCCGCAGATCTCCACCGGCGACATGCTGCGCGCGGCCGTGAAGGCGGGCACGCCGCTCGGGCTCGCCGCGAAGAAGGTGATGGACAGCGGCGCACTCGTGTCCGACGACATCATCATCGGCCTCGTGCTCGAGCGGCTGCGCGCGCCCGACTGCGCGAACGGCTACCTCTTCGACGGCTTCCCGCGCACCATCCCGCAGGCGGAGGCGATGAAGAAGGCGGGTGTCGCGCTCGACTACGTGCTCGAGATCGACGTGCCCGACTCGGCGATCGTCGAGCGCATGGGCGGGCGCCGCGTGCACGTCGCCTCGGGGCGCACCTACCACGTCAAGTTCAACCCGCCCAAGGTGGACGGCAAGGACGACGTCACCGGCGAGGACCTGATCCAGCGCGACGACGACAAGGAGGAAACGGTGAAGAACCGCCTCGCCGTCTACCACGCGCAGACCGAACCGCTCGTCGCCTACTACAACGCGTGGGGTGCCACCGGCGATGCGAGCGCCCCCAAGTACCGCAAGGTGAACGGCCTCGCGAGCGTGGAGGCCGTTCGCGACGCGAGCCTCGGCGCGCTGCGCGCCTAGAAGCGTCGCGATGGCGCCGACGGTCAGCATCGTCGTGCGCAGCATGGCGCGGCCGACGCTCGACCGCACGCTGGCGGCCATCGCCGAACAGGACTACGCGCGCATCGAGGTCGTGCTGGTGGCGGCGTGCGGCCCGTCGCACCCGGCGCCCCGTGCCCGGTGCGGCACGTTTCCGCTGCGCTATGCGGCCGGCGACGTCGCGCTCGCGCGCCCCGATGCCGCCAACGTCGGCCTCGCCGCCGCCACAGGCGATTGCGTAACGTTCCTCGACGACGACGATTCGATCGAGGCGGACCACGTTTCGGGCCTTGTGGCGGCGCGCGCCGAGGCCGGCGGCGCGGGTGTGGTGCATTCGCAAGCGCGGGCGGTGTTCCGCGACGGCCGGGTGCAGATCATCGGCCGGCCGACCGCGCTCATGCAGCTTTACGAGCGCAGCTATATCCATCTGTCGTCGGCGCTCGTCGACCGCTCGCTCGTCGACGGCGGCGCGCGCTTCGACCCGCGCTTCGCGATACTCGAGGACTGGGATTTCTTTCTGACGCTCGCGCAACGGACTCGCTTCCATTTCGTGCCGCGCCAGACGTTCGTGTGGTATGCGGACGCCGGCGACTCCGGCGCCGGCGGAGGCGACAACCAGGACGACGCCCGCTTCGTGCAGCATCGCGACCTCGTGTACGCGAAGTGGCGCGCGCCGTACGAGGCGCTGGTGGACCGCGTGCAGCCGATCCTCCAGGATGCCGCCGCCTCGGCGCAGCGCGGCGCGTTCGCGGAGGCGGAAGGCGCGTGCCGGCGCGTACTCGCGATCAGTCAAAACGACCCGTGGGCCCTCAACCTGCTCGCCATGGTCGAACGCGCGGATGGGCGGCTCGGCAAGGCGCGTCACACGCAGGAGCTCGCGGTGGATGTGCGCCCCGGCGACGCCGACCTCGTCTACAATCTTGCGCTGCTGTGTCGCGACCTGGGCGATACGACGGCGGCGCGCTCGCATGCCGCGCGTGCGGCCGAATTGAAGCCCGACGCAGCGAAATACCGCGCACTCGCGACGCAACTCTCCGCTTAGCTTTTCACATTCTCGCCCATGCCCCGAGCCAAGCCCCGCAACGCGTTCTACGCCCAGTCCGGCGGCGTGACCGCCGTCATCAACGCGAGCGCAGCCGCCGTGATCCAGACGGCGCGCAGGCACAAGGACAAGATCGGCAAGGTCTACGCGGGGCGCAACGGAATCATCGGCGCGCTCGGCGAAGACCTGATCGACACCAGCCGCGAGTCGGCGCGGGCGATCAGCGCGCTTCGCTACACGCCGGCCGGCGCGTTCGGCTCGTGCCGCTACAAGCTGAAAGGGCTCGAGGAGAGCCATGCGCAGTACGAGCGCCTGATCGAGGTGTTCCGCGCACACGATATCGGCTACTTCTTCTACAACGGCGGCAACGACTCCGCCGACACCTGCCTCAAGGTGTCGCAGATCGCCGAGAAGCTGGGGTACCCGCTTTGCGCGATCCACGTGCCGAAGACCGTGGACAACGACCTGCCCATCACGGATAACTGTCCCGGGTTCGGATCGGTGGCCAAGTATGTCGCGACCTCGATGCGCGAGGCGGCGTTCGACGTCGCTTCCATGGCGAAGACGTCGACCAAGACGTTCGTGCTGGAGGTGATGGGGCGGCATGCGGGCTGGATCACGGCCGCGGTGGGCATGGCGGAGGATGCCGAAACGCCGATCCCGCTCGTGCTGCTCTTTCCGGAAGTGCCGTTCGACGAGGCGGCGTTCCTCGCGCTCGTCGACGCCAAGACGAAGGCGCACGGCTACTGCTGCATCGGCGTGTCGGAGGGGCTGCAGGACGCGCAGGGCAACCTCATGGCGGAGGCGGGCACGCGCGACGCGTTCGGGCACGCGCAGTTGGGCGGCGTCGGACCGCTCATCGCCTCGCTCGTGAAGGAAAGGCTCAAGTACAAGTACCACTGGGCGGTGGCCGACTACCTGCAGCGCGCCGCGCGCCACCTCGCGTCGAAGACCGACGTGCTGCAGTCGTACGCCGTCGGCAAGGCAGCGGTGGAGTTCGCCGTCGCGGGGCGCAACGCGGTGATGCCCGCGATCACGCGTGTGTCCGACCGGCCCTACAAATGGAAGATCACCGAGGCGCCGCTCGACAAGGTGGCGAACGTGGAAAAGATGCTGCCGCGCGACTTCATCTCGCGCGACGGCTACGGCATCACGGCCAAGGCGCGGGCGTATCTCGGGCCGCTCATGAAAGGCGAGGACCCGCCGCCGTTCAAGGACGGGCTGCCGCGCTACGAGCGACTGAAGAACGTCGCGGTGCCGCGCAAGCTCGCAACGGAGTTCACGGTATGACCAAGCACATCGACTATTACTTCGCCACCGTCTCGCCGTGGGCGTTCCTCGGCCACGACCGCTTCGTCGCGCTCGCCAAGGAGCACGGCGCGACGGTCGGCGTAAAGCCGATGAACCTGGGAGAGGTGTTCCCGGTGTCGGGCGGGTTGCCGCTCGCGAAGCGCGCCCCGCAGCGGCAGGCGTACCGCCTCGTCGAGTTGAAGCGCTGGTCGGAGTTCCTGGGCGTGCCGATGAACCTGCAGCCCAAGCATTTTCCCGCCGACGGGACGCTTGCCTCGTGCTGGGTGCTCGCGGCCGACGAGCAGGGCGGCGACAAGTCGCTAGCGCTCGCGGGCGCGATCGGGCGTGCGCTGTGGACGCAGGACCGCGACATCGCCGATGCGGCCACGCTCGCGTCGCTCGCGCGCAGCGCCGGGCTCGACGCCGACGCGCTCGCGAAGCGCGCACCCGACATGGCTGCGCGCTACGCGGCGCTGACGCAGGAGGCGATCGCGCGCGGCGTGTTCGGCGCGCCGACCTACGTTTGCCAGGACGAATTGTTCTGGGGACAGGACCGGCTCGACTTCCTGGCCCGAAAACTGGCAAAATAGCGTGTTTTCCCGCCGCCGCCAGAGCGGCGCGGAACGCGACGGGCGCCCAAAAACGAAGGCGCCCGAGCGAACCCACTGACGGCCACAATTTCAGGGAGTGAACCAAGCCATGTCCACAGGACTCATCTTCGCGCTCGTGTGCGCGGTGGCGGCGATCGTCTACGGCATCGTCTCGATCAGCTGGATCCTCGCCAAGCCCGCGGGCAACCCGCGCATGCAGGAGATTGCAGCCGCTGTGCAGGCGGGTGCCAAGGCGTACCTCAACCGCCAGTACACCACCATCGGCATCGTCGGCGTCATTCTGTTCGTCGTCATCTGGTGGGCGCTCGGTGCACGCACGGCGGGCGGCTTCCTCGTCGGCGCGGTGCTGTCGGGGCTTGCGGGCTACATCGGGATGAACGTATCCGTTCGCTCGAACGTGCGCACCGCCGAGGCGGCGCGCAGCGGCCTCAACGAAGCGCTCGCCATCGCGTTTCGCGGCGGCGCCATCACCGGCATGCTCGTCGTGGGCCTGGGGCTTCTCGGCGTCGCGGGCTTCTACTGGTTTCTCACGGGCTCTGCCAACTGGGCGCCCGCCCCGGACAAGGAAAGCCTGCACCACATCATCCAGCCGCTCGTCGGCCTGGCGTTCGGCGGCTCGCTCATCTCGATCTTCGCGCGTCTCGGTGGCGGCATCTTCACCAAGGGCGCGGACGTCGGCGCGGACCTCGTGGGCAAGGTGGAGGCGGGCATTCCCGAGGACGACCCGCGCAATCCGGCGGTGATCGCGGACAACGTCGGCGACAACGTCGGCGACTGCGCCGGCATGGCGGCCGACCTCTTCGAGACCTACGCGGTGACCATCGTCGCCACGATGCTCCTCGGCGCGCTGCTGCTGCCCACTGTAGCGGAGCAAGCCGTTCTTTACCCGCTCGTGCTCGGCGGCTTCTCGATCCTCGCCTCGATCGTCGGCTGCTACTTCGTCAAGGCGTCGCCCGGCGGCAAGATCATGAACGCGCTGTACAAGGGCCTCGCGGTCGCGGGCGTGTTGTCGGCCATCGGCTTCTGGTTCATCACCGACCGCATGACCGGGGGCTTCAGCGCCGCGGATCCGTCGCTCACGCCGATGCGCCTCTTCGGCGCGGCGCTCGTCGGCCTCGTGCTCACCGCGCTCATGGTGATCATCACCGAGTACTACACCGGCACCGACTTCAAGCCCGTCAAGCACGTCGCGCAGGCGTCGACGACGGGCCACGCCACCAACATCATCGCCGGCATCGGCGTGTCGATGAAGGCCACCGCGCTGCCCGTGCTTTGCGTGTGCGCCGCGATCCTCGTGTCGTACAAGTGCGCCGGCCTGTACGGCATCGCCATCGCAGCCACCGCGATGCTGTCGATGGCGGGCATCATCGTCGCGCTCGACGCGTACGGACCCATCACCGACAACGCGGGCGGCATCGCCGAGATGGCGGATCTTCCGGACTCGGTGCGCGCGATCACCGATCCGCTGGATGCGGTCGGCAACACGACCAAGGCGGTGACCAAGGGCTACGCGATCGGTTCGGCGGGCCTCGCCGCGCTGGTGCTTTTCGCCGATTACACGCACGCGCTCGACACCGCGGGTATCCCGACCTCGTTCGACCTGTCGAATCACATGGTCATCATCGGCCTCTTCATCGGCGGCCTCGTGCCCTATCTGTTCGGCGCGATGGCGATGGAGGCGGTCGGGCGCGCGGCGGGCGCGGTCGTGGTCGAGGTGCGCCGCCAGTTCAAGGAGATCAAAGGCATCATGGAAGGCACGGCCAAGCCTGAGTACGGCGTCGCGGTCGACATGCTGACCCGCGCGGCGATCAAGGAAATGATCGTGCCGTCGCTCCTGCCGGTGCTCGTACCTGTGATCGTGGGCCTGGCGCTCGGCCCGCAGGCGCTCGGCGGCCTGCTGATGGGCACCATCATCACCGGCCTCTTCGTCGCGATCTCGATGACCACCGGCGGCGGGGCGTGGGACAACGCGAAGAAATACATCGAGGACGGCCACTTCGGCGGCAAGGGGTCGGATGCGCACAAGGCCGCGGTGACCGGCGACACGGTCGGCGATCCGTACAAGGACACGGCCGGTCCCGCGGTCAACCCGCTCATCAAGATCATCAACATCGTGGCGCTCATGATCGTGCCGCTGCTCGCGACGTGGTACGCGGGCAAGACGAACGCACCACAGGCTGCGGCCACACCGCCCGCGAAGATCGCGATGGCGCCTGCGTCCGCCCCGGTCGTGGCCGTCACGGTGGTCAAGCTGTACTTTGACACCGGCAAGGCCGAACTTCCCGCCGACGCCGCCGGCAAGCTCGCGCCGCTCGCCGACATGGCGAAGTCCGGCGGCCAGAAGGTGAAGGTCTCGGGCTACCACGACGCGACCGGCAACCTCGAGCAGAACCAGGAGCTCGCCAAGCAGCGCGCGATGAACGTGCGCGACCAGCTGAAGTCGGCCGGGGTCGCGGAAGACAAGATCGAGATGGCCAAACCCGAGTTGACGCAAGGCTCGGGCGACAACGCCGAGGCGCGGCGGGTGGAGATCGTGCTGGTGCAGTGAACGGCGCGCGGCAACGCGTCTTCGCTGCGCGCGGGCGCCTTCACGAACGAGCCGCGCCCGCAACCATGAGTACCCGGGACGGGAGCGCTGCGCGCGCGGCCTGGGACCACTCGCCGCGAACGCGGGGATGTAGCTCGGCAATCGCGCGTGCGCCGCGACAATTTGCCGCACCACGGAGAAGCCCTTGATCGCTATTATTCGACCGCACTTTCGTCGAGCGATGCTTCTTCGCCATGCGCAAGCCGACCCACAAGACACGACCATTTGCTTCGATCTGCATCGCCGCGGTGGCCTGCGCGACCGCGCTGCCGGCGCCGGCTCACACGACTGTCAGAGCGCAGGCGACGGAAGGCGTCACCGCCGATAACGCGCTGCGCATCGGGCACGGCTGCTCGATCGCGGGCGGCTCGCCGCAGCCCGTCATCGCGCAGAGCGTCGTGTTTCCATCGACTTCGCCGGTCCTCACATCGTCGGACGGCACGCCGGTCGCGAGCCTCGACACGGTGATCGTGGGGGGCTCGCTCGCGGGCCTCGTCAAGCCGACCCAGGACACGAGCATCTTCCGGTCGCAGGAGCTCAAAGCCGACGCACTCGGCAACGCGACGGGCTTCGTCGAGCACGACGGCTCGCTCGACGTCACCCTGCTCGGACGCGTGCCGTTCCAGTTCGCGGCGCCCAAGTTCGTCGCCACGAGCTGCGCGAAGCGGCTGCTGGTGCAGGTCGCAATCGCGGATGTCTGCTCGCTCGCGTCGCTTGACCCCGTCAGCGCGGGTAACGTGAACCTGTGGATCCCGGACAACGGCTCGCAGTATTCGATCGCCGGCAAGAGCCAGGGCATCGACGGCATCGGCTCGCCGGCGACGCTGATCATCAATCGCGACCTCACGGCGAACCCGCTGTCGCCGACGTGCGGCGCCGGCGTGGACGTGACCGTCGCACCGTCGCCGGCAGACGTCAACGCGAACCTCGCCATTCCCGGTGTCTGGGGCTACGGTGCGACCGCGACGTCCCAGTCGGTGCAGGTCGTCGAGTACTACAACGCCGGGCTCGACCACTACTTCATCACCTGGGCGCCCGACGAGATTGGCAAGCTGGACGACGGCAGTGTCATCAAGGGCTGGGCGCGCACCGGCCGCGCTTGGCGTACGTACAAGGCGGCGCAGGCGGGAACCTCCCCGGTATGCCGGTTCTATATTCCGCCGCTGCTCGGGGACTCCCATTTCTTCGGACGCGGCACGGTCGAATGCAACGCGACCGCTCAGAAGAACCCGAGCTTCACGCTCGAGAGCGCCGACTTCATGGAGATGTTCCTGCCGGCGCAGGGTGTATGCCCCGCGAATACGAGGCAGGTCTATCGCGTGTTCAGCAACCGCGCGGACGCGAACCATCGCTACCTGACGGACAAGGCGACGCGAGACCGCATGGTGGCGCTCGGCTGGCTCGTGGAAGGCGACGGACCGGACCAAGTCGTGATGTGCGCGCCGCTTTAGATCTCGTTCAACGAATTCGGCACCAAACGGCAAAGGCCATGGATACAGTGAAAAGCAGGATGCACTGGGCGGTTGCGGCGCTCGCCGCGGGGATGACGCTCGCCGCGGGTTCGGCCGGCGCGCATACGACGATCCTGTCGCAGGCTACCGAAAGCGTCACCGACGACAACGCGCTCAAGATCGGCCACGGATGCACGACGACGGACGGAAGCCGGATCCCCGTCGTCGCGGAGAGCGTCGTCTTTCCTACGTCCGCGCCTACGATCGCCACCTCCGACGGCTCGCTCGTGACGGATCTTTCGCAAGTCATCGAGCAGGGCACGTTCGCGGGCCTCGCCCGGGCGATCCAGAACAGGAGCGTCTTCCGGTCGCAACAGGTGAAAGCGGACACGCTGGGCAACTCGATCGGCTTCAGCGGGACGCAAGGGGCCTTGAACATCGATACGCCCGGCCGCATCCCGTTCCAGTTCACGTCGCCCAAGTTCGTCGCGACGAGCTGCGCGAAGCGGGTGCTCGTGCAGATCGCCATCGCGGACGTATGCATCTTCGGGTCGGGCGTGACCGACAGCGTGAAGGCCGGCAAGGTCAACCTGTGGATCCCGGACAACGGCAGCCAGTACGCCGTTCTGGGCAAGGCGCAGAACATCGACGGCATCGGCGCGCCGGCCACGCTCACGATCAACCGCAACGTGACTGCGAACCCGCTGCCGGCCTCGTGCGGCGCGGGCATCGACGTCACCATCACGCCCTCGGCCGCGGACATCACCGCGAACCTGCCGATCCCCGGCGTGTGGCCCTGATCCGATGCGTGTAGGCTGCGCTGCATGAAAGGCGAGCCGCTGACGCGAGCGCTCCGGCAGACGCTCCTCCTCCTGGTCGTCGCGGGGGCAGGCGAGGCGTCCGCGCATACACAGGACGGCTCGCTGGGCGACGCGCCCGAGTCCACCGACTACTACCAGGTAACCTGCTCGGACGACGGCAGCGGCCCGCCGGCTTCCCTCGTCGCCCAGGTGCAGAACCGCGGGCCGGCCGCGGCGTCCACGGTGTCGGTGGTCGTCCATCGCGGCATCGCCGCGACGTCGACCTCGGACTCGACCGGCGGCGACATCAGCGTCAGCCCGCTCGTCTACGTCAACGGCGGCGACGGCGTGTACAACGTGTTCGTGAGCAAGGCCGGCGGCGGTGCCCTCAACTACACGCTCACCTATCACTGCATGACGGGCGCCAACGGGGGCGGGTTGCACACGGGTACGATCATCGTCTTCCGCCAGAATCAATAGGCTCGCGATGCGCGCGCAGGTAACGCGTGTCGGCCTCGCCGTCCTCGCATGCGTCGGTCTCGCGAGCGGCTGCGCGAGTGTGCCGGCGTGGGAGCGCGGCAATCTCGCCAAGCCGCAGATGGCCTTCGATCTCAATCCGACGGAAAGCGCGCTGCGCGCACACGCCTACAGCAGTCGCGAGGCCGCCGCGAGCGGCCAGGTCGGCGCCGGGGGCGGTTGCGGCTGCTACTGAAGCATGCCGCCGGAGAGCCGGCAGGCCGGTCGCTCGACGCTGCAAGCGCTTACGGCGGCAGCGATTGCGCTGCCCGGCCTCGCGCCCGTGGCTTCGCTCGCGCAGGACAGCGCGGCCGTTCTGCAGTTCGGGCGGTACCAGGAGAGCGGCCGCGACCTTTTCGGCCTCTCGAGTAAATACGATCCGCTTCGCTCCGATAGCCTGCAGGCGAGCGCGTGGACCGCCTTCACGGATAGGCTGAAGGGCGTGCTCAACCTGCGCCAGGACACCTGGTCAGGAGCGACGCCCATCGCCACGGCACCGCGCGAATGGCGCGGCAACCGGTCGCGCGCCGCCGACGGAGTGTCGGGGGCGTCGCCTTACATCGTGAACAGCGGCCCGCTGTACCTCGACAAGCGCACGCTCAATCCCCTTCGCACGGACGGCTTCGGGAACCTCACCGGCGGCGAGGACACCCAGCTCGTGCACACCATCGCGGGCGCATCGCGCGAAACGCGCAGGCAGGTCGATTTCGATCTGCGCCGCGAATGGAACGAGGCCGCGCTCGACGTCAACGGAGGCGTTTCGTCCGAACCCGACTACCTGTCGCGCTTCCTCGGCATCGGCGGGCAGCGGGACTTCGACCAGAAACTCACGACGATCAACGCCGGTCTCGCGTACACGTCGAGCAACATCAGCGCGACGCTCGATCACGACGCGGTGCCCTACATCTTCAACGCCTGCGGCAACCCGAGCTGCAACTTCGTGTCGTCGACCGCCCATATCGCGAACGCCGGCAACGGCGGCAAGGTTCTCTACGGCCGCCGCGAGGATTGGGCGGCGACGCTCGGCCTGACCCAGGTGCTCACGGCCGACGCGCAAGTGCAGGCGAATCTCGGCTACACGCACAGCCAGGGCTATCTGTCGAATCCGTACAAGCTCGTCACGGTCGCGTTCGTCGACCCGGAGCAGCAGTTTCTCGCGCCGTCGCCGGACGCGCTGGTCGTCAACGTCGGCGCGATCATGGAAAAGCGGCCGGACCTACGACAGCAGTGGCTCTTCAATTTCCGCTACGCCCAGTACATCGCGGCCGCCGATGCCGGGCTTCACCTGAACTACGCGTACTTCAGCGACGACTGGGGCATCCGCGCGCATACGTTCGAGGTGGAGTGGGCGCAGCCTATTGGCGCCGGGTGGATGTTCACGCCGATGGCGCGCTACTACACGCAGACGGCGGCATCGTTCTACACGCCCTACCTCGTGACCAACCAGGGGCAGTACACGGCGTCGAGCTCGGGCGCCGCGGTCCCGTTCGATCTCTCGAAGCTGCCGCCGTATTACTCGAGCGACTACCGCCTGTCCGCCTTCGGCACGCTCGGCGGCGGGTTCACGCTCAGCAAGGAGTTCTCGCGAGGCGTCACGGCGTACGTCGGGTACAGCTACTTCGAGCACTCGGGTAGTCTCAAGTGGGGCGGCGGCGGGGAAGGCCCCTATGCGGACTTCAACTGGTGGCTGGTCAGCGCCTCGCTGAAGTTCGACCTCGAAGCCGCGGGCACGGCGGCTGCGGCGAGCGGTCATGCGGTACACCACCACGACGGCGGCGCCGACGCCGCCCCCGCCGGCGTGATGTTCGGACACATCCTGCCCGCGGCCGGCGACTTCATGGCGGCGCTGCGCCTCATGGGGTCGCGCCAGGCCGGGGGCTTCCGGCACGGCGCTCGCGCGGTCGACAACGATGCCGTGAAGGCCGACGCCTGCGGCGCCAACGGCTGCCTCGTGGCGCCGTCGTGGATGAACACCAGCATGTACATGGTCGAGCTCATGTACGCGCCGGTGGATTGGATGACGCTGATGGTGATGCCCACGTACATGAACATGAGCATGCAGTCGCAGGGGCTCCTCACGCCGCAGGAGCAGGCGGCGCTCGCGCCGGACGTCGCGGCCATGTACGCGCATCACACGTCGCACGAGCACACGAGCGGCGGCATCGGCGATACCGGGTTCTATGCGCTCCTCCCGCTCCTCGACGTCGGCAGCCAGCGCGCTCATGTCTCGGTCGGCGTCACGGCGCCGACGGGCGACGTCTCCGTCAAGCTGCGCGACACCCACCAGATCGACGCCGGCTTCGACCACTACGGGATGCAGCTCGGAAGCGGCACCTGGGACTTCAATCCGAGCATCACCTATCTCGCCTCGGCAGCGCCGTGGTTCTTCGGGGCTCAGGCGAGCGGGATCGTCCGCATGCAGAGCCGCAACGCGTCGGGCTACGCGCTCGGCAACGTCGTCCAGGCAACGGCGTGGGCGGGATTCGCCTCGGAGCAGGGCTTCTCGGCGACGCTTCGCGGCGCCTACACGCAGCAAGGCGCGATTCGCGGCCAGTACAACGGCACGTACTATGCGCTGTCGCCCGTCGACTATCCCGCGAATTACGGCGGCCGCTTCTGGGACCTGGGCTTCGGCGCGAGCTACGCGTTCAAGGGTGCCCTCGCGGGCAACCAGCTCTCGCTCGAGTGGCTGCAGCCCGTCGGCGACAACTTCAACGGTTACCAGCTCGAGCGCCGCGGCACGTTCTACGCGAGCTGGCAGTACGGCTTTTGATCGGCCCTCGCGAACCGCCTTGCGCGAAACGCTCTTCCGCCACGCGTTCAAGGCCATGGGCTCGCCCTGCGAGCTCGCGATCTTCGCGGGCCACGCCAACGACGCGCGGCGCGCCTTCGAAGCGGTGACCCGGGACGTCGACCGCCTCGAAGCCCGCTACTCGCGCTACCGCGGCACGAGCCTGCTGTCGGAGATCAATCGGGTGGCCGAGCGCGGAGGCGCCCTGGACGTGGACCACGAGACGGCCGGGCTCCTCGACTATGCGGCGACCTGCTTTCAAGCGAGCGGCGGACTGTTCGACGTCACGTCGGGGCTGTTGCGCAACGCGTGGGATTTCTCGGCTGGCGCACTTGCGCAGCCCGAGGCCATCGAGGCGCTGCTGCCCCGCGTCGGCTGGGACAAGCTGCGTTGGGAGCCGCCGCATCTTCGCTTTTGCGTGCCGGGCATGGAGCTCGACCTGGGCGGCGTCGTGAAGGAGTACGCGTCTGACCGCGCAGCCGCGCTGTGCCGCGAGGCGGGCGTGCGCAGCGGGTTCGTCAATCTCGGAGGCGACATCGCGATCATCGGACCGCGGCCGGATCGCGATGCGTGGCGCATCGGCCTCGCGCACCCGCGCAAAGCCGGCGAGATGATGACCACGCTCGAGCTCGAGCGCGGCGCGGTCGCGACCAGCGGGGACTACGAGCGCTGCATCGTCATCGATGGTCGGCGCTACGGGCATATCCTCAACCCGAAGACGGGACGGCCCGTGTCGCACCTTGCCGCCGTGACGGTGGTCGGGGACCTGTGCGTGGTGGCCGGCAGCGCGTCCACCATCGGCATGCTCAAGGAGGTGCAAGGACCGGCGTGGCTCGAGGCGCTCGGCCTGCCGCATCTCTGGGTCGACGTCGAGGGAACGGTCGGCGGTCCGCTCGGGAAGCCTTCGCGGCACTGAGCTCGATTCCTCAGGCCGGCGGCGGACGCTTGGCGAGCTTTCGCTGCAAGGTCCGCCGATGCATGCCGAGTGCCTTGGCCGTCTCCGTGATGTTGCCGCCACGCTCGGCGAGCACCTTCTGGATGTGCTCCCATTCAACCCGGGCGACCGGCGCCGGCGCCTCGTGCACGTCGATTCCGGCTTCCGCGGACACGCGGTCGAACGCGGCGACGATCTCCTCGGCACGCGCGGGCTTGGACAGGTAGTGCGTCGCGCCCATCTTGATCGCCTCGATGGCGGTGGCGATGCTCGCGTAGCCGGTCAGCACGACGATGCGTGCTTCGGCGTCCATCTCGCGGAGCCGCTTCACGAACGCAAGGCCGCTCGCGCCGGGCATGCGCAGATCGACCACGGCGAACTTCGGCAGCTGCTCCTCGGCCAGGCGAAGCGCCTGCAGCACGTCGTGCGCGACCCTGACGGCGAAGCCCCGTGCTTCGAGCGCCCGCGCGAGCACCCGGCAGAACGCGGGGTCGTCGTCGACGATCAGGAGGCTCGCTCCCGCGCGCGGGCTCATTTGGCGCTCGCCCCGCTTGCGGCGAGGGCATTGGGCAGCGTCACGCGCGTGCAGCAGCCGCCGCCGGCGCGGTTGAACAGGCTGACTCGCCCGCCGAACCGCTCGATGGTCGCGTTGGCGAGAAACAGGCCGATGCCCATGCCGCCCTCGGGAGCCTTGGTCGAGAAGAACAGCTCGCCGGCGCGCTGCTCGACTTCGTCGGTGAGGCCCGGTCCGCGGTCGAGGATGTCGATGACGATCTCGGCGGCGTCGCAGTGACCCACGACATCGAACCCGGAAGGCGATGCATCCGCGGCGTTGTTGAGCAGGTTGAGGAGCGCCTGCTCGAGCGTCTGGTCCGCGAGAAGCGCCGGCGCGGCCGCGCCCGACCACGCGACGCCGGCGCGCACGGTCGGCTGCAGCAACTGCCAGCGGTCGACCGTTCGCGCGAGAAACACGTCCGCGGACTCGGCCGTCCCGCCTTCGCCGCGCATCGAGCCGGCGGCCGCCGTGAGCGCGTTCAATATCCCTTTGCAGCGCACCACCTCGTCCTGCAGCACAGCGACGTCCGAGGCAATTTCCGGGTGGTCGGCGTATCGCCGCGCCATGTCCTCCGCCAAGACGCCGATCGTCGACAGCGGCGTTCCGAGCTCGTGGGCCGCGCCGGCGCCGAGGGTTCCGAGCGCAACGACGCGCTCGTTGCGCAGCGCCTCTTCCCGCGCCAGCGCGAGCTTGCGGTCGCGGTCGCGCACCGCCTCGGCGAGCGATGAAACATAGTGGGCGACGAGGGCCGCGCTCACGAGGAATACCGCCCACATGCCGACCAGATGCGTGCTGAACTCCCGGGCCTGGTCCTCGCTGCCGTGCACGTGCTCCGTGCCCGGGCCGCCGACGATGAAGAGCAGCGAATAGCACGCCGCGGTGAGCGCCGCGAGGGCCCACGTGTGGCGCCTGGTGAGCAGGTAGGCGGCCATCGTGATCGGCAGCAGGTACAACGACACGAGCGGGCTCGTGGCGCCGCCGACCAGCGAGAGCAGCGCGGTGAGCGCCGCGACCTCGAACCCGAAGTTGGCGAAAAGCCCGCTCTCGGATACCGTGCGCCGCCTGGCGATGCGCCATTGCAGCACGGCGTTCACCAGCAGCAGCGCCACGAACGCGGCCGCGACCGGAGACCAGCGAACGGGAGCCGCGAAGGCGAAGTGCAGGCCGAGCACCGATACGGCAACCAGCGCGGCGACCGCGTAGCGCAGCCCGATGAGCCGGCGCAGCGCGGCAGGCGCGCGGGCGGCGTCGGCGTGAGGCGGATTCACCGGGGGTCGCGGCGCCGACGAAGCGTGGAGGCGCGACCACGCAAGCTCGGTGTCGCGCTTCGCGTTTGCGTTGGAATGTGGGGTCACGAGGCGATGTCTCGGGTCGGCGCTTTCACCCGCGAGGCGGTGGCTTACAATCATCGCATCCCGGAGGTCCCCAATGGAACGCATCTCTTGCGCCGACATTCTCGCCGGCCGAGCCGACCCCAACGCCACCGTCAGGCTCAACGGCTGGGTCCGCACGCGGCGTGACTCCAAGGCCGGTCTTTCGTTCGTCCACCTGAGCGACGGCTCCGGCTTTCATCCCGTGCAGGTGGTGGCGCCAGGGACGCTGCCCAACTACGCGAGCGAAGTGATGCACCTGACCGCGGGTTGCGCGGTCGAGGCCACGGGCAGGATCGTACCCTCGCCGGCGAAGGGACAGCCGTTCGAGATGCAAGCGGACGAAGTCCGCGTGGTCGGCTGGGTCGACGATCCGGACACCTACCCGATCCAGCCCAAGCCGCACACGCTCGAGTTCCTACGCGAGGTCGCCCACCTACGCCCGCGGACCAACGTGATCGGCGCGCTCACGCGAGTTCGCCACACGATCGCGAAGTCGATCCACGGCTTCTTCGACCAGAACGGCTTCTGCTGGGTCAACACGCCCATCATCACCGCCTCCGACGCCGAGGGCGCCGGTGCGCTGTTCCGCGTCTCCACGCTCGACCTCGCGAACCTGCCGCGGACACCCGAGGGCAAGGTCGACTTCGCGCAGGACTTCTTCGGGCGCGAGGCGTTCCTCACGGTATCGGGCCAGCTCAACGTCGAGGCGTACTGCCTCGCGCTGTCGAAGGTGTACACGTTCGGGCCTACCTTCCGCGCCGAGAACTCGAACACGAGCCGCCATCTGGCCGAGTTCTGGATGATCGAGCCCGAGATCGCGTTCGCCGCGCTCGCCGACAATGCCGACCTCGCCGAGGCGCTGCTCAAGCACATCTTCAAGACCGTGCTCGCCGAGCGCGGCGACGACATGGCGTTCTTCGAGGAGCGCATCGAGAAGGGCGTGATCGCCAAGCTCGCCGGCATCGTCGATACTACTTTCGCGCGTATGGACTACACCGAGGCCATCGGAATCCTCGAGCGGTCGAAGCAGAAGTTCGAGTTTCCCGTGTCGTGGGGCATGGACCTCCAGTCCGAGCACGAGCGCTACCTCACCGAGAAGCACGTAGGCAAGCCGGTGATCGTCATGAATTATCCGAAGGCGATCAAGGCGTTCTACATGCGCGTCAACGACGGCGGCCGAACCGTGGCGGCGATGGACGTGCTCGCGCCGGGCATCGGCGAGATCGTCGGCGGCAGCCAGCGGGAGGAGCGCCTGGACGTCCTCGACGCGCGGTTGAAGGAGACGGGCCTCGATCCGGCGCACTACGGCTGGTACCGCGACCTGCGCCGCTACGGCACGGTGCCGCACGCCGGCTTCGGGCTGGGCTTCGAGCGCACGGTCGCGTATGCGACGGGAGTGGCGAACGTGCGCGACGTCATTCCGTTCCCGCGCACGCCGGGCAACGCGCGCTACTAGAACACTGGACAGCCGTTGCGAGTCAGGGCCGCGCGAACCACGCCTTGAGCACGACGTCGCCTTGGTGCGTGAAGTTGATGCCCCAGCGCGACTCGGCCCCGGACGGCGCGGCCCACCAGATGCCCTGGTAGCTTTGCTGGGCGACCGCGATCGTGGAGACGAAAGCGGTAAGCAAGCAGGCGAGCGCACGGCACAGATCGGCGAGCATTGGCCACCTATCGAAGATTGAATGAGCCGCGGTGATCCGTTGGCGTGTGGTCGGCAGTCGCTCAGCGGGCACGGACGAGTGAGGGCATGTCAACGCTCGGTTAACGGAGCCGATAGCTGATGAGCTCCCGCATCGCGTTGGTAATCGTGTAGGTACGGTACATGGCGTCGTATTTGACGCGCACGTTCACCTTGGCATCGGGTGAATACCACACCGTGACGCGGCGACCGTATGAACCTTGAAGGGCGCCGAGGAGGTTGCGCTCGACTTTCAGCGTTCTGAATTTGCCGGCTGGCACCTCGACGTCTTCCCAGCCGAGCACGGCCGCTTCCCATGTTTCGGTTCCCGTTCGTACCGGCACGTCGTAGCGCCAGGTTTTCCCCGGCTCGACGGGCCACATCCACGCCATGATCTCGACGCGTGCCGCGGGAGCGGGAGGTTGCGCGAAGTCGTTGAAGTTGAGCGAACTGAGTTCGACGCCTGTCGTCTTCTCGCCCTTCTCCGACACCATCTCCGTGGCGAGCTCGAACTCGCCGTCGAGCATCCGAGTGATCGTCTTGGTCTGGGTCGAGTAGAAGGTTCCGCCGGGTCGGCCCGTTGTAGGTCCACTGGCATGGCGGTAGGTCCAGGTGTCGCCCTCGTGGTACACGGGGCGCTCGACAACCTGCGCCATCGAAGCAAATGCCATGCATGCAGGTGCCAAGGCGGCAATCCGCCTAAGCGCGAAGCATGGGTACGCGCGCGGCAACGTTCGCCCTCCGTTCAACATCAAGCCATGAATCCCATATTGGTGTTGGTGAATGCGCCGATATTCGGAAAGATGTAGGGCAGGTCG
>DATJXV010000194.1:0-11992 GCA_035499955.1 Casimicrobiaceae bacterium
GTGAGCGCTTCAGCGTGTATCCCGACGCGTCTTCCGGAGGCTTGCCCGTCTGTCGCTTCTTCAGCACGGCTTCCACCAAGAAGAGTGCCCATCTCTACACGGCGGACGCAACTCAATGCGCGGCAACCAAGGCCGACGCGACCTGGCAGTACGAGGGCATTGCGTTCTACGCGGTAGTGCCGGACGGCGCAGGAAATTGCAAGGCCGGAACGGTTCCTGTCTTCGCCCTCCACAATGGAAGCGCGGGCGCGGCAGCGAGCCATCGATACACGACCAATGCGAATGTCCAATCGCAGATGGTGGCTTCCGGTTGGGTGCCCGAAGGAAATGGGCCGCTCGGCGTAGCCATGTGTGCACCGATTTGATCTGTTGGCAATTTCGTTCGTAGCAGGGGATTCGTTTGCAAAGCTGCATGGCGACAGTGCGTTCGTAGGCCGCGATGCGGCGTTGAATCCCCTCTTGCCCGCGGCCTGCTGCATGGCCGCGGGCGCTCGGCACGAGATGTTCAGCTCTCAGTCGCGTTGCCGACATCGCACGCGCCGCCGGCGCATGAGCTATTTCTTGGGGCAGCTCACCTCGGGGCCCTTGGGGCTCCATTGCAGCGAGGCCACGCCCTGGTGCTCCCAGAACTGGCGCTGGCCGCCCGTGTATCGCGCGCCGCTGCCCGAGCGCGCGATCCGCATGAGCTGCGTGGTGCCGGCGTAGTCGACCATCGCCGTAGGCGGATCGGTGTCGTAGAACGCGGCGACGAGCTCCTGCGCGGGCGGTCCCGGGCACAGGTAGTGACCGATGCCGACGGGCTCGGACAGGCGGTAGAGCGCCGTGAGATCGGCGATGCGCTCGTGGTACGCGGTCTCCACGCACCCCGGTACGTCGGACACCTTCCAGCAGTCGTTACGCGCCTTGACCCACGATCGCTGCTCGGCCGTGAGCGCTTGCTTGTCCGCGTCGGTCGCCTGGTAGAGCGCGGCGCCGTAGGCCTGCGCGAGCTTGCGGTCGAGCGCCGCGAGCTTCGCGTCGTTGCAGATGCGCTCCTCCACGCTGCTCGTGAGCTTCTGCTTGCAGTCGAACGACGGCGCCGCTTGCGCGAGCGCAAGCCCGGGAAACGCCATCAGGATTGCCGCGGCCCTCGCGCGCATGACGCCGCCCTCATCGAGGCTTCTCGAGCTGGAAGCGCAGGTGCTGGCGCACCGCGGGCCACTCGCTGTCGATGATCGAGAACACGACGGTGTCGCGCTTGATGCCGTCGGCGTTGACCGCGTGGTTGCGCAGGACGCCGTCCTGCTTGGCGCCAAGACGCGCGATCGCCGTGCGCGAAGCGTGGTTGAACCAATGCGTGCGGAACTCCACGGCAATGCATCCCAGCGCCTCGAACGCGTGCGACAGGAGCAGGAGCTTGCACTCCGTGTTGAGCGGCGTGCGCTGCACGCGCTTCGCGTACCACGTGTGGCCGATCTCGACCCGTCGATTGACCGTGTCGACGTTGAAGTAGCGCGTGCAGCCAACGATGTCGCCGGACGCGTTGTCGCGGACGACGAACGGCATCGCGTCGAGCCGCTCGCGCATGTCGAGCGCGGCAGCGACGTAGGCGTCCATCTTCTCCGGCGCCGCCACACCCGTGTACCACAGGCGCCAGAGCTCGCCGTCCGCCGCGGCCTTGGCGAGCGCGGACGCGTGCGCGGTCGAAAGCGGCTCGAGAGTCGCGTGCTCGCCGCGCAGCGTGACGGGCTCAATGAAACGCGCCATCTATCTTCCAGCGCGAGACATGAACACGACACGCTCGAAGAGGTGCACGTCCTGCTCGTTCTTCAGAAGCGCCCCGTGCAGCGGCGGGATGAACATCTTCTTGTCCTGGCTGCGCAGGGCCTCCGGTGCGATGTCCTCCGCGAGCAGGAGCTTCAGCCAGTCGAGGAGCTCGGAAGTCGACGGCTTCTTCTTGAGGCCCGGCACGTCGCGCAGGCCGAAGAACACCTCCAAGGCCTCGGCGAGCAGCGCCTTCTTGAGGCCCGGGAAATGCACGTCCACGATGCGCTCCATCGTGTCGCGGTCCGGGAAGCGGATGTAGTGGAAGAAGCAGCGGCGCAGGAAGGCGTCGGGCAGTTCCTTCTCGTTGTTCGAGGTGATCACGACGAGCGGTCGATGCTTCGCTACGATGGTCTCGTGCGTCTCGTAGACGAAGAACTCCATGCGGTCGAGCTCGCGCAGGAGGTCGTTCGGGAACTCGATGTCGGCCTTGTCGATCTCGTCGATCAGCACGACCGCGGGCGTGGCGCTCTCGAAAGCTTCCCACAGCACGCCGTGCTTGATGTAGTGCGCGATGTCGGCGACGTGCTCGTCGCCGAGCTGCGAGTCGCGCAGGCGCGACACCGCGTCGTACTCGTACAGGCCTTGCTGCGCCTTGGTGGTGGACTTGATGTGCCACTGCACGAGCGGACGCGAAAGGGCGCGCGCCACCTCCTGCGCAAGCAGGGTCTTGCCGGTGCCGGGCTCGCCCTTGATGAGCAGCGGCCGCTCGAGGGTGATGGCCGCGTTGACGGCGAGCTTCAGGTCGTCGGTGGCGACGTAGGTATCGGTGCCCTGGAATTTCATGGGTGCCTATGTTACAGAAGTTGGAGCACCCACAACGAAGCCATCCCCACGCCCAGCGTCCACAGCGTTCCCAGCCTGAAGTACGCCACGACGGTCGCGATGACCGCCGCGGCAACCTTGGGTGTCGCGAACTGGAACCCCAAAGGCCCGGCGTCGACGACCATCGGCAGGATCAGCGCGGTGAGCATCGCCGCCGGAACGTAGCGCAACGCACGGGCGAGCAGCGGCGGCATCGACCGCCGCGCGAAGAGCGCGATGAACGACAGCCGGGAGAGGTAGTTGAGCGCCCCGACCGCGAAGATCACGCCCCACAGCTTCAGCGCGGTTTCCATCTTTCCCCGGCGAGATCGGCGATCGTGCCGACGGCAATCCCGATGAGGCCCGCAACGATGAGATTGAGCCGCATGGGTAACCCGGCAAGCGCCAGCACCGCGACGCCCGCCGAGATCGCCGCGAGGATGGAGGGCGCATTTCGAAAGAGCGGCGCAACGAGCGCGATGAAGCACAGCGGCACGGCGAACTCGAGCGACCACGCCGACGGAATCAGGTTGCCGGCGAAGAAACCGAGCATGCACGCGACCTGCCAGGTGAGCCAGAGCGCCACACCCGAGCCCAGGAAATGGCGCCCCGCGGCCTCGCGATCCTCGTCGATGTGGAAGCGGCGAATCGCCGCCGCGAACACCTGGTCCGACAGCAGGAACGCGAGCACGCGTTGCCAATGCTCCGGCAGCGGCTTGAGGAACGGCGCGATCGCGGCGCTGTACATCAGAAGACGCAGCCCGAGCACCGAAGTCGTCAGCACGATGACCGCGAACGGCGCACCCGCCGCGAGCATCTGCGCGGCGACGATCTGCGCCGCGCCGGAGAAGACGATCGCGCTCATGCCGAGCGATCCAAGCCAGCCGGTGCCCGCCGCCGCTGCGCCCACGCCACATACGATGCCGAAAGGCAGCAAGCCGAGGCACGCCGGCAGCATTTCGACGAAGCCTTCGCGGAAGTCGCGGGACGCGAGTACGTTGCGCATGAACGGAAAGGGGAGGCGCGACCTCCCCTTTGATGCCGTCGATTATAGCGGGCGTTCCGCGCTACCATTGCCGGCGTGAAGCTTCGTCCGTGCATCGCCGCGCTCGCCATCGCGCTTGCCGCCATCGCGGCGCATGCGCAGGACTATCCGAATCATCCCGTGCGCGTCGTGGTGCCGTTCTCGCCCGGCGGCGCCGTCGACGGGCCCATGCGGCTCATCGCGGACGGCCTGCGCAAACGTTGGGGCCAGAGCGTCTACATCGAAAACAAGCCCGGCGCCGGCGCCACCATCGGCGCGGAGGTCGTGGCCAAGGCGCCGCCCGACGGCTACACGCTCCTGCTCGCGTCGCAGACCAACGCGATCAGCGCCACGCTGTACGACAAGCTCCCGTACGACGCGATCGAGGACTTCGAGCCGATCTCGCTCATCGGGCGCGAGCCCGGCGTGCTGGTCGTCAACCCCTCTCTTCCGGTGAAGACGCTGCAGGAGTTCATCGCGTACGTGAAGCAGCGGCCGGGCCAGGTCGACTACGCATCCTCGGGAAACGGCAGCGGGCAGCACCTGTTCATGGCGATGCTCGCGTCGATGACGGGCATGCAGCTGTCGCACGTCCCTTACAAGGGCAGCGGGCAGGCCACCACGGACCTCCTGGCCGGCCAGGTGAAGGCGTCGATCCCGGGCGTCACGGGCATGGTCGGCCACATCAAGGCGGGCCGCCTGCGGGCGATCGCGGTGACGGGATCGACGCGCTCGCCGCAGCTGCCCGACGTACCGACGATCGCGGAGTCGGGCGTGCCCGGCTACGCGGCCTACGTGTGGATGGGGCTGATGGCGCCCAAGGGCACCCCGCCCGCGCTCATCAACAAGATCTACCGCGACCTCCTTGAAGTGCTCGCCACCGGCGAGGTCAAGGGCTACTTCGACGCGGCGGGCATCGAGATCGTGGGGTCCACGCCAGCGGAATTCGCGGCGTTCTTTCGCGCCGAGCGCGAGCAATGGGCGCGCGTGATTCGCGAGACAGGTGCCAAGGCGGAGTGATCGTGAACCCGAACGAAGACATCCCGGTCGAAGGCCGCGAGCACTGGACGCGCAAGGGCGACGTGCGCCTATTCCTCTGGCAGAAGTTCGCCGGAAAGCCCGATGGCAAGCCGGCCGTGGTGTTCGTGCACGGGTCGTCGATGGCGTCGCAGCCGACGTTCGACCTCACCGTGCCCGGACGGCCCGATTCCTCGGCAATGGACTGGTTCGCGCGGCACGGCTTCGACTGCTGGACCGTGGACATGGAAGGCTACGGCCGCTCCGACAAGACGCGCGACATCTACTGCGACATCGCCAACGGCGCGGACGACCTCGCCGCCGCGACGAGCTATATCTCGCAAGCGAGCGGGTCCCGCCGATTCCTTACGTACGGCATCTCCTCGGGTGCGCTGCGCGCGGCGATGTTCGCGCAGCGGCATCCGGAGCGCGTGTCACGCCTCGCCCTGGACGCTTTCGTGTGGACCGGCGAAGGCGCGCCCACGCTCGCGCAGCGGCGCAAGAACCTGCCCCAGTTCCTCGCGACCAAGCGTCGCCCGATCGACCGCGATTTCGTACGCTCGATCTTCGCCCGCGACCATCCCGACTGCGCCGAGCCGCGCGTGGTCGAGGCGTTCGCCGACGCGATCCTCGCCCTCGACGACTCGATGCCCAACGGCACCTACATCGACATGTGCTCGAAGCTGCCCGTGGTCGATCCGGCGCTGATCACCGTGCCCACGCTCGTCCTGCGCGGCCAATACGACGGCATCGCGGCGTTCGACGACCTCGTCGAATTCTGGAGACGCCTTCCCAACCCGGACAAGCAGTTCTCGGTCATGGCCGGCATCTCGCACGCGAGCTTCCAGCAGAAGAACTACCTCATGGTGTATCACATCCTGCATGCGTTCTTCACGCAGCCGGCCCCGGCCCATTTGACATAATAAAAGGGTCAGACCCCATTACAAGGCCTGGCACATTTCTTTGACCTGGCCCCTCTCGCCTGCCGCGACCGCCTGGTGCGCATTCGCGCTCGCCGCGGGCTACAGCGTCCGCGCCGTATCCGGCTTCGGTGCCGGGGTCATCGCGACACCGCTCCTGACGTTCGTGATGCCGATGTCGGTCACGGTGCCACTCATCACGGTGATCGGCGGGGTCGCGTCGCTGCGCCAGGTGCTGCGCGATTGGCGGGAAGTGGAATGGCGGCGTCTCGCGATCCTCGTTCCGGGCTCGCTCGCCGGCATCGCCATCGGCCTGTACGTCTTCAAGACCATCGACCAGGCCCTGCTCGCGCGCGCGCTCGGCGTGTACATACTCCTCTACGCGGCGTACAGCCTGCTCGGCGAGAAGCTGCCGCACAGGACCATGGCCATGCCGCGCTGGCTCGTGCACCCGGTGGCCGCGCTCGGCGGATTCGTCGCGACGATCTTCGGCGGCCTTGCCGGGGCCATCTATGCGACGTACCTCGATGCGCTCCGCCTCTCGAAGGGCGCGTTTCGGGTCACCATGTCGGCGATGCTGTTGCTTCTCGCAGCCCTGCGCTCGATCGGCTACTTCGCCACGGGCGTCTTCCGCCTCGAGGACTTCGCGCTGATCATCGCGTCCTTGGTGCCGGTCGCGATCGGCACGATCGTGGGCGACAGGCTGCACGATCGCCTCGACCCCAAGGCGTTCCGCCGCGTCATCGGGCTGCTCCTGGTCGCGAGCGGCACCGGGCTGTTGTTCATTCGCTAGCCCTTCACGCCGCCGGCGGTCAACCCGCCGACCACGCGCTCCTGGAACACCGCGATCAGGATGCAGATCGGCACGATGGCGACCACCAGCGCCGCCGAGATGAGCGGCCAAGGGAAGGCGAACTCGCCCTGATAGAGCGTGATGCCCACCGACAGGGTGCGCATGCTCACGCGGTTCATCATCGTCAAGGCGAGCAGGAACTCGTCCCACGCGTTGACGAAGGCGAGGATGGCCGCGGTGAACACGCCGGGCGCCGCGAGCGGCATGACCACGCGGAACAGGGCGCCCACGCGCGAACACCCGTCGACCATCGCGGCCGCCTCGAGGTCGGGCGGGATATCCTGGAAGAACGCCGCCATCACGAGCGTGCACACGGGCAGCGACAGCACGGCGTAGGGCATGATCAGGGCGAAGTAGGTATTGAGCAGCCCAAGCTCGCGCATGAGCTTGAACAGCGGGACCATGAGCGAGATGAGCGGGAACATCGCCACGGCGAGCAGCAGCGACATGACGAGGTTGCGGTGCGGCATGCGCAACCGCGTCAGCGCGTATGCGGCGAGCGCGCCGATGACGATGCACAGCAGCGTCGACAGGCCGGCGACGATCACGCTGTTGGCCATGAAGCGAAGGATCGGCTGCGCGGTGAACGCGGTCACGTAGTTGGCCAGCGTCGGCGCGATCGGGAGATACGTGATCGGGCTCCTGATGAGCTCCGTCTCGGTCTTGAACGACGTGAGGAGCATCCACACGGCCGGGAAGAAGCCGTTCACCGCCACGATGACCGCGGACAGCCAGACGACCGCGCGGCGGTTGAGATTCATCTCTCCTCCCTCCCCGCGCTGCGTCGCGTATAGCGCAGGTAGCCCGACGTCGCCGCCATCGACAGCAGGAACATGAGCGCCGCGAGCGCGGACCCGTAGCCGAAGTCGAGGAAGTCGAGAGTCGTCTTGTGGATGTACATGGCGAGCGTCTCGGTCGAGTCGCCCGGGCCGCCGCCGGTCATCGCGTACGGGATGTCGAACGTCTGGATGGCGGTGATCGTCCGGAAGATGAGCGCGACGAAGATGGCCGGACGCAGCATCGGCAGCGTGATCTCGACGAACTGCTGCCACGCCGTGGCGCCGTCGACCTCGGCCGCCTCGTAGAGCGATCGCGGGATCGTCTGCAATCCCGCGAGCAGCATGAGCGCCATGAACGAGGATGCCTTCCACACGATCGCGGTGCAGATGGCCACGGTGGCCAGCGTGGGATCCGACAGCCAGTTCTGCGGCGCGATGCCGACCGTCGCGAGAAGATCGTTGACCACGCCGGTCTGGTATTCGAAGAACCAGCGGAAGATGAGCCCGGCGAACACGAGCGGCAGCGCCCACGGCAGGAGCAGCCCCAGCCGGACGGGCCACTTCATGCGAAACGGCCGGTTCGCGAGCAGCGCGAGCCCGAGCCCGACCAGCAGCGCCGCCGGCACCGTCACCGCAACGTAGACGACGGTTTGCCACAGCGAATGCCAGAAGCGGTCGTCGTCGAACGCGCGCAGGTAATTGTCGAACCCGACGAACTTCTCGCCCGCCCCGGGGTTCGCGTTGTCGACACCGGTCAGGCTCGTCCATAGCAGCGTCGCGACCGGATAGACGACGATCGCCGCGAGAAGCAGCGCCGCGGGCGTGAGCAGGAGCACCCCGAGCGCACGCTCGGAGAGGTCCTTGCGCGCGGTCATGCGCTCACTTGTACAGGGGCTTCAGCCGGCTCTTCATGTCCGCGAGCGCGCCGTCGGTCGTCTTCGTGCCCGCGAGGTACGCGTTCATGTTGCTCCTGATGGCGTCGGATACTTGAGGATACTGCGCCGACACGGGGCGCGACTTCGCGGTCTCGACCACGGGCAGCGCATCGGCGAACCACGGGTTGGCCGCCAGCACTTCGGGATCCCTGTACACGCTCGGGAAGACCGGCAGGTGCGAGGCGAGCACCGCCTGCATCTTCGACACCTCGGGCGAAGACAGCCAGCGCGCGAACTTCACCGCTTCCTGCTTGTTCTTCGAATACGCCGAGACCGCGAGCTGCCAGCCTCCGATGCATGTCGCGCTCTTGCCGCCCTGATCGTGCGGAAGGATCGTGACGCCCACCTTGCCCTTGACCTTGGTGTCGGCGTCATTCTCCACGCGATTCCAGAAATAGCCCCAGTTCTGCGCGAACACGACGTTGCCCGCCTGAAAGTCCACGCGGATGCGATCGGTCGGGATCTCGGCGATGTTCTTCGGCAGCACGCCGGCCTGCTTCATGCGGCCGTACAGCTGGAACGGCTGGCGCGCCTCCACCGTGTCGAGGTTGAGCCTGCCGTCTTTCACGATGTCGCTTCCCGTGCCCCACAACGGCACGAGATACGTGCAGACCGTGCCCTCGATGGGGGCGCCCGCGGTCGAGAATCCCTGCAGCTGCGGGTTCTTCTCGCCGTCGAGGATCACGCGCGCTGTCTCCATCATCTCGTCCCAGCTCTTCGGCACGGGCCGCTTGTACTTGTCGAGCAGGTCCTTGCGGTAATACAGGAACTGCGCGTCCGCGAAGTACGGCAGCGCAACCAGCTTGCCCCCGACCTGGTCGGCATCCGCATAGGCCTTGAGATACGCCGGCAGGATCTTCGCCTTGTCGGACCCGAGGTACGCATCGAGCGGCTCGGCCCATCCCTGCGCCGCCCACTGCGCGGGCCGGATCACGTCGATCAGGATGACGTCGAGCGCGGAATCCTTCGACGAAAGGACCGTGGTGAGGTACTGCTGCTGCGCCTCCGACGTGGCGCCCCCGACCTCCACCTCGATCTTCACGTTCGGATTTTTCTTCTGGTACTCGTCGGCGATCTTGCGCATCACGTCGGGACGCTGCTGCCCGCCGGTGAAGATGCGCAGCGTCGTCTGCTGCTGCTGCTGCGCCGACGCCGGCAACGCGAGCGCCGCGACGGTCAGGGCGATGAAGATGAGCCTCATGTCTCCTCCTCCTTCGTTACCAATCGTCGCCCCGCACCGCGGCTCCGGTGTCGGAGTCGAACAGGTGGAAGCGGTTCATCGCGAGCGACACCGAAAGCGCCTGTCCCACGCGCAGCGCCGCCTCGGGCGGGAAGCGTCCCGTCATTTCGCCCGCGCCGTCGCCGCTGCCCAGCCGGATCAGGCCGAGCGTGTCGGATCCGAGCGGCTCGACGAGCATGACGTGGCCGTCGACCGTCGCCGCCGTGATCTGCGTCGAAACGCCCGTGCTGATGTGCTCCGGCCGCAGGCCGAACGTGAGCGAGCGGCCCGCGTGCCGCGCGCACTCGGCCACGCGCGTTGCAGGCACCGGCAGCTCGATGCCACCCGGCAAGTGCAGCGTTCGTCCTCCGTCGCCGACCCGGCACGCAAGGAAGTTCATCGGCGGCGATCCGGTGAAGCCCGCCACGAACTTCGCCGCCGGCCGGTTGTAGATGGCGTCCGGCGTGCCGTATTGCACGAGCTTGCCTGCCTGCAGCACGACGATGCGGTCGGCGAGCGTCATCGCCTCGACCTGGTCGTGCGTAACGTAGATGATCGTGTTGCCGAGCTTCTGGTGCAGCCGCTTGATCTCCACGCGCATCTCGGCCCGAAGCAGCGCGTCGAGATTCGACAGCGGCTCGTCGAACAGGAACGCCTTCGGCTGGCGCACGATCGAGCGGCCCATCGCCACCCGCTGCCGCTGCCCGCCGGAGAGCTCGCGCGGCCTGCGGTCGAGCAGATGCGTGATCTGCAGGATCGTCGCCGCCTCGTTGACGCGGGCGCGGATCTCCTGCTCGGGCCGCTTGCGCAGACGCAGCCCGAACGCCATGTTCTCGAAGACGCTCTTGTGCGGGTAGAGCGCGTAGTCCTGGAACACCATCGCGATGTCGCGCGCGCGCGGCGGAAGCTCGTTGACCACGGTGCCCCCGATGTCGATCTCGCCCGACGTGATCTGCTCGAGGCCCGCGATCATGCGAAGCAGCGTCGACTTGCCGCAGCCGGAGGGCCCGACAAACACGACGAACTCGCCCGACTTCACGGTGAGGTCGATGCCGTGGATGACCTCGTTGGCCCCGTAGGCCTTCACGACGCTGCGCAGGCGGACTTCGGCCATTTCAGGGGACGGCGCTCGTCTGCGCGATGCCGGCGTCCACGACGATGCTCTGGCCGGTGATCGCGCGTGATTCCTCGGAGGCGAGAAACAGCGCCGCGCGCGCAACGTCCTCGGGCGAGACGCGGAACTTCAGGCATTGCGATTCGAGATAGCGCAGCTCGTCCGCTGGCGACGCCCATAGCGCACGCTGCCGCGCCGTGTCGATCGCGCCCGGCATGATCGAATTGACACGGATGTTGCACTCGCCGAGCTCGCGCGCCAGCACGCGCGTGAGCCCCGCGATCGCCGCCTTCGCCGACGCGTACACCGCGAGGTTGGAACGCCCGCGCAGCCAAGCCACGGAGCCGAGATTGATGATGGCGCCGCCGCCCGCCGCCGCCATGCCCGGTGCCACCGCCTGCGCCGCGAAGAAGTGGTGGCGCAGGTTGACCGCCATGTTCTCGTCCCAGTACTCGGGCGTGACGTCGGCCAACGCGTGACGGTCGTCGCGCGCCGCGTTGTTGACGAGCACGCGCACCGGGCCCCACAGCGCCGCGACCTCGGCAAGCGCTCCCGCGAGTGCCGCGACGTCGCGCACGTCGCAGCGCACGTACCGGACACGGTCGGCGCCGAAGCCCGCCGCCAGCGCCTGCGACGGCGCATCGTCGATATCGACGAACGCCACGCGGCATCCCTGGCCCGCGAAGTGCGAGACGAACGCCGCGCCGATGCCGGTGCCGCCGCCCGACACGAAGACCGTGCGTCCGGCAAGATCGGGATAGCGGGCGGAGGCAGGCGCGGCCATGGGGCGAACATGGTACCGCCTCGGAAGCCCGCGTAGAATGGCACGGGGCATTTTTCGAAGGCGTCTTCCCGATGGACACCTACACCAACCGGTTCAAGCGTGCGCTCGCGGAAGGGCGCACGCTGTTCGGCGCCTGGCTCATGAGCGGCTCGCCTTCCACCGCCGAGGCGCTCGGCGTGGCGGGCTTCGACTTCCTGGTGGTCGACATGGAGCATACGCCGCTCGAGACGCATCACATGGTCGACACGCTGCGCGCGATCGCCGGCACGCCGGCGTCCGCGGTCGTGCGAATGCCGTGGAACGACATGGTGATGATCAAGCGCGCTCTCGACGGCGGTGCGCAGTCGATCCTCATGCCGTTCGTGCAGGACGCGGACGAAGCGCGCCGCGCGGTGTCGTATACGCGCTATCCGCCCCACGGCGTGCGCGGGGTCGCGGGCACGCACCGCGGCAACCGCTACGGAACGGTGGCAGACTACTTCAAGTCGGGCCACGACGAGCTCTGCGTCATGGTGCAGATCGAAACGTCGGCAGCACTCGAGCGACTCCCGCAAATCGCGGCCGTGCCGGGCATCGACGCCATCTTCATCGGACCGTCCGACCTCGCGGCGTCGATGGGGCACTTGGGCGACATCGGCCACGCCGACGTGCAGTCGACGCTGCGCTCCGCCGCGCAAGCTTGCAAGGCGCACGGCAAGCCTTGCGGCATCATCGGCGCCAACCCCGACCTCGTCGCGAAG
>DATJXV010000195.1:0-11244 GCA_035499955.1 Casimicrobiaceae bacterium
GCGGTGGCACCCCCCAGCGGTAGACGTTGAGTTGGATCTCGTCGCGGTGCCAGCTGTTGAACTCCTGCACGCTCGCGAGGTCCTTGTCGGCGAGCGCCTGCCACGTTGCCTCTTTCGCGAGGCCCAGCGCCGGATCGACGAGCGAGGCCTGAAGCTGGATGAATCCGGGCATCGCCGCCATCAGCATGCGCGCGGCGTGGTCCTGGAACGGCGCGCCGAAGGCGACGAGCGCGTTGCCGTACGTGTCGTCGCCGGAGAGCACCTGCATCGGCGACCACGAGCCGCCGTTGGGCGTGCCGAGCATGAGCATGCGTGCGCCGCTGCCCGCCATCATGCGCTGCCACGTCGCTGGGCGCTCGAGCTGCATCGTGCGCGCGAGAAGACCGCCCATCGAGTGCGCGACGATGCGCACCGGCTTGCCGCTCGTCTTGCGCGCATCGAGCGCGGCCTCCACCGCATCGGCGAGGCGGCGCGCCTCCCGCTCCATGGGCTCGCGCCAGTCGAACGCAAACTCGACGACCTCGTGCGTGGCGGCGAGATATTCCTCGAGCTTGTCGTAAGACGACGCGATGGCGCCGTCGGGGGCGACCCCGTCGCCGGGCTTGTAGGCGAGGCGCGAGAGACCGTTGACGATGCGCCACGAAAGCCAGACGCGCTTGCCGCCGACGGCGAGGTTGCTGCCGAGGATGCCCGGCAGGACGAAGACCGCCGGACGATCGGGCTGGGCTGCCGCGGGGCGCGCGCCGCGCGCCGCGCGGAATCCCGTCGCCGATTTCCCCGCCCACGACAGCGGACCGACTTCGCGGAACGCCGGCGGCGCCGCATCCTGCATGAGCCCGTCGACCACCGCGCTCGCGGTGCGGTCGTTGAAGAAGTAGTTGAAGTGCGACACCTTGCCGCCCTGGTCGAACACGAACGCCGCGCCCTTCTCGCGCGGCGCGCCGCCGTACATCGATCGCGTCTGCACCACGAGGTCGTTGTCGGTCCAGTAGAAGGCGTCGGCCAGAAGCGTCTTGAGCCACGACACCACCGAGTCGCCCTCGATATCGCCGGCGACGATGCGAAGGTCGCCGGGGATCGGCGCGTCGACGTCGTGAATCCAGCGGATGAGCGGGCTGTCCGGAATCTGCGCGGCGAGACCGGGAATGAGCGTGGGATCGGCGCGCCGGCGCGCGACCTCGCCCAGGAAGTCGACGATTGAAGGCGCCACCGGCACGCCGGCGAGCTCGAGCGCCCACTTGAGCACGGATACGTACGCGTCGAGCCGCTTGCTCGCGAGCAGGGTGCCGCGCGAGGGACACGCCACGCGCATCGTGCGGTCGACCCGCAAGCCGCGCTCGGCGACGACTTTCGCGAGGGCCTTGAGGTGGTCGCGCTGCGCCAGGTAATGCTCGCCTTTGAACGCGGCAAGATCCCTGGCGCCGATCGCGGGCTTGCCGCACACGCGCGCGAGCGTTTCCGCGACGAGCCCGCCCCGCGAGTGCGTGACCAGATGCAGCCGCGCGCCTTTCGGACAGGCGCGCGCCAGCGTGAGCGCGTTCTCGATCGGGCTCGCGCCTAGCGTCGGGTGGTCGAGGCCGTAGACGCGTCCCCCGTAGCGCTTGAAGAGCGCCGCGACGAGATCGGGATGGTGCAGCCACAGCTTGCCGAAGGTGCCGCTCGTCTCCGAGAACGTCCCGTGCACGAATACGAGCAACGGGCCACCGTCCGCCGCCGCGGGCAGTTGCGCCAGCGGCTTCTGCGCGTCCTTGAGCTTCGGCAGCGCATCGCCGGCAAGCGCATACACGCCCGGATTCACCTGCGCGTCGACCCTGCGCACGATCTCCGAGGCGGCGAAGTTGGCTGCCGGATCCTTGCCGATGCCCGTGACGACCGCGATCGACGTGAGCAGCACGTCGCCCACGCCGGTCCGCGCGGCGCCGCGCGCGGCGGACTCCGGCGCCGATCCGGCCCATTGCAGCTGGCCGGGCACGGCGACCTCGTCGGGCGGGGCCGCGCGCTTGCGGCGTGCGCGCGGCGCGCCGCTTTGCGCGAGCAGCAGATCGCGTGCGTTCGCGGGATGCAGCACGAGCGCGGGACCGCCGTGCACTTCGAGCACGACGACGTCCTCGCCCGGCTGCGCGGCGAGCCGGATCTCGCCGCCGCCGCGCGCCACGGCGCCGACGCGGACCGCTTCCTTGATCATGCCGCGGCGAAGACCGGCGGGCAGCGCAGGTGCGGCGGCACCGCGCAGGGCCTGCGCATCGGTGCGCGATTGCGGCGTGCCGGCGACCACGAAGGTGATCGGAGCTTGCTTGGCGGTTGACATGTCCGTCTTTCCTTCAGTCATTTGAGGCGATGCCGCGCTGTGCGAGTACGCGTGCCGCGCGTCGAAAGGAGGTTGGCGGCTATCTGGACGTCAATGCAACAGGGAGCGAACGCGTGAGGTCAACTCGGCCCGCGGCACGGCGTGACGGAGGTAGATCGGCGCATACCACTGCTCAGGGCGAAACGCCGAGTCCTGGAAGCACGCAACGCCAGCTCCTCTTGCCCGATCAGCCAATGAGCAAAGCCTCGGAAATAATGGAATTCCCGTAGCTGCGCCGGTGTCATCGGCTTCAATCGTGCGGTCGAGATGTCCGCGGCACGTCTGCACTGGGCTTCTGCAAGCTCCGGCCGACGGAGTTGAAAGTAGCACCAAGCGGCCTCCACGAGCAGCTTCGGGCTGTCCGGGTATCGATCGACGAGCGGTGTCAGAATGTCCAGGGCTTGATGGACGTGGCCTTGCTCGTAGAAGAACGATGCTTGACCGAGCAGGATGCCGAGCGACCTTCTGCCCGATACCCGCACGGCTTCCGCAAACAGTTTCTCGGCGAGCCGCGCCGCGTGCGCGTCCGTGTAAGCGATCCTGGCTGCGAGCTCCTGGGCGAGGCGGAAAATCATGTCGGCGATCTGGGATTCGCACAGTCGACCGCCTGCAGCGCCTCTTTGGCGCCATCCGCGTCGCCCCCGTACACGCAGGCGAGCGCGTAGAGCGTGTTGAGCCGGTCGATCAGAATTGGCTCCTTGGTCAGAAATGCCCCGGTCTTCCATTGCGTGAGCGTCGCGGCGTCCTCCACCGTGATCGGGTCCCCGCTGGCCATGGTGGCCAGCAAGACGTTGTGAGTGAGATCGGTATCGGCCTCGCCGCAGGCCGTCACGATCTCCTGCGCCTTCCGATACAGCGGCAGCGCCTCCTTGGGTTCGTCCTTGATCATGAGCACGCCAGCGAGTCCTGCGAGCGCATTCTCGTCACGTTTCGAATCGAGTCGTGCATCGGCGAGGACGTCGCGGAACGTGTCCTCAGCCTAAGCCAGATAGTTGGGGCGTTCCCTGCCGAGCTCGGCTTCGCGAAGCGTGCGTGCATGGTTGTCTCCCCGGCGTACTTGTCGTGCAATACAACCCGCGAGATCATCGGAGTCCGTCTGTACCGAACAGAAGCACTAGTAGCACCGGCAATCGAGAGGGTCGATGTACTTTTCCCCTTGACAACTTGGGGGCGTTCCCCGTCATAGTGCCCAATTAGGGTGGCAATTTGTATACTACGCAGTATGTGGGTGCGTAGTACAGCCTCGCGTAGGCGATTGTGTCTCGGGTGCGATGAGCGACCTCTTCATCAGCTACCGCCGCGATGACGGCGGTTGGGCGCGCGGTCTATACGCCGCGCTCGAAGACAAGTTCGACGTGTTCCTCGACACCGATCGCGACAGCATCGACTACGGCGACGATTTTCCGCAGAAGATCGCCGACGCGCTGGACGAATGCCGCGTGTGCCTCGTGCTGATCGGTCCGCAGTGGGTGGCGGAGTCGAACCTCGCACGTCTTGCCGACCCGAAGGACTGGGTGCGGCGCGAGATCGAGACGGCACTCAACGCGCGGCCTCGCCTGCGCGTGGTGCCGATCCTCGTGCATACCGCGAAATTTCCGGCCGCGAAGGACCTCCCGCCCGAGCTTGCGCCGCTCGCGTCCCAGATCGAGGATCTCGTCCTGACCAACGAGAACTGGTCCATCGCCTGCGAGGACCTCATGAGGCGCGCGGAGCGCTGGCTGCGCGCCACGATACCCGCGAGCGCGACGCGCCGCGGCGCCCCCGCGTACCTCGCCTGCCTGTGCGACCGCGTGAGCCAGGAGCAATCGCTGGTCGACCTCGTCACCGGTGCCGCGGGACGGCGAGCGATGGCTTGCATCGTGCACGGCCACCTGCTCGAGTCGCACGAGTCCTTCCTCGAGCGCGTGCGCTATGAGCGCCTGCTCGAGGACAAGGGGATGCTCGACGCACGCGACGCAGGCGTCGCATCGTGCACGTTGCAGTGGAACCGCGACAAGGCCAAGGCGGGCTTGCACGCCGAGGTCCTGCGCCGCGCGCTGAAGGCCGCCGCGCTGCAGCGTGCAGCCGCCAGCGACGCCGACCTCAGGGACTACCTGAACGCGCTTGCGCAGCCGCTCCTTGCCCTCATGCAGGTCACGTGGAGCGACTGCGAGTACTGCGGCCCCGATCTGCTCTTCCGATTCGTCGATGCCTGGACGGAGCTGTTCGCGGGACTTTCCGCCGACGGCGCACGCGGTGGCGCGAAAGCGGCGCTTCTGTGGATCAATCTGTCTTACGACAGCGACGACCAGCGGCTCGCGCCGGACGGGCCGCTCGGCGCCAGCCTTCTGCCGCGCCTTGCACCGGTGAGCGTAAGCGAGATCTACGAGTGGGCCGCGCTCGACGATGTCAAACGCGCGCAGTGCGACTTTCTGGCCGCACTAAATGGGCTCGCCCGCGATCCGGCGTCTTACGTCGAGCCGGGCAAGCTTCGCATGCAGCGGTTCGTGGACGAAGTGCGTCGGATCGCGGCGCAGCCTTAGAACCGGCAAAGGAGCACGCGTGTACTACACGGCTGACGTTCAAGGAATTTCGACGGGGGATACGACCATCGGCGTCGGCGGCGGCGTAGATCATCCTTCGGGCTACCAGCCCGACCCGGGCCTCGTCGATGCCGTCAACGTCGCGCTCGTGCTCAACCGGCCGCTGCTCGTCACGGGCGAGCCCGGAACCGGCAAGACACAGCTCGCGGCCAGCGTGGCGTGGCAGCTCGCGCGCAAGCGCCTGCTTAACGTGGCCTCCGAGCGCGTCGAGCGGTTCGAGACGAAATCGACCAGCGTGGCGCGCGACCTCTTCTACTCATTCGACACGCTGCGCCGCTTCCAGGCGGCGCAAACCGGGGGCAGCAGCAGCAACGTGGATTACCTCACCTACAACGCGCTCGGCCGGAGCGTGCTCAACGCGCTTCGGCGCGACGACGTCGCAGCGTTCCTGCCCGCCGATTTCAAGCATGTCGGCCCGGTACGCAGTGTCGTTCTGATCGACGAGATCGACAAGGCGCCGCGCGACTTTCCGAACGATCTCCTCAACGAGATCGACCAGATGTTCTTCCGCGTCACCGAGCTCGGCAACGCGCGGATCGGCGGCACCGACAAGCTCTCCGACGACTATCGTCCGCTCACGTTCATCACGAGCAACTCCGAGAAGAACCTGCCGGATCCGTTCCTGCGCCGCTGCATCTACTACAACATTCCGTTCCCCGATCCCGCCCGCCTCGAGGCCATCCTGCTTGCGCGCCTCGCGCGTTTTCCGGGCGTATCCGGGCCGCTGGTGCGCGACGCGCTGCAGTTCTTCTCGCAGGTGCGCGCCGGCAACGACGTGCGGCGCAAGCCGTCGCCCGCCGAGCTCATTCAGTGGTTGGGCTATATGCTGACGGCAAAGGCGAATCCCGCACTGCCGCTCGCGGCGGCGCGCGACGTCGCGAGCGCCGGGCTGCCGTCCGTGGTGAAGGACCCCGAGGACCAGGCGAAGGTGCGCTCGATGCTGGACGACTTCCTCGGCAAGGCATGAGCGGCACGCCATGACCGCCGAGACCGCCGATCTCGGCGCACTCGTCGAAAGGCTGCGGTCGTCCGGCTTTCGCGTCGATACCCGGCAATACCTGACCGCGCACGAGCTCCTTTTCGCGTACGCGCGCCGCGGCAGGCCGCTGCTCGGCGATTCCGCGGCGCTCGCCTCGCATCTCGGCCCGATCTTCTGTACCGAGGCGCAGGAGCAGGCTCGCTTTGCAGAGGCGGTCGCGGCGTGGCAGGGCAAGTTCGACGCCGCTCCGAGCGGCGAGTCGCGCGAGGCGGCGCCGTTCGCGTTCTGGCGCCGCTGGCGGCGGCCGCTCCTCGGGCTGGAGATGCTTGTTGCGCTTCTGCTCGTGCTCGTCGCCGGCAGCGGCGGCTTGATCTACTACGAGTACCACGAAGTCACGCTCACGGGCCAAGTGCTGGTCGACACGCGCCCGCGGACGCCGGCACAGGGCGCGACGGTGCGATTCCGCGGCCAGGCGGTACCGCTCGATGCCGAGGCTCGCTTCCGGCTGTCGACGAGGCGCGCGCAGGGCTTCGGACCGCTTACCGCCGAGCTCGCAGGCCACATTCCCGCCAACGCGAGCGTAAGCGCAGACTCGCCGCATGCGATGCCGCCCCTCGTGCTGCGGCCCATTCCGGCTGCGCCCGATGCGGGGGCCCTGACTTTCGGCGCCGCACGCGTGATGTCGCTCGGTGCGCCGCCACCGCTCGCCCAAGCCGGGACCGCGCCCTGGGAGACGATCCTGCGACAATCGAGCGCAGCCGCGCTTCTCGCCTTCGTGCTCGTCGGGGCGACGGGCTTCGTGCGCCGTTGGCTCGCGAAAAGAAGCCTCGAAGCCGCCGCCGCGGAAATGCGCACGCCTGCTCTGCAGCGGCTCGCTCACGCCGGCGGCGTCGACGAAGTGACACTGACGCCGGCCGCGCGATCCGCCATTGCGATGAGCGACTTCGAGCTGCGTCGCGTGGCTTCGACATGGCGGCGGCCGCGCGAGCAGCCGATCTTCGAGCTCGACGCGGCCGCTACGGTCGACAGCACGCTTCGCGCGGGCGGCCTGTTCGCACCCGTCTACGCCGCGCGCCGTGCCATGCCGGAGTACGTCGCCCTCGTGCACCGGCGTAGCGAGGACGACCACTGGGCGCGCTTCGCGCTCGAGTGGCTCACGCGACTTTCGGCAAGCGGGGTGAATGTCGACGTCTTCACTTTCCACGACGACCCGCGCACGTGCTACGGCGCTGACAAGACACGCCGTCCGCATCGCCTCGCCAACCTCCTCGCACAACATCACCGCGCGACCGCGCTGATCTTCGCCGAGAGCCGCGTCTGCTTCTCGCCGGGCGCGCCTGCGCTCGAGCCGTGGACGCTTGCGCTCGGAGCGCTGCCGCGTCGCGTGCTCTTCACGCCGGAAGCGCCGTATCGCTTCGGTGTTCGCGAGTCGGCGCTGGCGGCGGAGGGTTTCGTCGTGCTGCCGGGAAGCGCCGACGGCCTTCGCTTGTTCGGCGAGCTCGCGGCCGATTGGCGGATGGAGCTCCTGTTTCCGGCGCCGTACGCCCGCGCGTTCCCGCGCATGCTGGCCGACGAGCGCGAGCGCTGGCTGTCGAGCGCTGTTCCGCCGAAGGAGGACGTCGAGCGCCTCGTCTCGCAATTGCGCGGGTATCTGGGCCCGGACGGCTTCGGCTGGCTGTGCGGATGCGCCGTCTATCCGCAGATCGCGTGGCCGCTCACGCTTCATCTCGCCGCTGCGATGGACACGGGGCGCCGCGGCGCGACGCCGCTGCTCGACGTCCTACCGGCGCTCGGCAGGCTGCCGTGGCTGCGCGACGGCTTCATGCCGGACTGGCTGCGGCGCGCGCTCATCGCGCAGATGTCGAAGGCGCAGGAGGCGACCGTGCGCCTCGCCATCGAAAATCTGCTCGAGGAGATCGCGCTTTCGGCGACGAAGCCTGACGTCGGCGCTTCGCGCACCGGCGCGCTGCCGATCAGCCGCTGGATCGGGCCGGCGGATCTTCTGGCAGCGGCCCCGCGAGGCAGTCCGTTGGCCGACCGCGTCTTCCTGGGCTTCATGTCGGGCACCAACGTCGACCCGTTGCGCACGAGCGTCAAGGAGAGCCTGCTGCAGCTGTTCCGCGGGGAGGTCGGCGCGTTCGACCCGCCCGACACACTCGCGCCCGCTGCGTCGATTTTCGTGAGCTTTCGCCGCAGCGACGGCGCGGGACGGGCGGGTCGCCTGATCGACCGCCTGCGACAGTCGCAGCGACAGATCGTCGACAGCGTCGACGCGCCCTTCGGCGTCCCATTGGAGCGGGCGCTCGGCGAGGCGGTGCAGCGCGCTGACGTCGTCCTGGTGGTCATCGGCCCCAATTGGCTTGCGCGATGAGTATCAAAGCGCCACCGTCTGAGCAGGATTACGTATTCCGCGAAGTGGCCGCCGCGTTGGCGCGGCCGAATCGCGTGATACCGGTCCTGGTGGGCGGTGCGCGCATGCCGAGGGAGAGCGAGCTGCCCCCCGGCGTCGCCGCGCTCGCGCGATGCAAAGCGATCGTGCTCGACGACGATCGCTGGGACCAGGACGTGGCGCGCCTGGCGGCCGTCCTCGCCGGCATGCGCCCCAAGCGTCCGCTTGCCCGCCCGAGTGCGCCACGGCCGCTGCGTGCTCGAATCCGCGATGCCGCGGCCGCCGCAACGCAGGCGGCGCAGGGCCTCGTCGCGCGCGCTCGGGCGGTGTTTGCGTTTCACACGTGGCCGGGCGCGGTCGCCGCGGGCGTCGTCGTCGGGTTGGTCGCCGCGCTCGTCCTGTGGCGCGTGCTCCCGGACGAGCTCGTGCCGGTCGCGGCGGACGCCGGGCGCTCGTTCGTGGCCTTCAGCGCGGATGGACGTTGGCTCGCGGTGCGCAGCGTGTCGGGTCAGGCCGTCGTAGTCGACGCGACACGACCGACCGCGGCGCCCATCGCGCTGCCCCCGGCCGGCGTACGTGCGACGGCGGCCGTGTTCGCAGGCGACGGATCGAACGTTATCGTGGGGTACGACGACGGCTCTCGCCGCACCTTCGCGATCCCGGGCGGTTCGGACGTGGCGTCGACAGGCCCCGGCACGGCCGGCGCCGTCCTGGCGCTCGCCGCGCGTGACGAGTCGCTCATCGTCTTGCGGCCGAATCAGCTGCTTGTGACGTCTCCGGCGAGGTCCACGGGCCTGGCAGTCCAATCCGAAACCCCGATCGCCGGCGTTGTTGCCGGCAGCTTCAGCACGAACGCGCAAAGCGTTGCCCTGCTAACTAACGACGGAAGCGTACAGGTCGCGGCGTTGACGGGTACGGCGCTCCGCACGCTCGGGCGTTACCCGTGCGGGCGACGGGCCGTTCCGACGCTGAGTCCGGACGGCGGCTGGCTCGTGTGCGTCGAGGGCGACGGCGTTGCCACGCTGTGGAACACGGCCGATGCCGCAGGCGGCGCGGCGACCCTCGTCAACCTGCCCGGCGCGGCAGACGTGACGAGTGTCGCCTTCTCGCCCGATTCGCGCATGCTCGCGATGGTGCGCAACACGCGCGGGGTGGATTTCGTCGACGTGGCGAGTCAGCGCGTCGTGGCGTCGACGACGCTGGGGGGCGAGCGTGCGGCAAAGGCCGCTGCCTTCAGTCCTGCCGGCGACACCTTCGTCATCGCCGCTGCGATCGACGTCGAGCTCCTTCCCGTCGCCCGCGCGGCGCAGGCGCAACCGCCGTCCGCGATTCCCCCTGCCGAGCGCGAGCTCGTGCCGAGCCTTCTCAAGATGACGGCGCGCGCCGCCCAGAGCGCACTCGACCGGCACGGGCTCGTCGTGGGCAGCATCCAGACGAAAGCATCGGCGGCGCCAAAGGACACGATCGTCGCGCAGCAACCGAAATCGGGCACGTCGGTCGCAAAGGGCAGTGCGGTGAATGTCACGGTGTCTGACGGCACGCTCGTTCGCATTCCCAACGTGGTGGGGCTGCCCGCAGACGCGGCGGAAAAGACGCTGTTCGCGGCGCGGCTGACCGCGGTGTTAAGCGACCCGAAGGCGCCGCCCACGGCTACCGTGGCCAGCCAGGACCCGGCGGCGGGTACCGAGGTTGCGGCGAATGCCTCCGTGCGATTGACGCTGGCGCAGGCGCAATCCAACGCGCCGGTTCAGCAGTCGGGAGCGCAGCAGAGCGCGGGCGCGTGGTGGTGTTGCGTCAAGCAGAGCGTCGTGTCGATGTCGTCCGCGGAATGCGAAAGGTCCGGCGGCCAATCCGCGACCACGCTCGAGGCCGCACGCGCGATCTGCGGGCAATCGCCGCCGGCCTCCGCAAGGTGATCGGCCTTACTTCAACACCGCAGCGGGAGCGGGCGCGGACTCGCGCGCGTCGCCGCCCCATAGCGCCTGGATCTGCTCGAGCGAGCGTCCCTTCGTCTCCGGCACCTGGCGGTAGATCCAGATTCCGCCGACGACGCAGAAGAACGCGAACAGCCAGAAGGTCGCCGACTCGCCGATCGCGTCCACCAGCGTGAGGAAGAACTCGCTCACGAGGAACGCCGAGCCCCAGTTCACGGCGGTCGCTACCGCCACCGCGCGGCCGCGCACGCGCCCCGGAAAAATCTCGTTGATCACGGTCCATACGACCGGACCGAGCGAGAAGGCGAACGAGATGATGAACACGACCAGGGCGCCAAGCGTGATGGCGCCGGCCGACGACGACATGGCGGCGCCCTTCGACATCGACAGAAAGGCGAACCCCACGGCGGCAAGGCTCGCCGTCATGCCGACCAGCCCGGCGAGCAGCAGCGGACGGCGTCCGAGCCGGTCGATGAACGCGATGGCGATCAGCGTCGCCACGACGTTGACCGCGCCGATGGCCCACGTCGACGCCTGGGTCTGCGCCGCCGCGGAAGAGAACCCGGCTGCGGCGAAGATCTTGTCGGAGTAGTAGATGATTGCGTTGATGCCGGTGATCTGCTGGAACACCGCAAGACCGATGCCGATCATGAGCGGCCGCCGCCAGGCCGGGGCGAACACCTCGGACCAAGACGCGTTGGGCGGCTCGTCGTGCAGCGACGCCTCGATCGACGCGAGGCGCACGTCGGAGTCGACCCAGGGGCGCGCGCGCGCGATGGTCGCACGGGCCTCGTCCCGGCGCCCCTTGCGCACGAGCCAGCGCGGCGACTCGACGGCCGGCACCATCGCGCCCAGCAGGAGCAGCGCGGGGACGGCGGACACCCCGAGCATGACGCGCCAGGCGCCCTGGTCGGCGAGCGCCTGGTCGACGAGGTCGGACAGGAAGATTCCGATCGTGATAGCGAGCTGGTACGCGGCGACGAAGCGGCCGCGCCGCGGCGCGGGCGCGAGCT
>DATJXV010000196.1:0-3903 GCA_035499955.1 Casimicrobiaceae bacterium
CAGGATCTTGGAGACGACGCCGGCGCCGACGGTCTTGCCGCCCTCGCGGATCGCGAAGCGCAGCCCTTCCTCCATCGCGATCGGGCTGATCAGCTCCACCGTCATCTTGATGTTGTCGCCCGGCATGACCATCTCGGTCCCCGCCGGCAACTCCACGTTCCCCGTCACGTCCGTCGTGCGAAAGTAAAACTGCGGCCGGTATCCCTTGAAGAACGGCGTGTGACGCCCGCCCTCCTCCTTGGTCAGCACGTACACCTCGCACTCGAACTTCGTGTGCGGGTTGATCGAGCCCGGCTTCGCCAGCACCTGGCCACGCTCCACTTCCTCGCGCTTCGTGCCGCGCAGCAACACACCCACGTTGTCGCCCGCCTGACCCTCGTCCAGCAGCTTCCTGAACATCTCGACCCCGGTGCAGATCGTCTTCTGCGTCGGTCGCAGCCCCACGATCTCCACCTCGTCGTTGACCTTCACAATCCCGCGCTCAATGCGCCCCGTCACCACCGTGCCGCGCCCCGAGATCGAAAACACGTCCTCCACCGGCATCAGGAACGGGCCGTCAATCGCCCGCTTCGGAACCGGGATGTAACGGTCCATCTCGTCCACCAGCTTGATCACCGAGGGCACTCCAATCTCGCTCGTGTCGCCCTCCAGCGCCTTCAGCGCCGAGCCCTTCACAATCGGCGTCGTCTCGCCCGGGAAGTCGTACTTCGACAACAGCTCCCGAACCTCCATCTCCACGAGCTCCAAAAGCTCCGCGTCGTCCACCATGTCCGCCTTGTTCAGGTACACCACGATGTACGGCACACCCACCTGCCGCGCCAGCAAAATGTGCTCGCGCGTCTGCGGCATCGGCCCGTCCGCCGCCGATACCACCAAAATCGCCCCGTCCATCTGCGCCGCACCCGTGATCATGTTCTTCACGTAGTCAGCGTGCCCAGGACAGTCCACGTGCGCGTAGTGACGCAGCGGGCTCTGATACTCGACGTGCGCCGTCGAAATCGTAATCCCGCGCGCCTTCTCCTCCGGCGCCTTGTCAATCTGGTCGTAAGCCTTGAACTCACCACCGTGCTTCTCCGCCATCACCTTGGTCAGCGCCGCCGTCAGCGTCGTCTTCCCATGGTCCACGTGCCCAATCGTCCCCACGTTCACGTGCGGCTTCGTACGCTGGAATTTTTCTTTGGACACGGCGCTTACCTCAGCGGTTTTGCGATGGTGGTGTTGAGTTGAGAAACGCGCCGCCGCGCCGCCCGTCGGGCGCCGCGGCGGAGGATCAGCTGGCCTTCTTGAGGATCGCCTCGGCGACGTTGTTCGGCACTTCCATGTACTTGGCGAACTCCATCGTGAAGGTCGCGCGGCCCTGGCTCATCGAGCGCACCGAGGTCGCGTAGCCGAACATCTCGGCGAGCGGCACGTCGGCGGTGACGACCTTGCCCGACGGCGAGTCGTCCATGCCCATGATCTGGCCGCGGCGGCGGTTGAGGTCGCCGATCACGTCGCCGTAGTACTCCTCCGGCGTCACGACCTCGACCTTCATGATCGGCTCGAGCAGCACCGGACGGGCGCGCTTGAAGCCTTCCTTGAAGCCCATCGAGCCCGCGATCTTGAAGGCCATTTCGTTCGAGTCGACGTCGTGGTACGAACCGTCGAAGATCGTGACCTTGACGTCGACGATCGGGTAGCCCGCGATCACGCCGCCCTCGATCGCTTCCTGAATGCCCTTGTCGACCGCCGGGATGTACTCCTTCGGCACGACACCGCCGACGATGCCGTTGACGAACTCGTAGCCGGTCCCCGACTCCTTCGGCTCGAGCTTCAGCCACACGTGGCCGTACTGGCCGCGGCCGCCCGACTGGCGCACGAACTTGCCTTCCTGCTCGACCGTGCCACGCAGCGTCTCGCGGTACGCGACCTGCGGCTTGCCGACGTTGGCCTCGACCTTGAACTCGCGCTTCATGCGGTCGACGATGATCTCGAGGTGCAGCTCGCCCATGCCCGAGATGATCGTCTGCCCCGACTCCTGGTCGGTGTGCACGCGGAACGACGGGTCCTCCTTCGCGAGGCGCTGCAGCGCGAGGCCCATCTTCTCCTGGTCGGCCTTGGTCTTCGGCTCGACCGCGACCGAGATCACGGGCTCGGGGAACTCCATCTTCTCGAGCACGATGACCTTGTCCGGGTCCGAGAGCGTGTCGCCGGTCGTGACGTCCTTGAGGCCCACGGCCGCGGCGATGTCGCCGGCGCGCACCTCCTTGATCTCGGTGCGCTCCGAGGCGTGCATCTGCAGCAGGCGCCCGATGCGCTCGTTGCGGCTCTTGTTCGGCACGTACACCTGGTCCCCGGAGTTCAGCACGCCCGAGTAGACGCGGAAGAACGTCAGGTTGCCGACGAACGGGTCGTTCAGGATCTTGAACGCGAGCGCCGAGAAGGGCTCGGCGTCGGACGCCTGGCGCGTCAGTGGCTGGCCGCCCTCGGTCTGGCCCTTGACCGCCGGCACCTCGACCGGGGACGGCATGAACTCGATGACCGCGTCGAGCACGGCCTGCACGCCCTTGTTCTTGAACGCCGAGCCGCAGGTCACGAGGCAGATCTCGTTGCGGACCGCGCGCTCGCGCAGGCCCTGCTTGATCTCCTCGATCGAGAGGTCGCCCTCTTCGAGGTACTTGTGCAGCAGCGTCTCGTTGGCCTCGGCCGCCGCCTCGATGAGCTTGGCGCGCCACACCTGGCACTCCGCCTGCATCGCGGCCGGGACCTCGCGGTACTCAAAGCGCGTGCCCTGGGTGTCGTCGTCCCAGAAGATCTCCTTCATGCGGATCAGGTCGACGACGCCGGCGAAGTTGTCCTCGGCGCCGATCGGCAGCTGGATCGGCACCGGGTTGCCCTTGAGGCGCGTGCCGATCTGCTCGACGCAGCGCAGGAAGTTGGCGCCGGCGCGGTCCATCTTGTTGACGAACGCGAGCCGCGGCACGCCGTACTTGTTCATCTGGCGCCACACGGTCTCGGACTGCGGCTGCACGCCCGACACCGCGCAGTAGACGGCGACCGCCGAGTCGAGCACGCGCAGCGAGCGCTCGACCTCGATCGTGAAGTCGACGTGCCCGGGGGTGTCGATGATGTTGATGCGGTGCTCGGGGAAGTTGTTCTCCATCCCCTTCCAGAAGCAGGTCGTGGCCGCGGCGGTGATCGTGATGCCGCGCTCCTGCTCCTGCTCCATGTAGTCCATGATGGCCGCACCGTCATGCACCTCGCCGATCTTGTGCGAGACGCCGGTGTAGAACAGGATGCGCTCGGTCGTCGTCGTCTTCCCGGCGTCGATGTGCGCCGAGATGCCGATGTTCCTATAGCGCTCGATCGGGGTCGTGCGTGCCACTTTCTGAACTCCAAAATGAGCCGGCGGACCCTAGGTCCGCCGGACTCGATACTCTTTAGGTACCCGGGTCCGGCCGCTACCAGCGGTAGTGTGCGAATGCCTTATTCGCCTCGGCCATCCGGTGCGTGTCCTCACGCTTGCGCACCGCGGCGCCGCGGTTCTCCGACGCCTCCAGCAGCTCGTGCGCGAGGCGCATCGCCATCGACTTCTCGCTGCGCGCGCGCGCGGCCTCGATGACCCAGCGCATCGCGAGCGTCTGGCGGCGCGAGGCTCGCACTTCGACCGGCACCTGGTAGGTCGCGCCACCGACGCGACGCGACTTGACCTCGACCGCGGGCTTGACGTTGTCGAGCGCGGTCTGCAGCACCTGCAGCGCCTGGTCCGCCGGGCGGCTGGTGCGCTCGGCGATCCGGTCGATCGCACCGTAGACGATGGTCTCGGCGACGGACTTCTTGCCGCGCTCCATGACCATGTTCATGAACTTGGCGAGCATCTCGCTGCCGAACTTCGGGTCCGGCAGAACGGTGCGGGTGGGGGCC
>DATJXV010000197.1:0-17760 GCA_035499955.1 Casimicrobiaceae bacterium
CCGGCCATCCCGCGCTCGCGCCCTTTGGCCCGGCGCGGCCCCCTATCGCGACGGGCTCGGGTCTGCGAGCGTCCCGCGCCGAAACCCGTGCCGTTCCGGGCCGGTATGCTTTAGCGCATGCGCTACGGCCTCAGCGACTTCGACTACGCGCTCCCGCCCGAGCTCATCGCCCGGGTTCCCGCGAGCACGCGCTCCGCGAGCCGCCTGCTGTGCGTCGAAGGCATGCGCCGCAGCGATCGCGTGTTCTCGCAGCTGCCGTCGCTGCTCACGCCCGGCGATCTCGTCGTGTTCAACGACACGCGCGTCATCAAGGCCCGCGTGTTCGGGCAGAAGGCGACCGGCGGCCGGGTCGAGCTGCTGATCGAGCGCGTCGTGGCCGACCGCGAAGCCTGGGCTCAGGTGCGCGCGAGCCACACGCCGCGCACGGGGTCCGTGCTCCATTTCGCGGACGGCGCGAGCGCGCGCGTGATCGAGCGCGACGACCGCTTTCATCGCCTCGCGTTCGAAGGGACCGGCCCGCTCTACGAGTGGCTCGAAGCGCACGGCGAAGTGCCGCTGCCGCCTTACATCGGCCGCCGTGCCGAATCGGGCGATGCCGCGCGCTACCAGACCATCTATGCACGCGAGCCCGGTGCCGTGGCGGCGCCCACCGCGGGGCTGCATTTCGACGCCGCGCTGATGGATGCGCTCGATGCGCGCGGTGTGGCGCGCGGGTTCGTCACGCTGCACGTGGGCGCCGGCACGTTCCAGCCCGTGCAGCACGAGGAACTCGCCCGCCACCGCATGCACGAGGAGGCGTACAGCCTGCCGCAATCGACCGTGGATGCGGTTGCGGCGACGCGCGCGCGCGGCGGCCGCGTCGTCGCGATAGGCACGACCACGCTGCGTGCGCTCGAAGCGGCGGCACACGGGCCCGGGGGTCTTGCCGCAGGGTCGTCGCGCACGGCCCTGTTCATCACGCCCGGTTATCGTTTCGCGGTGGTCGACCGTCTCGTGACGAACTTCCACCTCCCGCGCTCTACGCTGCTCATGCTCGTGAGCGCCTTCGCGGGATTCGAGCCCATACGCGCCGCGTACGCGCACGCGATCGCCCAGCGCTATCGCTTCTACAGTTACGGCGACGCGATGCTGCTCACCCGCGAGCCCTCGAACTGACGCCAAACCCCGACACAACGTTGCGCATAGCGTCGCCGCAAGGCGACATCTGCCGGTAACATGGCGCCAATGTGCAACAAACCTGCCCAAGAACGCGCCGCTCATCCGCCGTCGGGTTGGCAGGCGGGGGCGAACGGGTTACTCTTGGCCCAACTGAATACTTAGCGGAAATCCCGCGGTCTTTGAGCTTCGGCGGCGGATTCCGCGATTCCATGAAGCCTCACCTTTCGCGCGCCGTCGTTGCACGCGTGCTCGCCGTCTTCCTCGCCGCGCTGGCTGCGCTTGCCGCGACGCCGGCCATGGCCGCCCGCGTCGGAATCCTGTCCAACAAGTACGCGATCGAGACCGCGGCCGACTTCAACAACCGCATCCCGTCGCACACGTTCACGCCGATCGACACGTCGAACACGATCCCGACGCTCAGCTCGCTTACAAGCGCCTACGACATCTTGCTCGTGTTCGAGGACTCGACGTACCCCAACGCCACCCCGATCGGCAACGTCGCCGCGGCGTTCGCCGGCGAGGGCCGCACGGTGATCCTCGGCGCGTTCTACGAGCAGGACCGCTCCGACGCGCCGGCGAGCGTGTCGCCGCACGGATGGGGGACGCTCGAGCAGATCGACCCCAACACGACCGACGGCGTCGGCACGCCGTATGCACCGCGCACCCTCAACACCGGCACGATGGTCGTGCATCCGCTGAGCGCGGGCGTCAAGTCGCTGACCAGCGCCAAGTTCGCGGGCGGCAACAAGGCGAAGCCCGGCACGATCGTGATCGCCAACTGGACGCAGCCCAACGCCCAGGGCGGGCTCGATCCGGCCATCGACTTCCGCATCACCGGCAGCGCGTGCGTGATCATGCTCGCGATCGCGCCCGACTACCCGTCGACGGGCGTGGCCGGCACCGATTTCACCGGCGACTTCTACGTGGCCTGGAAAAACGCCTTCGACTTCGGCGCCGCCAAGTGCACGCCCACCTTCGGCCTCGACCCCGGCGGGCCGCCGGCCAACGTGCCCACGCTATCGCAGTGGGGCCTCGCGCTGACGGTCCTGCTGCTGGCGGCGCTGGCCGCCCTCGCGCTCCGCCGCAGAGCCCGTCGCCCGTAGCATGCAATTCGAGCTGATCGGCGCGTCGGGCCAGGCCCGGCGCGGCCGGCTGACGCTTGCGCACGGCACCATCGAGACGCCTGTCTTCATGCCGGTGGGGACCTACGGCACCGTGAAGGCGATGTCGCCGGCCGAGCTCGCCGACATCGGCACGCAGATCGTGCTCGGCAACACGTTCCACCTCTGGCTTCGTCCGGGAACCGAGGTCATCGCCGCACACGGCGGCCTGCACCGATTCATGGGTTGGCAGGGGCCCATCCTCACCGATTCCGGCGGCTTCCAGGTGTGGAGCCTGGGCCCGTTGCGGCGCGTGCAGGAGGAAGGGGTCGCGTTCGCGTCACCCGTCAACGGCGACAAGCTGTTCCTCACGCCCGAGCTGTCGATGCAGATCCAGCACGCGCTCGCCTCCGACGTCGTGATGGTGTTCGACGAGTGCACGCCTTACCCGGCCACGCTCGAGGAGGCCGCGGCGTCGATGGAGCTGTCGCTGCGCTGGGCGGCGCGCTCGCGCGCCGAGTTCGACCGCGGCGGCAACGCCAACGCGCTCTTCGGCATCGTGCAAGGCGGCATGTACGACGACCTGCGCGAATCATCGCTCGGCGGCCTCGTCGACATCGGCTTCGCGGGTTATGCGATCGGCGGGCTTTCGGTCGGCGAGCCCAAGGAGGAGATGCTGCGCGTCCTCGAGGCTCTGGCGCCGAAGCTTCCCGCCGGCCGGCCGCGCTATCTCATGGGTGTGGGAACGCCCGAGGACCTGGTCGCGGGCGTCGCCGCCGGTGTGGACATGTTCGACTGCGTGATCCCCACCCGCAACGCACGCAACGGCTGGCTGTTCACGCGCTTCGGCGACATCAAGATCCGCAACGCGCGCTACCGCACGGACACGACGCCGCTCGACGATGCCTGCGGCTGCCACACCTGCCGCAACTTTTCGCGCGCCTACCTGCATCACCTGCAGCGCGTGAACGAGATCCTGGGCGCGCGGCTTGCCACCGTCCACAACCTCTTCTACTACCATGCGCTGATGGCCGAGCTGCGCGAGGCCATCTCGGCGCAGGCGCTGCCCGCCTACGCCGCACGGTTCCGGTCCGAGCGCGCCCGCATGCTAGAATAGTCAGTTGTCCGCTGGGATAGGCTTTCGGCGGACCCAGAACGCAGCACGGCGGCTCGATTCGCGACCGCCCGCGCTCCAAGCAAGAGCACCCGGAGGATCCTCGTGTTCATCAGCCCTGCTTACGCCCAAGCGTCCGGCGCCGCGCCCGGCGGCATGGACATCATGACGTTCCTGCCGATGATCGCCATCTTCGTCGTCTTCTACTTCCTGCTCATCCGGCCGCAGCAGAAGCGCGCGAAGGAGACGAAGTCGATGCTCGAAGCGCTGCAGAAGGGCGACGAGGTGATCACCGCCGGCGGCATCGTCGGCAAGATCGCCAAGCTCACCGACCAGTACGCCGCCGTCGAGATCGCGCCCAACGTCGAGATCAGCGTGCAGCGCGGCGCCATCTCGCAAATCCTCCCCAAGGGCACGATCAAGGCGCTGTAGCAGCGCCGCGGCCTTCGCAAGTCATGAACCGCTACCCGCTCTGGAAATACGCGATCATCGCGGTCGCGCTGGTCGTCGGCATCCTCTACGCGACGCCCAACCTCTTCCCGGAAGTGCCGGCGGTGCAGGTGTCGTCGGCGAAGGCGAAGATCGACACGGCGCTCCTCGGCACGGTGGAGGACGCGCTCAAGGCCGCCGGCATCGCGTACCGCGGCGCGGCGCTCGACCCGACCGGCATCAAGGTGCGCTTCGCCGACCCGGACACGCAGCTCAAGGCCAAGGACGTGCTGCAGGCCAAGCTCGGCGACAGCTACATCGTCGCGCTCAACCTGCTCTCGTCGTCGCCGCAATGGCTCGCGTCGATCGGCGCGCTGCCGATGTACCTCGGGCTCGACCTGCGCGGCGGGGTGCACTTCCTGCTGCAGGTCGACATGAAGGGCGCGCTCGACAAGGCCGCCGACAGCCGCGCGGCGGACATCCGCACGCTGCTTCGCAAGGAGAAGATCCTCTACACGGGGATCACGCGCGACGGCGGCAGCGTGGTCGTCCGCTTCAAGGACGACGCCGAGCGCAACAGGGCGCGTGTGGCGATCGAGAAGAACTACAACGACATGCAGTTCCGGGATGCCGACGCCGGCGGCGGCGACGTGCGCCTCATCGCGAGCCTCAAGCCGGAGGCGCAGAAGGCGCGAATGGACGGCGCCGTGGCGCAGAACATCCAGATCCTGCGCAACCGGGTGAACGAGCTCGGCGTCGCCGAGCCCATCATCCAGCAGCAAGGCGTCGATCGTGTCGTCGTGCAGCTTCCCGGAGTGCAGGACACCGCGCGCGCCAAGGACATCCTCGGCCGCACCGCGTCTCTCGAGATCCGCCTCGTCAACGACGACGCGGGCGCGCTCGAGGCCGCGATGCTGGGCAACGTCCCCATCGGCAGCGACCTCTACACGGAGCCCAACGGCCAGAAGATCCTCGTACGCCGGCAGGTCGCGCTCACGGGCGATCGCATCACCGACGCGCAACCGGGCTTCGACCAGCGCACCAACGAACCCGCCGTGCACATTCGCCTCGACGGGCCGGGCGCCAACATCTTCAAGGAGGTCACGCGCGAGAACGTCGGCAAGCGCATGGCGATCCTGCTCGTCGAGAAGGGCAAGGCCGAGGTCATCACGGCGCCGGTGATCCGAGAGGAGATCGGCGGCGGCCAGGTGCAGATCAGCGGTCGCATGAACACCCGCGAGGCGAAGGACATCGCGCTCCTCATGCGCGCCGGCGCGCTGGCGGCGCCGATGGAGATCGTCGAGGAGCGCACCGTCGGGCCCTCGCTCGGCGCCGAGAACATCGACAAGGGCTTCAAGTCCGTGACCTACGGCCTGTGCGCCCTCGCCGTCTTCATCTGCGTCTACTACATGCTGATGGGCGTCATCTCGACCGTGGCGCTGCTCGTGAACCTGCTGCTCCTGGTGGCGATCCTGTCGATGCTGCAAGCCACCCTCACGCTTCCCGGCATCGCCGCCATCGCGCTCACGCTCGGCATGGCGATCGACGCCAACGTCCTCATCAACGAGCGCATCCGCGAGGAGCTGCGCTGGGGGGCCACGCCGCATGCGGCGCTGCAAGCGGGGTACGAGCGGGCGTGGGGCACGATCCTCGACTCCAACATCACCACGCTCATCGCCGGCGTCGTGCTGCTCATCTTCGGCACGGGACCGGTGCAGGGCTTTGCGGTCGTGCACTGCCTCGGCATCCTGACCTCGATGTTCTCCGCGGTATTCGTGTCGCGCGGCATCGTGGCCATCGTCTACGGCAGCCGCAAGAAGCTCGAGCGCATCTCGATCGGCCAGGTCTGGCGGCCGGGCAACACTACGCCGCCGCCCGCGGCGACGAAGGCGTAGCCCGAGGATAGATCATGGAGTTCTTCCGCATCCGCCGCGACATCCCGTTCATGCGCCACGCGCTCACGTTCAACGTGATCTCGGCCGTGACGTTCCTGCTCGCCGTCGTGTTCCTCGCGACGAAGGGCCTCAACTTCGGCGTCGACTTCCGCGGCGGCACGGTGATCGAGGTCGCGTACGCGCATGCCGTGGACTTCAACCGCGTGCGCGCGGCCCTCGACAAGCTCGACCTCGGCGAGTTCTCCGCGCAGGCGTTCGGACGCTCCGACACGGCGCTCATCCGCCTACCACTCAAGGAGGGCGAGTCGAGCGCGGCGCTGTCCGAGCGCGTCATGAACGCGCTGCGCGCCGACGACCCGTCGGTGACCCAGCAGCGCGTCGAGTTCGTCGGGCCGCAGGTCGGCAAGGAGCTCTACGAGAAGGGCGCGCTCGCGCTCCTGTTCGTATCGCTCGGCATCGTGGGCTACCTCGCCCTGCGCTTCGAGTGGCGATTCGCGGTCGCGGCAATCGTCGCCAACCTGCACGACGTCGTGATCATCCTGGGCTTCTTCGCCCTTTTCCAGTGGGAATTCTCGCTCGCCGTGCTGGCAGCGGTGCTCGCGGTGCTCGGCTATTCCGTTAACGAGTCCGTGGTCATCGCCGACCGGATCCGCGAGAACTTCCGCAAGATGCGCAAGGCGACGGTGACGCACGTCATCGACAATGCGATCACGAGCACGATCTCGCGCACCATCATCACCCACGGCTGCACGCTGCTCATGGTGCTGTCGATCCTCTTCTTCGGCGGCGAGACGCTGCACTACTTCGCGCTGGCGCTGACCATCGGCATCTGCTTCGGCATCTACTCGTCAGTGCTGGTGATGGCGCCGCTCGTCATGTGGATGGGCGTGTCGCGCGAAGACCTCGTCAAGCCCGAGCGCAAGGGCACCGCGGCGGACAAGATCCTGCCGTAGCGGGCCCGAAGCGTTTCGTGCTGACGACGCTCTTCTACTCGCTGCTCGCGCTCGACCAGACGCTGGCGCAGATTGCCGCGGACTACGGCTCGTGGCTGTACGCGCTCCTGTTCGCGATCATTTTCGCCGAGACGGGGCTCGTCGTCTTCCCGTTCCTGCCGGGCGACTCGATCCTGTTCATCGCCGGCACCGTGGTCGCCGCCGCCGGGCTCGAGGTGCACATCCTCGTGACGCTGCTCGTGCTGGCGGCGGTGTTCGGCGACTCGCTGAATTACGCGATCGGCCATTACATCGGCCCGCGCGTCTTCCATAAGCCCGATTCGCGCTGGTTCAGGCAGGAGCACCTGCGCCGCACCCAGGCGTTCTACGACAAGTACGGCGGAGTGACGATCATCATCGGGCGTTTCGTGCCGATCATTCGCACGTTCGCGCCGTTTCTCGCCGGCGTGGCCGGCATGAGCTACCGGCGCTTTCTGAGCTATAACGTCATCGGCGGCGTGGCCTGGGTCGCCTCGCTCGTCTATGCGGGCTACCTCTTCGGCAACATCCCGTGGGTGAAGAACAACCTGACGCTCATCGTCGTGGCGATCGTCGTGGTGTCGCTGATCCCCGCCATCTCGACGTTCCTCAAGGAACGCCGCGCGCATCGCTAGATTCGCTTCGCCAACTCGGCGGCAAGCCCCACGTACGTCGACGGCGTCAGCGCCTTCAGGCGCGCCTTCGCTTCGTCGGGTAGCGCGACGCCATCGATGAACGCGTGCAGCGTCTCGCGCGTCAGGCCGCTCTGGCCCCGGGTGAGCGCCTTCAACTGCTCGTACGCGGCTTCCACGCCGTAGCGGCGCATCACGGTCTGGATCGGCTCGGCGAGCACTTCCCAGTTGACGTCGAGGTCCGCGGCCATGCGCACCGGATCGGCCGTGAGCTTGGCAAGCCCCTGGCGCAGCGACGACCACGCGAGCAGCGCGTAGCCGAGCGCGACGCCCATGTTGCGCAGGACCGTCGAGTCGGTGAGGTCGCGCTGGAAGCGCGAGATGGGAAGCTTCTCCGCCAGGTGGCGCAGCAGCGCGTTGGCGAGTCCGAGATTGCCCTCCGAGTTCTCGAAGTCGATCGGGTTCACCTTGTGCGGCATCGTCGAGGAGCCGACCTCGCCCTCTTTCACCTTCTGGCGGAAGTAGCCGAGGGAAACGTAGCCCCACAAATCGCGGTCGAGGTCGATCAGGACGGTGTTCGCACGCGCGAGCGCATCGAAGAGCTCGGCCATGTAATCGTGCGGCTCGATCTGAGTCGTGTACGGGTTGAGCTCGAGGCCGAGGCTTTGCACCACGCGGGCGGACAGCCGCTCCCAGTCGACGTCGGGATAGGCGGCGACGTGCGCGTTGTAGTTTCCCACCGCACCGTTGATCTTGCCCTTGATCGGCGTGCGCTCGACGGCCGCGATCTGCCGCTCGAGCCGAGCGTAGACGTTCGCCATCTCCTTGCCGAGCGTGGTGGGTGTCGCCGGCTGGCCGTGCGTGCGCGAGAGCATCGGCAGCGCGGCGTGCGCATGCGCAAGCTCGCGCAGGTCGGCGGCGACCGCGCGCAGCGCAGGCAGCAGGATGTCGCGCCGCGCCTGAGCGAGCGCGAGGCCGTGCGAGAGGTTGTTGATGTCCTCGGACGTGCACGCGAAGTGGATGAACTCCGCCGCGCGCGCGACTTCGGGCACGCTCGCGAAGCGCTCCTTGAGCCAGTACTCGACCGCCTTGACGTCGTGGTTGGTCACGCGCTCGATCGCCTTGATTCGGGCGGCGTCGGCAGTTGAGAAGGACGCGGCCACACGGTCGATTTCCGCCCGCGCCTGCGCGGAGAACGGCGGCAGCTCGGCGATCGCGGCTTCGTCGGCGAGTGCGGCGAGCCACGCGAGCTCCACGCGCACGCGGTGGCGCACGAGGCCGTATTCGGAGAAGTGAGCGGAGAGCGGCGCGACCTTAGCGGCGTACCGGCCATCGAGCGGCGACAACGCTGTCAGCGCGGCAAGCGCGACGGGATCGGCTTCGGCATTCATCTTCGATGCCTGGTGAAGTGCGAGTCTATCACGCGCCGAACCTGACGAAGGATGGGGCGGGCGCGACGAGGCGCGATGCCACGCCATTTGTCTTCGAACGCAGCGTCTTGGTGCTCGAACGCCTCGCTACGACGACGGCACGCGTCTCTACGACTCGCGCGTCATCGTGGAGTGCCTCGACACGGTGAGTCCGGTGCCTCGCGTCTAACTCCGGAACCCAGCTGGCAGCGTACTGCGGTCAAGCGCTGCGAGGCACGGGCCGCCGGCCTGCCTCGCGGCCGCGCACCTAGCTGACCTGCTTCAACTGATCCAGGATCTGCGGGTTCTCGAGCGTGGAGGTGTCCTGCACGATCTCCTCGCCCTTGGCGATCGAGCGCAGCAGCCGCCGCATGATCTTGCCCGAGCGCGTCTTCGGCAGGTTCTCGCCGAAGCGGATGTCCTTCGGCTTCGCGATCGGCCCGATCTCCTTCGCCACCCAGTCGCGCAGCTCCTTCGCGATCTTGTCCGCCGCCGCGCCGTCGGGGCGCGCCTGCTTGAGCACGACGAACGCGCACACGGCCTCGCCCGTGAGATCGTCGGGACGGCCCACCACCGCGGCCTCCGCCACCAGCGGGTTGGCCACGAGCGCCGACTCGATCTCCATCGTGCCCAGCCGGTGCCCCGACACGTTCAGCACGTCGTCGATGCGCCCCATGATGCGGATGTAGCCCTCGAGGTCGCGCGACGCGCCGTCGCCCGCGAGGTAGTACTTGCCGTGGAAGTCCTCGGGGTAATAGCTCTTCTTGAAGCGCTCCGGATCGCCCCAGATCGTGCGGATCATTGCCGGCCACGGCCGCTTGATGACGAGGATGCCCCCCTTGCCGAACTCCACCGGGTGTCCGGTCTCGTCGACGATGTCGGCCATGATGCCCGGCAGCGGGAACGTGCAGGAGCCGGGCTTGAGCGGCGTGGCGCCCGGCAGCGGCGTGATGAGGTGCCCGCCGGTCTCCGTCTGCCACCACGTGTCGACGACCGGGCAGCGCGACTGGCCCACGGTCTCGTAGTACCACATCCACGCCTCCGGATTGATCGGCTCGCCGACCGTGCCCAGGATGCGCAGCTTCGACAGGTCGTACTGCTTCGGCAGGTCGGCGCCGGCCTTGATGAGCGAGCGGATCGCGGTGGGCGCGGTGTAGAACACAGTCACCCCGTGGTCCTGGATCATCTTCCAGAAGCGGCCGGCGTCTGGATAAGTCGGCACGCCTTCGAACACGATCTCGGTCGCGCCGACGGCGAGCGGCCCGTACGTGATGTAGGTGTGACCCGTCACCCAGCCCACGTCGGCGGTGCACCAGAAGACGTCGCTTGGCTTGTAGTCGAACACCCATTTCATCGTGAGCATCGCCCACAGCAGGTAGCCGCCGGTCGAGTGCTGCACGCCCTTCGGCTTGCCCGTGGAACCCGAGGTGTAGAGGACGAAGAGCGGGTGCTCCGCGTTGACCCACACGGGCTCGCAGGTGTCGGGCTGCCCTGACACGGCGTCGTGCCACCACACGTCGCGGCCCGCCTTCATCGCGACCGCGGAGCCCGTGCGCTTGTACACGAACACCGTCTTGATGCCTTCACAGTCGCCCATGCCGAGCGCCTCGTCGACGACGGGCTTCAGCGGGATCTCGCGGCCGCCGCGGAACTGTCCGTCGGCACACACCACCGCGACCGCCCCGGCGTCGACGATGCGCTCCTGGATGCTCTTCGCCGAGAAGCCGCCGAACACCACCGAGTGCGTCGCGCCGATGCGCGCGCACGCCTGCATGGCGATCACCGCCTGGATCGACATCGGCATGTACACGAGGACGCGGTCGCCCTTCTTGATGCCCTTCGCCTTGAGCGCGTTGGCGAACTTGCAGACCTCGTGGTAGAGCTCCTTGTAGGTGATCTTCGTCACCTTGCCGTCGTCGGCCTCGAAGATGATCGCGACCTTGTCGGGCTGCGACTTCAGATGGCGGTCGAGGCAGTTGTACGAGGCGTTGAGCTCGCCGTCGTAGAACCACTTGAAGAACGGCGCGTTCGACTCGTCGAGCGTCTTCGTGAACGGCTTGTGCCAGAGCAGCTCGTCTCGGGCGAGGCGCGCCCAGAACCCCTCGAAGTCGCGCTCCGCCTCGGCGCACATGGCGCGGTACGCCTCCATCCCGGAGACGTTCGCCTGGCGGACCATCTCGGGGGACGGCGGAAAGACGCGGCTCTCGGTGAGGACGGATTCTATCGTGGACGACATGAGTTCTCCTTCGGCGGGCGGTTTCGGCAGGCTCGACCGGCGAGTCTACCGCAACGAATCGGGCCGCGCAGAAGCGGAGGCGGCGCCCTTTGCGCTAGCTCAAACTCGCGTCCGCCGCCCGCGCTCGGGGCACGGGCACGGCCATCGCCGATGGTAGACTTTTGCGCTCCCCGCCCGCCCCTTCCCGGAGGGACTTTCAATGACCGCCATCAGGCAGCAGGACCTCGTTCAGAGCGTTGCCGACGCGCTCCAGCACATCTCGTACTACCACCCGATCGACTACGTCACGGCGCTCGCCGAGGCGTACCACGCGGAGGAGTCGCCCGCCGCGAAGGACGCCATCGCGCAGATCCTCACCAACTCGCGCATGTGCGCCGAGGGGCATCGCCCGATCTGCCAGGACACGGGGATCGTCGTCGCGTTCCTCAAGGTCGGCATGGACGTGCGGTGGGAAGGCGTGACCATGTCGCTGACCGACATGGTGAACGAGGGCGTGCGCCTCGCCTACCTCGATCCCGACAACCGCCTGCGCGCGTCCATCGTCGCCGATCCCGCGGGCGCGCGCCGCAACACGAAGGACAACACGCCGGGGGTCGTGCACTACGAGCTCGTTCCCGGCGCGACGGTCGAAGTGAAGATCGCGGCCAAGGGCGGCGGCTCCGAGAACAAATCGAAGTTCGTGATGCTGAATCCGTCCGACTCGATCGTGGACTGGGTGCTGAAGACGGTGCCGACGATGGGCGCGGGCTGGTGCCCGCCGGGCATGCTCGGCATCGGCCTCGGCGGCAGCGCGGAGAAGGCGATGCTGCTCGCCAAGGAGTCGCTGATGGAGCCCATCGACATGCACGAGCTTCGCAAGCGGGGGCCCGCCAGCCGGATCGAGGAGCTGCGCCTCGAGCTCTACGAAAAGGTCAATGCGCTCGGCATCGGCGCGCAGGGCCTGGGCGGCTTGTCCACGGTGCTCGACGTGAAGATTCTCGACTACCCGACGCACGCCGCCTCGTTACCCGTGGCGATGATCCCCAATTGCGCGGCGACGCGGCACGCCCACTTCACGCTCGACGGCTCCGGCATCGCGAGGCTCGAGGCGCCAGACCTCGCCCAATGGCCGGACGTGCAGTGGAAGCCTTCGCCCACGGCACGGCACGTCGACCTCGACACGCTCACGCGCGAGGAAGTCGCGCAGTGGCAGCCGGGCGAAACGCTGCTGCTCAACGGCAAGCTTCTGACCGGGCGCGACGCCGCCCACAAGCGCATCGCCGACCATCACGCGCGCGGCGAGAAACTGCCCGAAGGTGTGGACTTTCGCAATCGCGTGATCTACTACGTGGGCCCGGTCGATCCCGTTCGCGACGAAGTTGTGGGCCCCGCGGGCCCGACCACGGCCACGCGCATGGACAAGTTCACGCATCTCATGCTCGAGCATCATGGCCTCGTGGCGATGATCGGCAAGGCCGAGCGCGGCCCGGTCGCGATCGAGGCGATCAGGAAGTTCGGCGCGGTCTACCTCATGGCCGTGGGCGGCGCGGCGTACCTCGTGTCGAAAGCCATCCGCGGATCGCGCGTGGTGGCGTTCGCCGACCTCGGCATGGAGGCGATCTACGAATTCGACGTGAAGGACATGCCCGTGACCGTCGCGGTCGATGCGCGCGGCAAGTCGGTCCATCACACCTCGCCCAAGGAGTGGCAGGCCCGGATCGGGAAGATCCCGGTGACGGCCGAGTAGACGAGGGCGGCGACGCCGCGTCGGGCCGAAGCCCGACCTACACCGCATGGGCGAGGGTTTTCGCGGGCATGGAGTGTGCTTTAGCCCAAGGTCGCCACTCCAGCCCTCGCCTTGGCCCTGCCCCTTGCCTTGCGAAGTGCGGCCGTGCTCGCCGCATGCCTGGCGGCGGCCTGGACCTTCCCCGCCGGCGCCCAGAGCGCGCCGGACGAACGCGCGCTGCTCGACGACGTGGCTAGCGGCGTGCCCAGACTCTTCGTCAACAACGATCTCAACCAATCCTACGCGGGCGAGCGCGGCTTCATGCGCACCGGCGATTACAACGCGCGCATGCTGCTGCTCCCGTTCGGCCTCGAGGCGCTCGGCGCCGCCACGACGCAGTTCGGCGAGATGCCCGTCGGCACGACCATCCCCGCGCAGGCCCTCACCAACCTCGTGCTCGCGGTCGCGAAGCGGTGGGACGGGCTCAGGCTGATGGCCACCGTGCGGTACGCGTACCGATGAGAGGCCGCGCCGACCTGTGGCGGGGTGCGTGGGCTGCGGCGTTCGTGGGCCTGCCTTCAGCGCTCGCCGTGGCGCAGCACCTCGTCGTCGTCTCCTCCGGCGACACGGCGCCGTACGCGCAGGCCCTGGCCGGCGTCCAAAAGGTCGGGGTGAGCGTCGCTGCGCTGCAGCTCGGCGCGGACCCCGAGCCCGATCTGCCCGCAGTCCTCGCGCACGCCCCGCGCGACACCGCGGTCGTCACGCTCGGCGCCGCGGCGGCGGAGTACGCCGCGCACGCGATGCCGGCGGTACCGGTAGTCAATTGCATGGTCCTCGGGAGCGACCCCGCGGCGTCGGCCGTGCCTCTCGAGGTCCCGGTCGAGGCGCAGCTCGCGTCGATGAGGCGACTGCTTCCCAACGCACGCAACGTTGGCATACTCTTCGACCCCGCGCAAAACGAACGGCGCGCCGTTGACGCCGCGGCCGCGCTGACGCGCGCCGGCTACACGCCGGTGCTCGAGCCCGTCACCGGTCCGACCGCGCTGCCCCTCGCCCTCAACCGACTCGCCAATCGCGTCGACGTGCTGTTCGCCCTGCCCGACACGACCGTTTACGCACGCGAGAGCGCGCGGGCACTGCTCCTTTTTTCGTTCCGCCACCAGATCCCGATGGTGGGGCCGACCGAAGCGTGGGTGAAGGCTGGCGCGCTCTACGCGCTCGACTGGGACTACACCGACCTCGGCCGCTATTGCGGCGCGCTCGCGGTCGCGAAGCTCGCCGGCGGTAAGCAGGCGCCGCCCGTGCCGCCGGCGATGCGGCTCGTCGCCAACGCGCGCTCGGCGGAGCAGCTGCGCGTGACATGGGACGCCGAGGCGATGGGGTCGTTCGACAAGGTCTACAAGTGAGCGCGGCATGAAGAAGCTCCGGCGCGCACTTCGCAAGCACCTGTCGCCGCTCGGCGCCGACTCGACGTCGATGCTCGACCTGCCCCCGGTGCGCATGGGCCTGCTCACCAAGCTCAACCTGCTCACCGTCGGCCTCATCTTCCTCACCGCCGTCGCCATCACGATCTTCTACGCCAATCAGCGCTGGCGCGACGACGAGCAGCAACTGAAGGCGCGCGGCTCCGCGCTGGCCGCGGTCGTGACCGAGCTCGCCGAATACGCGCTGTATACCTCCGACAAGGCGTCGCTCGAACAGATCATCGACGGCATGGGCTCCGATCCCGAAGTCGCCTTCGTCGCGGTGCTCGACAGCAAGCAGCAGCCGCTCGTCGTGCGCCGCTTCTTCGGGTCGCCGGGGCAGCCGCTCATGCCCGGGCTGCCGCCGGGCGTGTCGCTGCCCGCCGCGGGTCAGCTGCGCACGCCCGAATACGAAGTCGACGGACGCAAGGTTCTCGAAGTCATCGCGCCGGTCTCCTCGCCGCGCGAGGACGTCGGTGGCGTCATCGGACCCGTGCGGCCGACCGGGGCGGCTGCGCCTACGCCGCTCGGGTATATACGCCTCGGGCTCACTTACGAGGTGCGGCGCAGGCAGTTCCGCGAGCAGATGGTGGGCGCGATCGGCGTCGTCAGCATCCTCATGGTCATCGCGGTGATGGCCACGCTGCTGCTCACGCGGCGGCTAGTGGCGCCGATGCGCCGCCTCATGCGGGCTGCGCGCGCGGTGGGCTCGGGCCGTCTCGACGTGTACGTGCCGGCGGGCTCGTCCGACGAGATGGGACTTCTCACTCACACGTTCAACCACATGACGCAACGCCTCGCCGAATCGCAGTCGGAGGTCGCGAGCTACCAGCGCACGCTCGAAGAGAAGGTGGCGCAGCGCACGCGCGAGCTTGAGGTGGCGACCGCGCAGGCGTACAAGCTCGCGCAGCACGACATCCTCACCGGTCTTCCGAACCGCTCGCTTCTGAACCAGCGCCTGAGGCAGATCCTTGCGCAGGCGCAGCGCGACGGCAGCCACGTCGCCTGCCTCTTTCTCGACTTCGACCACTTCAAGCGCATCAACGACACGCTCGGCCATGACGCCGGCGACCAGCTCCTGCAGGCCATAGCGCAGCGGCTCACGAGCGCGGTGCGCGAATCGGACACCGTGGCGCGCCTCGGCGGCGACGAGTTCGTCGTGATCCTGCCCGGGCTCGCGCCCGAGCCCGCGACCTTCGAAGTGATGACCGTGCTCACACGCGTGCGCGAGGCGTTCCAGGCTCCGTTCAGGCTCGCCGACCAGACGCCGACGCTGACGTGCTCCATCGGCGTCGCGCTCTATCCCATCGACGCGCAGGACGGCGTGGGCCTCATCAAGCAGGCGGACACGGCGATGTACGCGGCCAAGGAAGCGGGACGCAACGCCTACCGCTTCTTCACCGCGGATATGAACGCGCGGGTGCAGCTTCGCCTCCAGCTCGAAACCGACATGCGGCGCGGCCTCATGGACGACGAGTTCTTCCTCGTCTACCAGCCGCAGATCGAGATGCAGACCGGCCGCGCCTGCGGCGTCGAGGCGCTCCTGCGCTGGCGCGATCCGGATCGCGGCATCATCGGGCCCGCCGAGTTCATCCCGGTGGCCGAGGAGTCCGGCATGATCCAGGCGCTGGGCGCGCGCGTGCTGCGCGACGCCTGCCGCCAGGTCGTGAGTTGGCACCGCCAGAACATGCCGTTGCGACTGTCGGTGAACCTGTCGGTGCAGCAGCTCCAGCACGACAGCTGGCTGTCCGTGGTCGAGGAGGCCCTGTCGAGCAGCGGCCTTGCCGCCCGCCACCTCGATCTCGAGATCACCGAGAGCGTCATCATCACGCATCCGGAGAAGGCGGTGCTCACGCTGATGCGGCTGAAGCAGATGGGCGTGTCGATCACCATCGACGACTTCGGCACCGGCTACTCGAGCCTGTCCTACCTCGCGCGCCTGCCGATCCAGGGTGTGAAGATCGACCAGCGCTTCGTGCACGGCCTCGACAAGAATCGCAACGACGAGGCGATCACGCAGGCGATCATCGCGCTATCGCATTCGCTCGGACTGCGCTGCATCGCCGAAGGCGTCGAGACTCCGGCGCAGTTCAACTTCCTGAAGTCGCACGGATGCGAGGAGGCGCAGGGCTACCTCATCGCGCACCCGTTGAGCGAGGCGGACTTGCGATCGTGGTGGCGCATCCAGGAAGAGCTGCGCGAGACGAGCGAGCGGCAGCAGGATTTGTGGCAGAGGGGGGATTAGGGCGGCGGGGCGCACCAGCGCAGCAATTGCATTCGCCACCGTACTGCTCGCCGCGGCGGTCGTTGCCTTCGCCACCAACCGCAACCGCTCGCAGTTTCTGGGTGGCGTTTGTCGGGCCTGACCTCCATCGCCTTGCGGGTCGCAGCAAACCGTGGGCTATGCAAGCATGCGGGTCGCCGCGGTCTCGCAACGAGCCTTGGTCGGGCGCCGCGCGGCATTGCGCTGATTCGTCCTTCGGTGCAGCATTTGCGCATGTTCGAACGCCTGCGCGCTAACACGTCGCTCAACCGGACGGGCCGGCACGCGGCCTGGTTGTGCGCACGTCTGCGTGCGGCCCGCCGGTTAGCTCTGCGTTAGGCCGCAAGAGTTACCAGTCGTTAGGCCTCAATGATTGGCCGCGCTCCTCTTGCTCGACCATGATCACCGTCGTGCGGTATCGTTATCATCAGCAGCAAGTTGTAACCTCAAGAGACTCCCAATGCCTGAAGTCATCCATTGTTCACTCGATTCGCATCCAGCTCGGATCGAGCCCGACAACCGGCTTGTAGTGCTTGCCCGAACGATTCAAGTGAGCAATTCGGAAGCGGAGGCCACGCTCAGAGATGGCGTTATGAATTGGGTACGCTTCGGGGATACATGTCTTGGGCAGGCTCTCTATCGGCATAGGAGCGTCTTTCAGAATGCAGCAGACGCGCCGATGTGGAGCCACCTCGAACTGAGCTACTTTCGCGACATAGTTCCCGCCGACGTCATCCTGGAGCTCGTGTTCGACCGGCAGTCGAACGGAGTGCATCTGTTACGCGCGGAGATTCTGCTGACCACCCCCTCGTCGTTCATTCTTCCTCGCGACTGGCGGGGATCGGCGGATCGACCCGAACGTAAGGCATCGTTGGAATACATCAGGGTGCAGCCGAAACACCTTCGCGACTACAGAAATGCAATGCGGGACTATTGCGGCCTTGCCGCGATGAAGCTCGTCCAAGAGAACAGGTTTGGGACGTTCAGGGCAATGGAAACGGCTGCAGTTCTTTTCCGTGCCCCGGAAATGACGATCGACTGGAATCAGATTCATCTGTGCGAGTTGGATCCCAATGGCTTTGACGGTTTTGGCAAGGAATTCGCGGCCGCGCTGCGGGTTGACCTACCAAGCGGTGTTGATCTGCCGGACGCCTTTGCCGATCTCGGCCGCATACGCACGGTTCCCCGCTGGACCTTCAACGATTTCGTCGTGGAGGAGGACAGTGCGATCGGTAGAGAAGTATGAACGAACTGCGCGCTAGGCCGATCGGTACATTGCGGCCTAACCCTTCCATCGAGCGGACAGTCGCTCATGTCAAACGTTAGGCCGCTTCGGGGGTCATCGCGCGCGTGCGATTCGCCCATCGTGCCCTAGCACGCGCCTG
>DATJXV010000198.1:0-42946 GCA_035499955.1 Casimicrobiaceae bacterium
TTGCCCCTCACGGGGTCGTTGAACGCGGCGAGGCCGCGCGCCTCCTGCTTCGTGAGCTGCGCCTGGCCGCGAAGGTAGGCGTCGTACTTGCTGTCGTAGGGATAGAACTCCGCCGGCTGCTGCTGGTACACCTCGAGCGACCACAGGAGCGCGTTGAACGCGGTTGCCGGGTCGTCCAGCACGGCGGCGCCGAACACCTCGCGCATCTTTCCCGCGTAGCTCGCCTTGCGCAGCTTCAGGACAACGGACAGCGCGCTGGCGTTGCCCATCTCCGTAGGCGAAAGCAGCGGAAGCCGAGCTTGGTCGTGCGCGCTCCGGGCACGGCCGTCCCACGTGCGACCGCCGGCCGGACCCTGGTCCGCGCTGTCGTCGCCGTCCGCTTCGTGCATGTGCTCGGTGAACGGCGGCACGCTCTGCAGGTAGCGAAGCGAGGGCGCGGCGCGCAGCGCGCCCGGGGTTGGCGCGCCGGGCGGCCCGTACGCGTGCCGCGGGTCGTGGCACGTCGCGCACGACATCGTTCCGTTGGCCGAGAGTCCGGCGTCGAAGAACATCGCGCGACCGAGCGCGGCGAGCTCCGCCGGCGTCGGCGTGCGCTCGTAGGGCGTCGCATAGAACCCGGCACTGCCTGCCTGCGGCGCGAATACGCACGCCGCGACGAGCGCAGCCGCGCGCAGCAGTCGGAGCGTGCGTGGTCGGGGATTCAAAGCCGGCGTGCGAGTCACAGACCCTGCATTCTTAGCACGCTCACGTTGCGATTGCGTGACGGCGGGTTGCAACGCGGAAACACGTCTGTCATCTGCGCTGCGCAGAATCGGGCCTTCGTTTCCATCGAACCGGGAAGATCCATGCAAGCAAGCCATGTCAAGATCGCTGTGTCCTCGGTCCTTCTCGCCTGCGCAGCCGCGCTCGCAGCGGCGTGCAACGGCGGCGGCGGCGGCGACGGTGATGCGGTAACCAACGGACTCAAGCTCAGGGTTCAGAACATCGTCGTCATCTACGCGGAGAACCGCAGCTTCGATAGCATCTACGGCACGTTCCCCGGCGCCAACGGGCTGCCCGGCGTGAACCCTGCCGCCGTCGGGGCCTACGTCCCGCAGCGCGACCGCGACGCCTCGAATTCCGTCCTGGGGGCGCTGCCGCAGACGTGGGGCGGCGTGACGGCGGCGGGACAAACGCCTGTCGTGACGCAGGCGCAAAGCGCGGGCCTGGCGAACAAGGCGTTCGCCGTTGAGACGTCGTTCGGTACGACCTTGTCGGCGTCGACGATCACCCGCGACCTGTATCACCGCTTCTTCGAGAACCAGATGCAGATCGACGGCGGCGCGAACGACAAGTTCGCCGCCTACGCCGACTCGGGCGGCCTCGTCATGGGTTACTGGGACGGAAGCAAGATGGCGCTGTGGAACGTCGCGACGCAATACGTTCTCGCCGACAACTTCTTCCAGGCCGCCTACGGCGGGTCGTTCCTCAACCACCAGTACCTGATCTGCGCCTGCGCGCCCGAGTACCCGAACGCGGACACCGCTGCCGCCAAGCCGACCATCGCGGTGGTCGACACCGATGCGTCGGGCAAGTACCTGCCGCGCCTGACTCTCGCGTCATCGTCGCCGGCGTCCGCCATGGACGGCGCGCCCACATTCGTCAACAGCGGCAACATCGTGCCGAAGGGCTACTTCGGCGACGGCACGTTCCGCGCGGTCAACACGATGCAGCCACCCTACCAGCCGAGCGGCAACACGCCGGTCGCGGGCGGCGACCCCGCACTTGCCGATCCGACGCGGCCGACGACGCTACCGCCGCAGACCGCCACGACGATCGGCGACCAGCTCAGCGCGAAGGGGGTCTCGTGGGCCTGGTACGCGGGCGCGTGGAACCAGGCGCTGGCCGACCGCTCGGTCATCTACAACAACACCGTGCCGAACTTCCAGGCGCATCATCATCCGTTCAACTACTTCGCCGCCTACGCCCCCGGCACGGCCGCGCGCGCCCAGCACTTGAAGGACTACGACGATCTCGTCGCCGCGGCCGCAGCGGGCCAGCTTCCGCAGGTCACGTTCTACAAGCCGCAAGGCAACCTCAACCAGCATCCGGGCTACGCGAACATCGTGGCTGGCGACCAGCACATCGCGGACCTGATCGCAAAGCTGAAGCAGAGCCCGCAGTGGAACAACATGATGATCATCGTGACCTACGACGAGAACGGCGGCTCCTGGGACCACGTCGCCCCGCCGAAGGGCGACCTGCTCGGCCCCGGCACGCGGATCCCGGCCATCATCGTGTCGCCTTTCGCGAAGACGGGTACCGTCGACCACACCGCGTACGACACGGCGTCGGTGCTGCGTCTCATCGCGCGGCGCTTCGATCTGCCTACCTTGCCGGGCGTGGCGGCGCGCGATGCCGCGCTCAAGTCGAACGGCGGCGCGCCGATGGGCGATCTCACGAACGCGCTCAATCTCATGTAAGCGCGGGTGCCAGGCTGGACTCGGCCGCGGCGCGGGCCCGCCCGGGCGGCGGCGGGCGACGCTCGCAAGCGCCGTCAGAACACGCAGCTTGCCGGCGTCGGCCCCACGCGCGTGAGCGCGATGTTGCCCGCCTCGCCGCCGTTCGATCCACCGGTGAACGTGAAGGCCAACGTGGCGTCCGAGCAGCTCGTGAACGTCAGCTTGCCCGTGCCGACCTTGGCCGTGGCCGGCGACGGCGGCGACTGGTTGAACAGGCCGCCCGTGGTCTCGTAGAGCGAAAGCGCGATCGCGCGCGCGCCCGGCGCGTAGTTCGCCTGGCCCGTGTACCAGCGCTGGCCCGCGGCACCCTGCGCCTGCCCGTTCACCGCATACGTGTACCACGCGAAGAACAGCACCTTCGCCACCGGATTGAGCTCGACGACGAAGCCCTGGCCCGACTTCGTCTTGTCGTACCAGTTGCCCGACAGCCCGAAGTCGCCGTTCGCGGCGGTGCTGCCGCCTTGCGCGCAGCTCACGTTCGGCGTGAGGCGTGTGAGCGCCACGGTCCCGACGCGTCCCGTGCCGTCGGTGAAGGTGTAGGTGAGCTCGCCGTCGGTGCAATCGGTGAAGCTCATGGTCGCGTGTCCGACCTGCGTCGCGCTGGTCACCGGCAGCGCGTCGAAATTGCCTCCGACGTTCTGGTACATGGAAAAGACCGCGGCCGAATCGCCGGCGTGCACGTTTCCGCTGAAGGTGTACCAGCGGTCGTGATTCGCGCCGCCGCTCGCCGCGTCGTCGAACGTGAACAGGCTGCCCTGCAGGAACCCGATGCCCGGCGCGACGAGGTCGGGGAAGACCTCGGCCTCGACCCCCTGGCCGCTCGTGCTCTGCTGATACCACGAGCCGGTCAGGCCCTGCTGGTCGATGTTGGGCGCACTCGCGCCGACGCTGACCGCGAACGACCGCCGCATGAACGTTCGCTTGCCGGTGTCGCAGCCGCTCATGTAGAACGCGTACCCGGCCTGCGCGATGTGCCCCGACGCCGCGCCCGGCGACATGAGCGAGGGATACCATCCGTCGAACTGCATGCCGTCGCTCGTCGGATTGTCGGGGCACGGATCGACCAGCGCGGACTGCGAGTCGCGCACCAGCTGCGGAACGCTCCAATCCTGCAGGTCGAGGCTGGTCGCGACCGAGAAGTACCACGCCGCCTGCGCCTGCGGGACCGAGCGGCACACGAAGATCAGCACGAAGATGCCGAGCGGGTCGAACTTGTAGATCGACGGCATCGCCTGCCCTCCCACGCAGCCGCCCGCGGGCAGAAAGCCGGTGTCGGCGCCGCCGATGCCCGGCGTGCTGAACGATCCCGAGTTCCACTTCGAGAACGTCACCTGGCCGTTGCCGCCGAGGAGCGCCCGCGCGATGCGGATCTTGCCGTCGGGCGTGCCGCCCGGCCCCGGCGGAGCAACGTAAGTCACGTAGAGGTAATTGCCGTCGACGACGGCGCTCGGAATCGCGTCGCCCATCGCGACCGGCGACGGCTCCGACGCGGGCTCGGGCGCCGGCAGCTTGAGAACGGGATAGCGCGCCGCGTTGCCGAACTCCGCGTTCGCGGGCCCTGGCCAGGTCATGCCGTTGTCCGACGAGCGCGCGAAGCCGATCGTCGCGTAGAAGGGCTGCTGCCAGACGCCGCCCGGACAGTGGTTCTCGGCTTCGTAGAGCATGATGAGGTTGCCGGGCGGCAGCGTCGGGTCCTGCACGACCGATCCCGGTCCCGCGTAGTTCTCGTCGAACTCCGAGTCGTACGTCGGGTTGCAGGTCGTGAAGCGGACGGGCACCGACATCACCTGCGTGGCGAAGCCTGCCGCACTCGCGAAGCTCTGAAGGTCGGTCGTCTCGAGCACGACCGTGCCGGAGTTTCCGCCCGTCAGGCTGCTCGACGCGAAGACGCGATACGCGGCCGATCCCGCGGCGGGCGGAAAGATCGTCGTGTGCTCGTCGGGCAGGCTTGGCATGTTGGCCGGATAGGTGAGGCTCTCGTCGGGCCCAACCGACATCGTGATGACCGGCGTCGCACCGGTGGCAAGCGACGCGCTCGCGAGCAGCGCGATCGCAACGCACGCAATTCGAATCGAGGTCGCGAAACCGGACATGGAGCCCTCCGTCGGGCGTCGGATGCGCGGAATGTTACGGCGGTTTCGCCCGGCGATATTCGTTTGCGCGGCGCGGCATCGGCGTGTGGCACCGAATCGCGGGCAAACCCTTCGGTGGAATCCAGTGATCGCGCAGGCAATCGCGATCAGGAGGCGAGTCGTTGCGCGAGCGCGTCGAGCGTGACCATCACCGGCAGGCACTGCGCGAGGCTCGCGTTGGGCTCGCGCCGGCCGCGAATCGCCGCGGCGAATTCGCGGTCCATGCGTTCGACGCCGTCGCGCACCGGCCCCATCGCCGACAGATCGACGGCATGCGACTCGCCGTCGGCCAGATCGTCGTAGCTTGCGACGTAGGTTCCGTTGTCGCAGATGTAGCGAAACACCGTGCCCAGCGGCCCGGCGTTGTTGAACGACAAGGATAGCGAGCAGAGTGCGCCCGATGCGGTCTTGAGCCCGATGCACATGTCCATCGCGATGCCGAGCGTAGGATGGCTCGGCCCCTGCAACGCGGCGAGCTCATCGGGCGGCTGGCCGGTCTGGTAGGCGAACAGGTCGACGGTGTGGCAGGCGTGGTGCCAGAGCAGGTGATCGGTCCAGCCGCGCGGCTGGCCGAGCGCGTTGATGTTCGTCCTCCGCATGAAATGAGTCTGCACGCTGAGCTGTTGGAGCGAGAGCTCACCGGCCGCGATGCGGCCGTGCAGCCACGCGTGGCTCGGATTGAAGCGGCGAACGTGTCCCGCCATCGCCACGACGCCGGTCTCGCGCTGCACCGCGACGAGCCGTTGCGCGTCGGCCAGCGAATCCGCCATCGGAATCTCCACCAGCACGTGCTTGCCGGCGCGCATGCATTGCTCGGCCTGCCGCGCGTGCAGGGGCGTGGGCGTGGCGAGGACGACGGCATCCACGTCGCCGCCGGCGAATGCTTGAGCGAGCGTGGCAGCCGTGCGCGGAACGCCGAACGCGCGTGCCGTCGCGGCGGTGCTCGCAGGATCGTCACCGACCAGTACGGTGACGGCGACGTCCTCGATGCGCGCGAGCGCCTGCAGGTGCTTAGTGCCGAACGCGCCGGGGCCGGCGAGACAAACCTTCACGACGCGGCCCGCAGCAGCAGGTGCCCCACCGCGGTGTTCGACGCGGCGACGTGATAGAAGCGATGCAGCTCCTCGACCTTGTCGGGGAGCATGCCGCGCATCAAGAGCCACATGATGAGCTCGACGCTCTCCGCGCCGGCCTCGCGCATGTATTCGACGTGCGGCATGCGGGCGAGGGTAACGGGGTCGGCCACCATGCCGTCGAGAAAGCGACGGTCGAACGCCGAGTTGATGAGCCCCGCACGCTGACCGTGGATCTGGTGCGACATGCCGCCGGTGCCGAACACGACGACGCGCAGGTCCTCCTCGAAGGACGCGATCGCGCGGCCGATCGCGCGCCCGAGCGCGAAGCAGCGATGACCGGTGGGCGGCGGATACTGCAGTACGTTCACGGCGAGCGGGATGACGCGGCACGGCCAGGCGGCGGGCTGGCCGTACACGAGCGACAGCGGTACGGTGAGGCCGTGGTCGACCGGCATGCGGTTGACGATCGTCAGGTCGAACTCGTCTAGGATCGCCGATTCGGCGATGTGCCACGCGAGGTCGGGATTTCCCTGCACGACCGGCACGGGCCGCGGCCCCCACCCTTCGTCTGCCGGAGGAAATTCGTCGGCGCACCCGATGGCGAAGGTCGGAATGACGTCGAGCGAGAACGCGCACGCGTGGTCGTTGTAAACGATGACCGCGACGTCCGGCGCTTCCCGCCCGAGCCAGCGGCGCGTCGGCTCGTAGCCCGCGAAGATGGGCGCCCAGTAAGGGTCGTCCGTACGGCCGGTGTCCAAGGCGACGCCCATCGCCGGCACGTGCGAGCTGGTGATGCCGCCGATGACCCTAGCCATCGGACCAGTCCTTCCTGCTTCGATTGCCTTCGATCGACCGCCCGCCGCGTTGCATCATGGCTGCGTAGGCCTCAGGCGTGCTGCCCGTCATGAGCGCCGCGACCTTTTGCACCGACATGCCGTCGCAGAACGCGAGCTTGATGATGAAGAAGATGTTGCCGCCCAAGTCGAGGATGCGGTTCCAGTCGCGTCCGAGCACTGCCGCGCGCTGTTCCGCCGTCATCGGGAATCGGTCGAGGTATGCGCCTTCGTCGGCCTTGAAGGCGGCGCGGTTCTCGGCCTTCATGAGCGACATGCAGAACATGTTGAGATGGTAGCCCTCGCGGCATCGCTTCGCGTCGAACACTACGGTGCCCGGGATGTCGTCGTAGTCGTGATGTGCCGCCAACGGGAGCGCCTTTAAGAGTGATGCAGCTCACATAGCTGCGTTAGCCGCTGCCGGGACATTCTAAGTCCATAATCGCAGCCGTCGCCAATAGACGGAGGCCGCCATGATCGGCACGATCGTTCGCAGCATTCCCCGCGCTTCGCAGGAGCGGCTCGACGAGCTCGCCGCGCTGGGTGTCGCGACCGTTCACGAAGCGATGGGCCGCCGCGGCCTCATGGCGTCGCGCCTGCGTCCCATCTACCCGGGCGCGGCGATCGCCGGCAATGCGATCCCGATCTCCGTCGCACCCGGCGACAACAGCATGCTCAACGCCGCGATCGAAGTGACCAAGCCTGCCGACGTCCTCGTGGTGAGCCCGACCTCGCCGTGCGACGACGGCTATTTCGGAGACCTTCTGGCTACCGCGTATCAGTCGCGCGGCGTGCGCGGGCTCGTGATCGACGCCGGCTGCCGAGACGTGCGCACCCTGACCGAGATGCGCTTCCCGGTGTGGACCAAGGCGATCAGCGCGCAGGGCACGGTCAAGGAGACGCTCGGCACCGTAAACCTTCCTGTCGTGTGCGCGGGTCAGTGCGTGCGGCCCGGCGACGTCATCGTCGCCGACGACGACGGCGTGCTCGTCGTGCCGCGCGAGGAGATCGATTCGGCGATTGCCGCGTCGCAGGCGCGGGTGGACAAGGAGTCGGCGATGCGCGGGCGCCTGGCCGCCGGCGAGCTTGCCATCGACCTCGTGGCTGGCATGCGCGAGCGACTCGTGCAAAAAGGGCTCAAGTTCGTCGATTAGGCAAGCCGCCTCGAAAGTCGAGCTATTCGCGGGGACGACGAGCTTCGCGATGCCGCAGGTCACAGAAGTACGCGAAGCTCAGTAATTCTTGCGCTTGTCCAACCGCGGGTAAACCTTGCGCGCGTTGCCTTCGAAGATCTTCTGCTTGTCGGCGGCGCTGATCGAGAGCGCGTCGACGTAGCGCTTGGTGTCGTCGAAATAGTGCCCGGTCTCGGGGTCGATGCCGGGCACGGCGCCGACCATCTCCGAGGCGAACAGGATGTTGTCGATCGGCACCACCCGCGTAAGGAGCTCGATGCCCGGCAGGTGATAGACGCAAGTGTCGAAGAACACGTTGTCGCCCATGAGCTCCGGCAGGGGCGGGCGGTTCAACGCCATCGCGAGCCCGCGATAGCGGCCCCAGTGGTACGGCACCGCGCCGCCGCCGTGCGGGATGATGAGCCGCAGCTTGGGGAAGTCCTTGAACAGGTCCGAGGTCAGGAGCTGCATGAACGCCGTGGTGTCGGCGTTGATGTAGTGCGCGCCCGTGGCATGGAAGTTCGGATTGCACGATGCGCTCACGTGGACCATGGCCGGAACGTCGAGCTCCTGCAGCGCCTCGTACAGCGGGAACCACCATTTGTCGGTCAGCGGCGGCGAGTTCCAGTGGCCGCCCGAGGGGTCCGGATTGAGGTTGCAGCCGACGAAGCCGAACTCTTCGACGCAGCGCCGGAGCTCGCCGACGCAGCTCGCAGGCGACACGCCGGCGACTTGCGGCAGCTGGCAGACGCCTATGAAGTTGCGCGGGAACAGCGTCGTGACGCGATGAATGAGCTCGTTGCACACCTGCGCCCACTCGAGGCTCATCGCAGCGTCGCCGACATGATGCGCCATGCCCGAGGCGCGCGGCGAGAAAATGGTGAGGTCGGTGCCGCGCTCGCGCTGCAGCTTGAGCTGCGCGCCTTCGATGCTGTCGCGGATCTCGTCGTCGCTGATGCGCAGCGACGCCTTGGCGGGGCGCCCGGCGGGATTGTCGACCGCGTCCATCTGCTGCTTACGGAATTCGAACAGGCCCTTGGGCTCGGTCGTGTAGTGCCCGTGGCAATCGATGATCATGATGGAACCTCGTGGAGTCAAACCTTGTAACGCTCGAGTGTGCTCGGCACGAACAGCTCCTGCACCGACAACGCTCGCGCCGCCGTGCCGTGGCGATGCGCGAAATCCACCATCGCGCGCAGCGTCGGCAGGTTCTCCTGGACGCCGTACGGCCAGTAATCCGCGCCCATCAGCGCGCGGGTCTCGTCGAGATGCGCGGGAAGCCATGGCAAGAGCACCTTCAACGCCGCAGTGTCCTCGAGCGAGGCCTGCGCCGCTGCCTTGGCCTTCACGAACGCCTCGTACACGGAGTTGGCGAGCCACGGATGGCGCTCGACCAGGTCGCGGCGAATGCCGAGGACGTGCATGATCGGGAAGATGCCCGTCTTCTTGTAGTACGCCTGCTCGGCGATCCGATAGTCCGGAAACAGCAGCCCGACGTCGGAGCGGCCGTCCAGGAACGAGCGCGGATCGCGCGGACTGATGAGCGCGTCGATCGCGCCGGTCGCGAGCATGTGGTCGAGCGTCGCGTTGTCGGGTATCGCCGAGATCCGAATGCCCTCGGGAAGGTCGAGCTTGAGTTTCTCCACGCGGCCGGGCTCGTGCAATCCGCCGCGCACCCATTCGAAGTCCATCGGCGTCACGCCGTATTCGCCGTCCAGGAGCGCGCGTACCCACAGCGCCGCGGTGACCTGGTACTCGGGCACGCCGACCTTGCGGCCGACGAGATCCTTGGGCTCGCGGATGCCGCGGTCCTTGCGGATGTAGATCGCGGAATGTCGGAAGCGCCGCGACAGGAACACCGGGATGGCGTAGTAGGGCGCGTCCCCGCGGGAGACGCCGAGCAAGTACGAGCTCATCGAGATCTCGGAGACGTCGAACTCGCGGTGTCGATACGCGCGGAAGAAGAGCTCTTCCGGCGGCAGGTCGAGGAAATTGACTTCGCACCCGGCGATGCGGACGTGTCCCTCGCGGATCGCCTGCACCCGGTCGTAGTGCTCGCACGCCACGGTCACCGACAGCTTGGTCACGCTGGCTCCGTTCGATCTCCTGCGCGTCTCGACAAGTTACCACTCGCGCGCGGCGGGTGTATGTTATGCGAGAAACGCGAACGATTTGTGTTAAGTACATCACATTGATGCAGCGCGTCACCTCTTCGCGCTCGTCGATGCCTTTGGAGGAAGACGACATGCGCACGATCGTTGCAAGGCTCCTCGTTGTCTTTGCTCCGCTCGCATTCTGCGTGACTGCGGGGGCGGAGCAGTATCCCAACAGGCCTGTGAAGCTCGTCGTCGCGTACGCGCCAGGCGGCACGCCCGACGTGATCGCACGCGTCGTCGCGCAGCGGCTGTCGAAGGCGGTGGGACAGCAGTTCATCGTCGAGAACAAGCCCGGTGCTGGCGGCCTCGTGGCCAACCAGGCGGTGGCCAAATCGCCGCCCGACGGCTACACGCTTCTCGTTGCCGACATCGGGCAGCTCGCGGTGAGCCAGTACTTGTTCCCGAACCCGGGCTTCGACACGCTCAAGGATTTCGCGCCGATCAGCCTCGTCGCGATCACGCCGCTCTTCATCGCGGTCAATCCCGATCTGAAGATCACGACGTTCAAGGACTTCGTCGCGTACGCCAAGGCCAACCCTGGCAAACTGTCGTACGGCTCGGCGGGCATCGGCAGCATTCATCAACTGGCGATGGAGATGCTGAAAGCGGACCTCGGGCTCGACATCAGGCACGTGCCGTACAAGGGCTCGGGCCAGTCCGTGCCGGCGTTCATGTCCGGGGAAGTCCCCGTCGTCGCCGGCGCGCTGCCGGCGCTCACTCCGGCAATCAAGGCGAACAGGGCCAACCTCCTCGCCGTGACCTCGCTCAAGAGCTTCTCGAAGATGCCGAAGGTTCCCCCGGTGTCCGAGTTCATCAACGGCTACGACTATCCGTCGGAGGTCGGCTTCCTGGCGCCCGCCGGCACACCGAAGGAGATCATCGCCAAGCTCAACAACGAGATCAACAAGGCGATCAAGGAGCCCGAGATCATCGAGCGCATGGAACAGCTGGGCTCCGACCCACTGGGCACGACACCCGAAGGTTACGCAGAGAACCTCAAGGCCAATCTCGTGAAGTACCAAAAAGCGATCAAAATATCGGGCGCCAAAGCGGAATAGGTCTCGCCCTATAGCTCACTGCGGCTCTAAGGAGGCGTCATGTCGCGGCTTGCGCTTTCGCTCGCGTGCTGGAACTACGACCGTACGCGTGCGCTGATGGACGGCAGCATCCAGGCGGATGGGATCGATCTCACCTATCTCAACCTGCCGGTCGAGGAGACGTTCTTCCGCATGCTGCGGCACCGTGAGTTCGACGTCGCGGAGCTTTCCCTGTCGTCGTATACGGTATCGCTGTTCCGGGAGCCGCGGGCGTTCGTGGCCATTCCTATCTTCCCGTCGCGCTTCTTCCGTCATTCGTCGATCTATATCAACGCGCGCAGCGGCATCCGCGAGCCGAAGGACCTCGTCGGGAAGCGCGTCGGCACGCCCGAGTACCAGATGACGGCGCCGGTGTGGATTCGCGGCATCCTGTCCGAGCACTACGGCGTGCCGGTCACGAGCGTGCGCTACCTGACGGGCGGGGAGGAGGAGCCCGGCCGCGACGAGAAGATCGAGCTAGACCTGCCGCCGGCAATAAAGCTCGAGCCGATCGGGTCGACGCAGACGCTGTCGAAGATGCTCGCGGACGGCGAGATCGACGCGCTGTACACCGCGCGCATGCCGTCTACGTTTCAGACGCAACCCGACAAGGTCAAGCGCCTGTTCCCCGATTTCGCCGCGGTCGAGAAGCAGTACTTCCGCGACACCGGGATCTTTCCGATCATGCACACGGTGGCGATCCGGCGCGACGTGTACGAAGCCAACCGCTGGGTCGCGCAGTCGCTTTACAAGGCGTTCGTCGCGGCGCAACGCGCTACGTACGTGGATCTGTACGTGACCGCCGCGCTCAAGGCGATGCTGCCGTGGCTCACGTCGCACGTTGAGGAGGCGCGCGCGCTGATGGGCGAGGATTTCTGGCCGTACGGCTTCGCCCGCAACCGCGGCGCGCTGGCGACGTTCCTGCGCTACCACCACGAGCAGGGACTGTCGAAACGCCTGCTGCACCCGGAGGAGCTGTTCGCGCCGGAGACGATGGAAGAATTCAAGATCTGAATTCGATCTGATATGGCACTACGTGATGGCGTGATGCGTGTAGCGTGCCCGCGGACGAATGATAAAGCCCGCGAGGCCCTGCTCGTTCATGTGCGCGACCCAGCCCGCGATCCGGCCGAACGCATAGAGGCCGGCCGCGCTGCCGGGAGGCAGCCGCAGTGCCACCGCGAGCGCCGCGAGCGCGAACTCGATGCGCGGCGTGAGCTTGTGCCGTCGCGCGGCGAGGTCGACGAACGCGAAGACGCGCTCCATCTCCGCCACCTCCGCGTGGTGGGCCTTGACGATGGCGAGGAGGGCGCGCCCGCGCGGGTCGCCGTCGCGGTACATCGGGTGACCGAAGGCGAGTCGCGCGATGGGCGACGGCCCGTCGCTCCCGAGCCCGCGCGCCAGCGCAGCAATATCAGCGGATTCGCGCAGGAACGATTCGATGCGGTCGCAGCGGTGCGCCACCTGCGCGCCGGACGCCGTGCACATGGCCGCCGCGATGCCCGAGTGCAGGTCCACTTCGGCAGACGCCGCGATGCGCGCGACGAAGGTGGCGGGATTGAGCTCGTGGTCGGCGCACAGCGTGAGCGCCGCGTCGATCGTGGCAACGGCATTCGCTGCGCCGGCGGCGGCACTGCGCACGATGGCCTCGGCAATGCCTTCGCCCGCGACGAAGGGGCGGTATTGCCGCGCCTGTGCGATGACGCCGAAGCACCCGGTCAGGGCCTGCAGGAGCTGGATCGCGTCGGCGATATGGGACGCGCTGTGGGTCGCGCGCTCGACCGGGCGTCCCTTGCTGATGCCGAGCGCGAGGGTGCTCGTCGCGAAAAGATCGAGGATGTCCGGCGTTTCGGCGGCTTGCCAGGGACCGCGCGCCATCGCCAGGAACGAAGGCGGCAACGGCTCGGCGCGCCATCGCCTGGGCAGGTCCGAGAGCCGGCCGGTCCACAGGAGCTCCGCCGTGCTTTCAAAGGGCGTCCCCTCGCGCGCGAGGTCGACCGCGAGGCGGTTGCGATAGCGGGGGCCCTCCTGCGTGACCTCGGTCACCGACGTGGGCACGATCGGCTCGCCGTAGCGCATCGCGCCCGAAGCCGCCACGCTCGCAGCCGCGCGCGCGGAGCTGCGCGCCTTCACCCGCTCGATGTCCTCGAGGCTGTACAGGCTGCGCCGCTGCGCGCCGTCGACCATCCGGCGAATCCAGCCCCGGCTTACGTAGGTGTAAAGGGTGGCGGGCTTGACGTCGAGCAGCTTCACGGCTTCGGCGCGGCTCACGTGGCTGCCGCCGGGGACCTTGGCCCGGGCGACGGCGGTCTTGACAGGCGGTTTCGGCACGCTGATATCGATTGGTTAATCGAGATTGATCGAGTATCAATCGTTGTCTACGATTATGCCTCAGATCCCCCTGTTGCGAGAAGCCGCGTGGCCGCCTCCGCAGTGCCGACCGTCCGTCCCGCAGTCAACCGCTTCCTCGCGAGCCTTTCGCAGGCGGACGCGCGGCGGCTGGAGCCGCTGCTGGCGAGCGTGGAGGTCCGGGCCGGCGAAGTGCTGCACTCGCCCGACGCCGGCTACGAGCACGCGTACGTGTACTTCCCGACGAGCTGCCTCATATCGCTTCTCTACTCGACGCGCGAGGGCGCGTCTGTGGAAGTGGCCGTCGTCGGAACCGACGGTCTCGTCGGCGACGTGGCGGCGCACACCGGCGCCGCGCCCACGCACCACGCCGTCGTGCAGATCGGCGGACAGGCGCTGCGCATCGGCCCCGCCGTGCTGCGCGCGCAGGCCGCGGCATCGGAATCGCTGCGGCGCGCCCTGTGGTGCTACACGTACGCGCTGATGACGCAGATCGTGCAGATCTCGGTGTGCAACACAGTGCATCCGCTGCACCAAAGGCTGTGCCGCTGGATCCTGGTCTGCCGCGATCGGCTCGGCATCCGCGAGATCCCGGCCACGCAGGAAATGATCGCGCGCCTCCTGGCCGTGCGCCGCGAGAGCGTGAGCCACGCCGCCGTGTCGCTGCAGACGGAAGGGCTCGTGCGCTACGTGCGCGGCCACGTGCAAATCGTCGACGCCGCACGCATGGAAGCGGCGGTCTGCGAATGCCACGGCGTCATCCGCGACGCGTACGCGCACCTCGTGGAAGCAATGCCATGAACGACGACACGCTGACGCCGCTCGTCGCGCGCCGCGCCGAGCCGATCGCACAGGATATCCAGCTCTTCGAATTGACGCGCGCGGACGGCGGCGAGCTGCCCGAGTTCACGGCAGGCGCGCACATCCTCGTGCAGACGCAAAGCGGCCTCACGCGCCGCTATTCGCTCGCCAATGCGCCGCAGGAACGCGACCGCTACGTGATCGCGGTCAAGCGCGAGGCCAACGGTCGCGGCGGCTCGGTCAACCTCGTCGACACGACCAAGCCGGGCGACACGGTCATGGTGTCGGCGCCGCGCAACGACTTCGAGCTCGTTGGAAATCCGGCGAGCTATCTCTTCATCGCGGGCGGCATCGGCATCACCCCCATCCGATCGATGATCCAGCACCTCATGAACACGGGCGGCAAGCCGTACAAGCTCCTCTACTTGAGCCGTCAGCCGGAGATGACCGCGTTTCGCGACGAGCTCGGAGCGCCCGAGTTTCGCGGCAAGGTCACGATCCACCACGACTACGGCGACCCCGACCGTTCGCTCGACCTTTGGACCGTGCTCGAGAAGCCGAAGGGCGCGCACATGTACTGTTGCGGGCCGCGGCCGCTCATGGAGGCGGTTCGCGACATGACGGGCCACTGGTCGACGTCGGCCGTCCACTTCGAGGATTTCGGCTCCGGCAAATCGTCGCAGAAGGCGGACGACAAGCCGTTCGCGGTGCGGCTTGCCAAGCGCGGCGACGTGCTCGAGATCGCAGCGGACAAGACAATCCTCGAGACGCTGCGCGCGAGTGGCTGCACCATCCCGAGCTCGTGCGAAAGCGGCACGTGCGGGTCCTGCCGGGTCGGCCTCGTCGGCGGGGAGGCCGATCACCGCGACCTCGTGCTCACCGACTCCGAGCGCCTGCGCGAGATCATCGTTTGCGTGTCGCGCGCGCATTCGCCCGAGATCGCGCTGGACTTGTAAGCCATGGCCGCGCGCAAGCTTCGACTCGGAGTCGCCGGCCTCGGCCGCGGCTTCATGATGATGCTGCCGACAATCTCGCGTCATCCCCGGGTGGAGGTGGTCGCTGCCGCCGATCCGCGCCCCGAGGCGCGCGATCGCTTCGCCGCCGATTTCGGCGGACGCACCTACGAGAGCGTTGACGCGCTGTGCGCAGACGACGGAGTCGACGCCGTGTACCTCGCCACCCCTCACCAATACCACGCTGACAACGTCGTGGCGGCGGCGCGCGGAGGCAAGCACGCGCTGGTCGAGAAGCCGATGGCCGTCACGCTGGCCGAGTGCGACGTGATGATCGCCGCGGCGAGGCATGCGAGGGTGCATCTGCTCGTGGGCCACAGCCACAGTTTCGACGCGCCGATCCTTCGCACGCGCGAGCTCATCGACTCCGGCGCGGTCGGCGAGGTCCGCATGATCACGGCGGCGTACTACACGGACTTCCTCTACCGGCCGCGCCGCCCCGAGGAGCTCGATACCGCGCGCGGCGGCGGCGTCGTGTTCAGCCAGGGTGCGCATCAGGTCGACATCGTGCGCCTGCTGGCGGGCGGTATGGCGCGCAGCGTCCGCGCGATCGCCGGCGCGTGGGACCCGGCCCGTCGGACCGAAGGCGCGTACAGTGCGCTCATGACTTTTGCCGATGGCGCGTTCGCCTCGCTTACCTATAGCGGCTACGCGCATTTCGACTCCGACGAGCTCATGGGCTGGATCGGCGAGCTCGGCCAGCGCAAGGACCCGCAGCGCTACGGCGCCGCGCGCGCGCAGACGGGGCGGCCGATGTCGCCTGAAGAAGAGTCGGCGTTGAAGGCCACGCGCAGCTACGGCATGGCTCGCGATTCCTTCGCCCAGCCGGACGCCCACAACCACTTCGGTCAGATCGTCGTGTCGTGCGACCGCGCGGACCTGCGCCCGATGGCGGACGGCGTATTCGTCTATGGGGACGACGCGCGGCACTTTGAAACGATCGCACCGCCAGCGATCCCCCGCGCCGAAGTGATCGACGAGCTGGCCGACGCGATCGACGGCGTGCGCGCGCCGGTTCACACGGGCGACTGGGCGAGGGCGACGCTCGAGGCGTGCCTTGCGATGCTCGAGTCGTCCCGGCGCGGCGCGGAGGTGGCCTTGACGCAGCAAGTGGCGCTGCCTGCGCGGCCTCCCGCGCGGGCCCCGGAAACGACAGGTGTCCGATGATCGAAGACCCACCCCTCCTGCAGATTCGCCGCAACTTCGCGCGCCCGGCGCACGAGGTCCTCGCGCGTTTCAACGGCGTTCCCACCGAGCATCTCGTCGACGCGATGGACGGCCGCGGCGCGCTCGACTTCATGGTGAAACCGATCGATCCGTCGCGCGCGCACTTCGTAGGCAGCGCGCTGACGTGCCAATGTGCGCCTGGAGACAACCTGGCCATCGTCGCATCGCTTGCGCAGCTGCAGCCGAACGACGTGATCGTGGCCGCGACGGACGCGCACACGACGCTTGCCGTGGTTGGCCGGCGCGTCAGCGGAATGGCGCGCAACCGCGGCGCGGTCGCGGTGGTGACCGACGGGCTGGCGCGCGACACGCCCGGCATCCGGCAAAACGGCGTACCGGTGTTCTGCCGCGGCGTGACGCCGAACTCGGCCACGGCCGCGGGCCCCGGCATTGTGGGCCAGCCTGTGGTGGTCGGCGGTGTCGCCGTGGCATCCGGCGACATCGTCGTCGGCGACAACGACGGGGTGGTCGTGATTCCGCAAGGACGCATCGACGACGTGCTCGTGCGCTTGGAGGCCGTGCTCAAGCGCGAGACCGACCTCGCCGAGAAGCTCGCGGCGGGACTGGGTGTGCCCCGGCGCGTCACCGAATTGCTGGCATCGCCGCGCACGCGGTATTTGGATTAGGAGGCAACGATGGCGCTGATTCGACTGGAGCCTAAGCGCGACGACGCGTCGGGCTTGTATTTCATCGAGATCTACAATCCGCCGGACGCGTCGGCGCCGACGGTGACGACCGAGCCCCGCTACATGACCGCGGCGGCGGCGCAGAACGACGTGATCGCGATCATTGCCGCGGCCGCCAACCGCGCGCGGAAACAATAGGCACTGGAGAAACCATCATGCTCACCCCCGAAGAGAACGATCTGCTCTGTCGTGTCGAAGGCAATGCGCCGATGGGACAACTCATCCGCCGGCATTGGATACCCGCGTGCCTCGTCGAGGAGGTGCCCGACGCCGACGGGACGCCCATCCGCGTGCGGCTCCTGGGCGAGGACCTGGTCGCGTTCCGCGACACGGAGGGACGCGTCGGCGTGATCGGCGAATTCTGTCCGCACCGGCGCGCCTCGCTCGTCTACGGCCGCAACGAGGAATGCGGGCTGCGCTGCCTGTACCACGGCTGGAAGATGGACGTCGACGGCAACGTGGTCGAGATGGCGTCCGAGCCGCCGGAGTCGCGGATGGTCGAGAAGGTGAAGCACCTCGCCTATCCGACGCACGAAGCGGCCGGCATGGTATGGGTCTACATGGGCCCGCGCGAAACGATGCCCGCGTTCGAGCCGCCGGGATTCGCACCCACACCTGACACCAACGTCGCCATCGTCAAGGTCAAGGTGCCGTGCAACTGGGCGCAGGTGCTCGAGGGCGCCATCGACTCGGCGCACAGCTCGAGCCTGCACTCGACCGACATTCCCCCTGGACGGGGCACGCAGACCGTGGCGACCGGCGGTGTGTGGGCGCGTCCGACCACGGACAAGGCGCCGCGCATCCAGGTGCAGCTCACGAACTATGGAATGCGCTACGCCGCGATCCGCCGTCCGATCAAGGACGCGCAGACAAAGGATTACGTGCGCATCACGACGTTCGTTGCGCCGATCACCGTGCTGATCCCGCCTAACAACATGTACAGCCTCGCCAACGTGAACGTCCCGATCGACGACACCAACACGGTGTTCTACTTCATCGGCTGGAGCAACTGGGGCCCCGGCATCGACACCGAGGCGTTCCGCAAGCTCCTGGGCGCGCGCGTCGGCATCGACGTCGACGCCGACTTCAACCGCCTGCGCACGCGCGCGAACAACTACCTGCAGGACCGCAAGGCGATGAAGCTCGGCGACTACACGGGCATGCAGGGCATTCCGAATCAGGACATGGCGATGTGGGAGACCATGGGGCCGATCGCCGACCGCACGCACGAGCGCCTGGGCGCGAGCGATATCGCGATCGTGCAGTTCCGCCGCATCATGGTCGATGCCGTAAAGCGATTTGCCGCCGGCGAGCCCGCGATCGGCACGACCGAACCGCACCTTCCGCAGGCCGAACTCCGCTCGTTCGAGGGGATCGTGCCCAAGACGGTGAATTGGCGCACGCTCGGCGCCTCGGAGCAGGAGCTCGCGATGTACCCCAAGGAGGTCGATCCCAACGAGGACATCGGCGTCAAGCAGCCGAAGTCGCCGCAGACCGCTTAGGCGCTGCGGTCGCCGTGTCGGGGCCCCTGCCTGCGCGAAAGGCGCAGTCCGGCACGCTCCTACCCGGCGACCACCGCGATGATCTCGATCTGCACCCGCATCCCGCCTGGTAGGTTGGGCTGCAGGATCGTGTGCCGCGCCGGCCGGTCGTGCTCGTCGGGAAAATGCTTCAACCACTCGCGGTTGACGTGATCGCGCATCGCGTTGTCGTTGATGAACACGGTCATGTGTCCGACGTCGCCGACGCCCGATCCGGCGATCTCGAGCAGTCGCTTCATGTTGTCGAAGGCGAATTGCGCTTCGCGCTCGGGTTCGAGCGGCAGCGTGTCCGTCGCCGGGTCCTTGCCCGCGATACCCGAGGAGAACACCATGTTGCCGACGCGCGCGGCCATCGGAATCGGCGCCGCATGGGTGACCCCGGGGAGCTCGAAGGATTGTCGATGCGCTCGCGCAGCCATGTGGCGTCCCTCCAGCGTTGTCGGAGCAGCCAGTGTAGCGCGCGCCAAGACCCTCCCGCTGTTGCCTGGATCACATAGCCGATGATCGGCTACGTGCTTGCCGTCGCGGCGCTGGCGGGCTTCTCGGCCAACATCATGCTCGCGCGGCTCGGCTCGGCGCGCCTGCCGATGAACACCGGCTACGTCATAACGGTCACGGTCAACATTGCGTTTGCCGCGCTGCTGTTCTGCGTGGAGCTTGCGATCAGAAGCGGGCCGCTGCGCTGGAACGCGTGGGGGTTCTTCTTGTTCGCGCTCTCCGGGTTCTTTGCGACCTACCTCGGCCGCTGGCTGGTCTACGAGTCGATCGTCCGGCTCGGGCCCGCCAAGGCGAGCGCGTTCCAGGTAAGCAGCCCGCTGTTCACTTTCCTCATAGCGCTCGTCTTTCTTGGCGAGCGCCTGAGCGTGATCGCGTTGGGCGGGATGTTGCTGACGGCGGCGGGGCTGCTCCTCGTGAGCCTGCAGGGAGCGCGCACGAAGCCCTCGACCGCGACGACGGACGCGCCGCGGGCACGCCGGTGGCTGAGATCGGGGCTCCTGCTGGGCGCGGGCAGCTCCGCGGCCTACGCGGTGGGGAACGTGATGCGCGGCGCCGGTGTGCGCGAGTGGAACGAGCCGATCGCCGGCGCGCTCATCGGCGCCGGGGCCGGCTTCGCAGTGCACCTCGTCCTCGGATCGGGCCACCTCGAGCTTGCCCGCAGCCTGCGCCACGCCAATCGCCGCGGCATCGCGCTCTTCGCCGCCTCCGGCGTTATCACGATCGGCGCGCAGATGTGCGCGATTGCGGCGATGAGGTTCGCGCCGGTTTCCGTCGTTGCCTTGATCACGCTCTGCACGCCCGTGTTCGTCTTTCCGCTGAGCTACTTCTTCCTGCACAACGACGAGGGCATCAGCGTCCGCACCGCCGTCGGCGCCGTGCTCACGCTGGCCGGCATCGCGATGATCGTGCTGAAATAGGCGTCCGGGGCCTCCGCTAACGCGTCCGTTCCGCAGGACGGGAGCACCCTGCGGCGCCCGCGAGGGTGGACGAGCCGCGCTTGCGCGCCTCCCGAGCCGGCGGCTCAGAGGCCCGGTGAGCCTCGGACCTACGGTATCCTTGGACCTTTCCAACGAGCCCTTCCTCGCGTGCCCAACGAGAGCGCGCCGTACAGCAGTCCCGGAGCCGCCAAGCCCGCACCGCGCGTGTCCGTGCCTGGACTCGCCGAGATGGCGCGCAGCGGCACGCCGATCGCGATGCTCACCGCGTACGACGCGAGCTTCGCGGCGATCGCCGAGCGCGCGGGCATCGACGTGCTGCTCGTCGGCGACTCGCTCGGGATGGTGATCCAAGGGCACGGCTCGACGCTGCCGGTCACGCTGGACGACGTGCTCTACCACACGCGCTGCGTTGCGGCCGGCTGCACGCGTCCGCTGATCGTCGCCGACCTGCCCTTCGGCAGCTACCAGCAAAGCCCGGAGCACGCCTACGCCGCGGCGGTCTCCGCCCTGCAGGCCGGCGCGCACATGGTCAAGATGGAGGGCGGCGCGTGGCTCGCGCCGACCGTCGCGTTCGTCACGATGCGCGGCGTGCCGGTCTGCGGCCACGTCGGGCTCCTGCCGCAATCGGTGAACGTCGTGGGCGGCTACCGCGTGCAGGCCAAGACGGAGAGCGGCGCGGCCGCGCTCCTTGCCGATGCGAAGGCGCTGGTCGCCGCGGGCGCATCGCTGCTCGTCGTCGAATGCGTGCCCTCGGCCGTCGGCGAGTGGCTGACGCGTGCCGTGAGCGTTCCCGTGATCGGCATCGGCGCGGGAGCGCAGTGCTCCGGCCAGGTGCTCGTGCTCTACGATGCGCTCGGCATCCAGCCCGGCCGCCCGGCGCGCTTCGTGCGCAACTTCCTCGCCGGGCGCGACAGCGTCGAGGCAGCGCTCGCCGCGTACGCGGCGGCCGTCAAGGATCGCTCGTTCCCGGGCGCCGAGCACAGTTTCTGACGCTTGCCCCATGCATATCGTCGCGACGGCACGTGAGTTGCGCGAGCGCCTGGCCGGCGCAAGGCGCGTCGCGTTCGTGCCGACCATGGGCAACCTGCACGAGGGCCACCTCGCGCTCATGCGCATCGCCCGGGAGCACGGCGACGCCGTCGTTGCCAGCATCTTCGTCAACCGCCTTCAATTCGGCCCGAACGAAGACTTCGACCGCTATCCGAGAACGATGGACGCCGATTGCGCCGGCCTTCGCGGCGTCGGCGTGGACGTGCTCTTCGCACCCGAGGAGCGCGAGATGTATCCCGTGCCGCAAGCGTACCGTGTGCAGCCGCCGCCCTTGGCGGAGCAGCTCGAAGGCGCCTCGCGGCCGGGATTCTTCCACGGCGTGTGCACGGTCGTGCTCAAGCTCTTCAACCTGGTGCGGCCCGACGCCGCGGTGTTCGGGAAGAAGGACCGCCAGCAGCTCGCGGTCGTGCGTGGCATGGTCGAGCAGTTCAACCTGCCGATCGAGATTGTCGCCGGGGAGACGGTGCGCGCGGCCGACGGCCTCGCGCTGTCGTCGCGCAATAATTACTTGAGCAAGGCGGAGCGCGAAGAAGCCCCGAATCTGCATCGCGTGCTTCGCGAAATCGCGCATGCGATTGCCCGTGGGCGGCGCGACTACGCGGCCCTCGAGGCTGCCGGCTGGGCCGAGCTCGTGCGCCGTGGCTGGAAGGCCGATTACTTCGCGATCCGTGACTTGGGCTTCGGTGTTCCCGACGATCGCACCCGCCCCGAGTCGCTGATCGTGCTCGGCGCCGCGAAGCTCGGCGCGACGCGCCTCATCGACAACGTCGATGTTCGGCGCTAAGGCTCCCTGAGCGCCGCCGTGTACGTCGTCGCCTTGCCCTCGACGCACACCTCGCCTTTCTGATTGCGCACGGAAACCGCAACGGTGCAGATGGGCTTGTCCCCGCGCACGGTGAGCACGTCCACGCGGCCGGTGATCGTGTCGCCGACGTAGACCGCCTTGACGAAGCGAAGCTCCATGGCGAGGAAGACCGTGCCGGGCCCGGGCAGCGCTTCGGCGACGATCGCGTTCAGGATGCCGGTGGTGACGCCGCCCTGCACGATCAGGCCCTTGAACGTCGACGCCCGCGCGGCGGCCTCGTCGTAATGCAGGGGGTTGCGGTCGCCGGTGATCTCGGTGAACAGCTCGACGTCGCGCATGCTCACAGTCTTCGCGCGCTCGGCGGCTTCGCCCGCGCTCGGCATCCCGCTCACCGTGCCGCGCCAGCCATCGATCGTTTCCGCCATCGACGCCCCTCGCAAGATCATCCGTAGCTCGGCTGCGATATTACGCCATGTGCTGCCGCCGCCCGCAGTCCGGCGCGGCGGCGCACGGCGTCGCGCTCGATCCGCTCGAACAGCGCGAGCTGGACACGGCTGCCGCCGGCGTCGCCGAGGAAGGGCCGCAGCGCCGCAAATGCGCGGGCGGCCTTCGCATGGCGTCCTTCAGCCCAGGCACGCAGCGCCGCGAGCCCTGGCCTCGTCACGCGGCGCGCGCGCAAGCCCGCGCAATCGCTCGCCTTCGCGTGGCGATCGATCGCCTGCTCCAGCCGCTTCGCGCGCACTTCGTCGCCGGCGCGAAAGTGGGCGAGGGCGGCGTGCAGGTCGACATACGGCCAGAACCCGGGTGCCGCCGTGCGCTCGAACGCATCCGAGACGCGGCCCCAGCGACCCCTGTCGACGATGCCCCTCGATTCGAGCTCGAACAGGAGTCCGGCCGCATCGCAGGCGTCGAGCGCCGACGTTTCGCTCGCGGGTATGAGCCACTTGTCGAGGACGTCGAGCGCGGACGCGAGGTCGCCATGCTCGACGTCGAACATCGCAAGGTGCCACGCGTTGTGCGTACGCATGCGGCTGTCGCGCGCCCAATGCCCGCTCTGCTCGCGCATCCACCGCGCGCCGCTGCCGGGGCGCCCGGACTCCGCGATCGCGTGGGCGACGGCGTGTACGCCGAGGGGACAGGCGCCGTCCTGCGCCAACGCGCGCCGGCCCAGTGCCTCGGCATAGGCCGCATTGCCGTTCTCCGCGTGCGCGAAGGAGGCCATTGCCAGCACGAAGCCGAAGCGCTCGTCGCACGGATCCCAATCGCCCATCACGGCGTCGACCAGTGCGCAAAGGCGTTCGTGCCGGCCGAGGAAGAAGTAGCACGATTGCGCGAGCCGCAACGCGAGGACATCCTGTGGCCAGCGGCTCAAGAGGAACGCGTAGGTCTCCGCGGCGAGGACCGGGTCCCCCCGAATCCACGCGCCGGCGGCGGCGAAGTGCGATGCTTCCGGCGGCGACTTTGGCAGCGACGCGGCCGCGCGGATCGCGTCCGCGATCGCGGGAAACGCGCCCGGCACCTTGGCCAGCACGCCTGCCGCGGCGACGATCGCCTGCGCGCGCACGAACTCCGGATGGTCCGGTCCGATGCAGCGCAGATCGGCGACCGGATCGCCGACGGCGCGCAGCAGGTGATCGAGCGCAAGCGCGGTCGTTGGCATGGAGTGGCCGGCGAACGGGTCCTAGTCGTCGGACATCGGGCCCGCGCAACGCTCGGACTTCGGGTCGTGCGCGGTGACTGCCGCGTTGCCGGCCGCGGCGAGCGTGGTCGGACGCGATGCCAAGACGTCCTGCGCCTGCGCGTGCGTCACCGCGGGCGCAACGACCAGCGCGCCGAGCGTGATCGCCGACATCGCGAATGCCGCCGCGGCGAGGGCGACCCGCGGCGTAGGTGCTTCATAGCTTCTCATGGCACTTTCCCTTTCCTGACGTCTAGTAGATTCGCGGGAAGACTTGCAGCCGCGTTCGCTCCGCCTGGCCTGCCGCCTCGGCCGCGGCCGATCGCAGCTCCATGCGGTCGAGACCCAGGTCACGAAGGCAGCGGTCGTCGAGCGAGCGCAACGTCTCGTAGGTTTCCGCGGCGACGCGCCGCCGCCGGTACCACGATCGTGCACGCGATCCGGAGGCGGCGAGCCGTTCGAAGGCGGACGCGGCCGCGGCGAGGAACGCGTCGGCCGGATCCGTTCGCGGGGGTTGCAGGCGGTGTGCTTTATCCATGTCAGTCATAGTCCGTTGAAGAGTCGTTCTTGCAGGTGCCGGCCGAACGCGCGGACGCGGCGTCGGCGCCCGGCTTGTCGACCGTCGCCGCGAGCGCGGCGGGCATGACCTCGCGACTGGGCAGGATGCCGAGCACGCTTCCGACGACCAGGTGCGCGGCGACGTACACGGCGAGCAAGGCTGCCGCGACTGCGATGCGAAATCCCATGCCTTCGTCGCCGGTGGCGTGGCGCAGATGCTTGTCTTGCACGTATTTCTCCTCAAGCGAACGCAGGTTGCCGTGGCTGGAGCGAGGGGCGCTTCGAAGCCGCCGCCGTGCGATCCCTGCGGTTGCGCTCGAACCACGCGAGCGCGGTCTCCCAAAGCGGTTGCGCGTCGGGCTTGAAATAGCCGAGGTGGCCGATCGAGCGCAGACCGAAATGGGCCGGGTCGATGTCGAGCGTCTGCCACGGCGCGTTCTCGTAGCCGGCGATGAACGCGTCGCGCGAGTCCGGCAGCGCCCAGAGGTCGTCGATCGAGTTGGCGGCCATGAGCGGCGCGCGAACCTGCCTGAAGCTGCGCACGACGTGGCGCATCGCCGGATCGTCGAAGAAGTAACGCGGATAGCGGCACCACTGCTTCCACCGCCGGTAGAAGTCGAGCGGCAGGTCCTCGCCCATGCCGAGCAGGCTCCAGGCGAGGTAGCCCTTCCAGCGCGTGAGCAGCGGGCCGACGATATGCCACATCGCGAGCACCTTGAGGCGCTCGAGCCGCGGCATCCAACCGTGCCATCCGGCGCCGGTGCCGAAGGTGAAGAACGCGGTCACGCGGTCGTGATTGGGGAGCACGCCGAAGGTGTGGCCACCGAAGGAGTGTCCCATCACGTACAGCGGGACGTCCGTGCCGGCCATGGCGCTCACCGCGGCGGCAAGGTCGAGCCTTCCCCAGTCGAAGTAGTCCATCGCGAAGCCGTCGAGGCTTCGCGGCGCGGACCGGCCCACGCCGCGGAAGTCGAGCGTCATCGTCGAATAGCCGTGGCTGGCGGCAAATGCGGCGAAGCGCCGATAGAAGCGCTGCGGAACGCCCACGGCGCCGGCGACGACGACGTGGCCGCGCACCGCGCCGTCCGCAGCGTATCGCGTGGCCGCGATCGGGTAGCCGTCCGCCGCGCGCAGGCGCACGTCGGCGACCTTGCCCTCACCTGATCCGGGCGCACCGGTCGGGAGAGGGCGCGGGTCGCCGGACGTGCCCATGAGGTCGTAGTGCAGGCAGCGGGTCCAGTGCGTCTCGATCGCCGAAGCGATGGGGCGGCCCCGCTCGAATTGCGTGTCGTGCTGCAACATGGCGAATCTCCTTCGAAGCGTCATGCGAAGGCAGTCTAGGCAGTGAACACGGCACGCCGATTTCCATGTCGGCGCGGTTTTGTTTCGTTTGTATCAGCGGCGCTGCGCAAGCCTCACGGCGGCGTCGAGCGGGCTTATCCTTCTGGCCATGCGGTCGGCAAGGCACGCGGAAGGCCAACGGTGGACACGCGACAGCACAAGGCGGCGGATGTAGGATTCCTCGTTTTGCGGGAGGATGGCGCGCTCGACGCTACGCGGCGAACGCGCAAGCTCGCAAAACCTGCCATGGACCCGAGGGCCCTCATCCTCATCGTCGACGACGAGCCCGATGTCCGCGACGTGCTCGAGGAATATTTTGCCGGCCACGGCTACGCCGTAATGGGCGCCGAGGACGCGGCTGCGGCGAAGGTCATCGCCCGCGAGCACCCCGTCGACGTGGCGCTGGTCGACATCAACATGCCCGGCGAGGACGGCTTGAGCCTCGCGCGCCACCTGCGCGAGCACCATGCGAGCATCGGCATCGTGATGCTCACGTCGGCAGGCACGGTCGTCGACCGCATCGTCGGCCTCGAGATGGGCGCCGACGACTACGTACCGAAGCCATTCGATCCGCGCGAGCTCATGGCGCGCGTGAAAAGCGTGCTGCGCCGCGCGTCCTCCGACTGGCGCGCCGAACTCGGCTCGCGCCGCGTCCGCATCGGGCGCTGCGTGCTCGACATCGACGCCCGGCGCCTCACCGACGAGGAGGGCGGCGAGGTCGCCATGTCGCCGCTCGAGTTCGATCTGCTGAAGGCGCTCGCCGAGCATCCCAACCGGCCGCTGTCGCGCGAGCGCATCCTCAACCTGCACCAGCCTCAGGACTGGGACCCGTTCGACCGCAGCGTGGACCTGCGCATCATGCGCCTGCGCAAGAAGGTCGAGCCCGATCCCGCCAATCCGCGCTACATCCGCACGGTGCGCAACGAGGGGTACATGTTCGTGCCCGACGGCCGATGAGGAGCATCGCTCGCGCGCTCGCGTACGCGGCAGTCCTGCTCGTGCTCTTCGCGTGCTCGCACTCCGAGCAGGCGCTTCGCATCGGCACCAACGTGTGGATCGGCAGCGAGCCGCTGTACCTTGCCCGCGACCTGGGCCGCCTCGACCCGGCGTCGGTCCAGCTCGTCGAATATCCGTCGGCCAGCGAAGTGCTGCGTGCCTACCGCAACCAGGCCATCGACGGCATGGTGATCAGCCTGGACGAGCTGTTCGGCCTCGCGGTGGACGGCCTGCAGCCGCGCATCATCCTCATCGTCGACACCTCCAACGGGGCCGACGTCGTCGTCGGCCGGCGCGGCATGAAATCGATGCGCGACCTGGCGGGCAAGTCGGTCGCGGTCGAGAGCAGCGCGCTCGGCGCGTTCGTCCTGAGCCGCGCGCTGACGCTCAACAAGATGCAGGCGGGCGACGTCAACGTGGTGCATCTGGAGTCGAACGAGCAGCCGAGCGCGTTCGAGAAAGGGCAGGTCGATGGCGCGGTGACGTTCGATCCGTACACGGCGCAGTTCCAGCGCGCGGGCGCCAGCACGCTGTTCGACAGCAGCCAGATTCCCGGCGAGATCGTCGATCTCCTCGCGGTGCGGGAGAGCGTGCTCAAGTCGCACCCCAACGCGATCCAGGCGCTCCTCACGGGGTGGTTCGCCGCGCTCGACTACATGAAGCGCGAGCCCGCGGACGCCGCGCAGCGCATGGGCAAGCGCCAGCAGACGAGCGGCGAGCAGTTCCTCGCGGCACAGCGCGGCTTGCACATTCCCTCGCGCGAGGAGAACCTGCACATGCTGGGCGGGCAGGCTCCCGAGCTCGCGGTGACCGGGCATCGCCTGCTCGCGCTGATGCTCGACGCCAAGCTCCTGCAGTCGGGCGTGAAGATCGAGACGCTGCTCGCACCCGGCCCGCTCGCGGCGCTCCCATAGCGATAGCCATGCGGTGACATGAGAATCCCGGGCTCGCTCAAGGTCACGGTTCCGCTCATCCTGCTCGTCTTCGCGGCGGCGCTGAGCGCGGTGAACCTGCTCTACCACGTGCCGCGCGCCGAGGCGCTGGCCGAGGACGAGAGCCGCAAGCGCCTGGCGCAGGAGCTCTCGCGCCTGCAGAGCACGCTCGAGTACCTCATCCTCAAGGGCGACATCGAGGCGGCGCAGCACGAGATCGCCGTGCTCGCCCACAACCACGACGTCACGCTGGCCGCAATGACCGACGACAAGGACATCGTCATCGCTGCGACGAAGCGGGCGTGGATCGAGCAGCCGGTCGCCGATGCGCTGCCGCAGTTCGACCTCAACGCGGCGGCGAGCGACATCCGCGAGCGCCGCGCCGGGATGCAGATCGATTCCACCGGCGACGCGCTGCTCGGCCACGCCGGCATCCTGATGGGCAAGGCGCGCGAGGAGCTCCGGCCCTCGCGCACCGGCAGCGTGTTCCTCGCCTATGACCTCAAGCGCTACAAGGCGGAGGCGCGCGAGCAGGTCGTGCAGCAGTCGCTCTACTGGGCGGGATGGGTGACGGCACTCGCCCTTGCCATGTGGCTCGTCTTCCACTTCCTGCTCACGCGGCGCACCGCGCGCCTGGTCGGCGCCGCGGAGCAGCTCGCCTCGGGAAACCTCGCTGCGAGAAGCGGCCTCAAAGGCGACGACGAGCTTGGCCGCCTGAGCCGCGCCTTCGACTCGATGGCGCTCGAGGTCGCCGAGACACAGACGCACTTGCGCGAGGACATCGCGGAGCGCACCCGCGTGCAGCGCGCGCTCGAGGACAGCGAAACCCGCTTGCAGCAGATCCTCAACAACGCGACCGCCGTCGTGTTCGTGAAGGACACCGAAGGACGCTACCTCTTCGCCAACCGCGAGTTCGCTCGCGTGTTCGACGTGAGCGCGGTGGACATCCTCGGCAAGACGGACCGCGAATGCTTCCCCGAGGCGACCGCGCAGGCCTTTCGCAGCAACGACCTGCGGGTCCTCGAGCGCAACGCGCCGATGGAATTTGAGGAAGCCGTGCCGCTGCCCGACGGCGTGCACACCTACCTCTCGATCAAGTTTCCGCTGCGGAACGCAGGCGGCGTGGCGTACGCGGTATGCGGCATCGCGACCGACATCACCGAGCGCATGCGCGCCGAGCGGGCGCTGCGAATCTCGGAGGCAAGCTATCGCGAGATCTTCGACGCGGCGGAGGACGCCATCTTCGTGCACGACCGGGACACGGGTGCGATCGTCGACGTCAACGAAAAGGCCTGCACGACGTTCGGCTACACCCGCGAGGAGTTCCGCCACATCGACGTCGGCGCGCTCGGCTCCGGCGAGAACCCGTATCGCCAGGCGGACGCGCTCGCCGTCATCGGGCGTGCGGCGGCGGGCGAGCGCCTCCGCATCGAATGGCACGGCAGGCGCAAGGACGGCTCGCTGTGCTGGCACGAGGTGTTCGTGAAGCCGGTCACGATCGGCGGCCGCGATCGCGTGCTGGCGCTCGCCCGCGACATCACAGGACGCAAGACCGCCGAGGAGGCGCTTCGCGCGAGCGAAGAGCAGTATCACGCCACGTTCAACGCGTCGATCGACGGCCTCGCGCTGTGGGACGCGAGCGGCCGCTTGGTCGACACCAATCCCGCGCTGTGGCGCATCTACGGCTACGGCGAGGGCGACGAGTCGAAGTGGCCCTATCGCGACTGGGCCGGTCCGTCGTACAGCCGCGAGTTCCTGCTCAGGGCCGCGAACGGCGAATCGCTGCAGCAGGAGATCAAGGCGCAGCGCAAGGACGGCTCCGAGCTCGACCTCGAAGTGCACGGCGTCCCGATGCAGTACCAGGGTCGCCCGCACGTGCTGACGATCACGCGCGACGTCACCGAAAAGAAGCGCTCCGCGGCGGAGCTCGCGCGGCAGCGCGAGTCCTCCTACCAGCGCGAGAAGCTCGTCGCCCTCGGATCGCTGCTCGCGGGCGTGGCGCACGAGCTCAACAACCCGCTGTCGGTGGTGGTGGCTCGCGCGGTGCTGCTCGAGGAGCGTGGCGACTCGGCGACGCAGGCGGCGGCGGTGAAGATCCGGATCGCGGCCGAGCGATGCGCGCGCATCGTGCGCACGTTCCTCGCGATGGCGCGGCAGCAGCGGCCCGAGCGCGGCCCCGTCGCCATCAACGAGGTCGTGACCGCGGCCCTCGACATCACGGCGTACGCGACGAGCACGAGCAGCATCGAGGTCGCGCTCGACCTCGCCGAGAACCTGCCGCACACGCATGCCGACGCCGACCAGCTGCACCAGGTGCTGCTCAACCTCATCATCAACGCCCAGCAGTCGTTGCAGGAGCACCCGCCGCCGCGGAAGATGTCGATCAGGACGCGTTGCGAGGCCGCGGCGAAGGCGATCCGCATCGTCGTCGCGGACAACGGCCCGGGCATTCCCGAGCACCTGCGCGCGCGCATCTTCGAGCCCTACTTCACGACGAAGCCGACGGGCATGGGCACGGGGGTCGGCCTCGCGGTGAGCATGGGGATCGTCGAGGCGCACGGGGGCACGCTCGCCGTCGACTGCCCGCCGGGAGGCGGCGCGGCGTTCACGATCATGCTGCCAGTCTATGGCGCCGCCGGCGCGCGCGAAAGCGCGCCGCAGTCCGACGCCGCGATCGCGAACCGGCGCAAGGTCCTGGTCGTCGACGACGAAGCACAGATTCGCGAAGCGCTGTCGGAGATTCTTTCCGGCGCCCATCACAGGGTGGTTACGGCGAGCTCGGGGCGCGAGGCGCTCGAGCGCCTCGCCGTCGAGCACTACGACGCGATCCTGACCGACATCCGCATGCCCGACATCGACGGCCGGGCGCTCTACGAGGAGATCGAGCGGCGCTGGCCGGGGCTCGCCTCGCGGGTGGTCTTCGTCACGGGCGACATCCTCGCCTCGGCCTTGCGCGAGTTCGTGACGAAGAGCGGCCGACCCGTCATCGAAAAGCCTTTCCTGCCGGGCGAGGTGCGCCGCGTCGTCGACGAGCTGCCGGTCGAATAGCCGCTCGGCTTTCGCGTCACCGCAAGAGCGTCCCGTGCATCCGAAGGTGCGTCCCGCCGAGCGACACGGTCGTCGGAGCCGGCGTGCGCGTGCGGAACTCGACGTTGCCGTCGCGAATGCAGGTCACGTGCGCGAGCAGGGCGAGAGCGAGCGCCGTCAGCGCGAGTCCGGCGAGGTAGACCACGCCGGTGCCTTCGAGAGCGGCGAGGGCCGGCGATGCGATGCTCCGTGTCATGGACTGCTCCAGCTGCTATGGAACGAGCCACTCTACGGACCGATGACGGCACCCGGATTTCGCCCGCGGACCGGAATTGTTTCGTTTGTTACGTCTCCCAGGGCGGCATGCGCTCGGCATCGATTCCGTAGCGCTCGATCGCGCTTGCCACGACTTGCGTGTCGATCGCGCCTTCGCGCGCGAGCGAATCGAGCGCGGCCAGCGCGATCTGCGCGCGGTCCACCTCGAAGAAGCGGCGCAGCGCCGCGCGTGTGTCGCTGCGTCCGAAGCCGTCACAGCCGAGCGCGACGAAACGGGCCGACACATACGACGCAACGAGCTGCGGATACGCACGCACGTAGTCGGTCGCGGCGACGATCGGCGCGGCGCCGTCGAGCAGCGACGCGACGTGGCTGCGCCGCGGCGGCTTTCCCGGGTGCAGGCGGTTCCAGCGCTCGACGTCGCGGGCGTCACGCGCAAGCTCGGCAAAGCTCGTCACGCTGTAGACGTCGCTTGCCACCGCGAAATCGCTCGCGAGCATCTGCCCCGCGGCAGCCACTTCGCGCAAGATCGCGCCGCTGCCGAGCAGGCGCACGCGCGCGCGCGGCCGCGCGGGCTCGTTGCCTCCGAGACGATACATGCCCTTGATCACGTCCGCGGCCGCGCCGTCGGGCAGCGAAGGCTGCGCGTAGCTTTCGTTCATGACCGTGACGTAATAGAACTCGTCGGCCTGCTCGACGAGCATCCGGCGCATGCCGTGGTCAATGATCACGGCGAGCTCGGCCGCGAATGCCGGGTCGTACGCACGGCAATTGGGGACGCCCGCTGCTGCGACGTGGCTGCTGCCGTCCTGGTGCTGGAGTCCTTCGCCGCCGAGGGTGGTGCGTCCCGCGGTGGCGCCGAGCAGGAAGCCGCGCGCCCGCTGGTCGGCCGCGGCCCAGATCAGATCGCCGACGCGCTGGAAGCCGAACATCGAGTAGTAGATGTACAACGGCAGCATGGGCTGGCCGTGCGCGCTGTAGGACGTCGCCGCGGCCGTCCAGGACGAAAGCGCACCGGCCTCGGTGATGCCCTCCTCGAGGAGCTGGCCGTCGGGGGCTTCGCGGTAGTACAGCATCGAGCCCGCGTCCTCCGGCTCGTAGGTCTGCCCGACCGGCGAATAGATGCCGACCTGGCGGAACAGGCTCGCCATGCCGAACGTGCGCGCCTCGTCGGCCACGATGGGCACGATGCGCGGACCCACGGCGGCGTCCTTGAGCAGGGCGCCCAGGAGTCGCACCGCCGCCATGGTCGTGGACATCTCCTTGCCGTCGGCGCGAAGCGCGAAGCGTGCATAGCTCTCGAGCGCGGGAACCTCCACGGCATCGCTGCGCCGGCGGCGCTTCGGCAGCGCGCCGCCGAGCGCGGCTCTGCGCTCGCGCAGGTACGCGATCTCGCGGCTGTCCTCGGCGGGGCGGTAAAAGCGCAGCTCGGCGGCGTCGGCGTCGCTCAAGGGCAGCGCGAAGCGGTCGCGGTAATGCAGGAGCGCGTCCACGTCGAGCTTCTTCTGCTGGTGCACGGTCATGCGGGATTCGCCCGCCGCGCCCATGCCGAAGCCCTTCTTGGTCTTGGCGAGGATCACGCTAGGCCGGCCCTTGTGGAGCGTCGCGGCGCGAAACGCGGCGTGCAGCTTGCGAAAGTCGTGGCCGCCGCGCTTGAGCGCGTCGATCTGCGCCTCGGTGAGGGGTGCGACGATCTCGCGCAGCTCCGGCGCGCGCCCGAAGAAATGCTCGAAGTTGTAGCGGCCGTCCTTGGCGCCCAGCGTCTGGTACTCGCCGTCGGGCGTCTCGGCGAACGCGCGCAGGAGGCTGTGCGTCTTGTCGCGCGCGAACAGCGGGTCCCAGTCGGAGCCCCACAGCACCTTGATCACGTTCCAGCCCGCGCCGCTGAACAGCGCCTCGAGCTCCTGGATGATCTGGCCGTTGCCGCGTACGGGGCCGTCGAGCCGCTGCAGGTTGCAGTTGATGACGAACGCGAGGTTGTCGAGGTTCTCGCGCGCGGCGAGCGTCAGCGCGCCGATCGACTCGGGCTCGTCCATCTCGCCGTCGCCGAAGACACCCCACACGCGGCGGTGCGACGTGTCGGCGATGCCGCGATGCGCGAGGTAGCGCATGAAGCGCGCCTGGTAGATGGCGCTCATCGGGCCGATGCCCATCGACCCGGTCGGAAGCTGCCAGAACTCGGGCATGAGCCACGGATGCGGATAGGAGGAGAGCCCGCGCCCGCCGACCTCCTGGCGATAGTTGGCAAGATGCGCCTCCGTCAGCCGTCTCTCGAGGAACGCGCGCGCGTACACGCCGGGCGCGGAGTGCGGCTGGAAGAAGACGAGGTCGCCGCCGTTGCCCGTGTCCGCGCGGAAGAAATGGTTGAAGCCCGTCTCGAAGATCTCCGCTGCCGAGGCGTAGCTCCCGATGTGGCCGCCGAGCTCGCCGTACGCGACGTTGGCGCGCACGACCATCGCGAGCGCGTTCCAGCGGATGATCGACGTGATGCGCTCCTCGAGCTCGAGATCGCCGGGGTAAACCCCTTCCTGATCCGCGGGTATGGTGTTGCGGTAGGCGGAGAACGGCGGCACGTTGGCGACGATCCCGCGCTGCTGCGCCTGTTCCTCGAGCAGGCGAAGAAGCGCGAGGGCGCGGTCGTGCCCTGCCGCCTGCACGACGGACTCCAGCGCGTCGAGCCACTCGCGCGTCTCGACCGGATCGGTGTCCACGGTGGCGAGGCGCGTCCCGCGCAGGAGGTTGCGGGTCGATGCCGGGTGGCTGTCCAATGGGCCGCTCCTTCGAGACGCGAATCGAGTAGCCTAGCACCGGGCCGGCTACGGCGCGCGAAGCGAGTGGTATGCTCGCCGAACCGGCATATGAGCCCTCGACCGACAGCCACAAGACCGAGGGCGACTTCACGTTCGAGGTGGCGCCGCAGGCGCGATCAGCGCCGTCGAGGTCGGCGCGCGCGGCGTCACGTACGCGGCGCTCATGGTGCTGTTCGGGGCGCCGTTGTTCCTCGTGTACGCCGAGGCGGCGCACGTGCGCCATGAGGTGCGGCGCATGGAGATCGCCGCGGTCGTCGCGGCGCTCGCAGCGGGCGCGCTGTCCGTGATGGCCAGGGCGGCGAGCATCGGCGACGAATCGATGGCGCACGCCGTCGCGGGCGGCACGCTCGGCGCCCTATTGCTCGATACGCTGTTCGGCCATGTGTCGATGCTCCGGCTCGGGGCCGTTCTCGTGTTCGCCGCGCTGCTGGTGCGCGACCGCGGTCGGCGCGACGGCGTGCAGGTGCTTACCGGTGGCGTCGCGCTCGCCACGCTGGCCTTCACGGGGCATGCCGTGGCCACCCCTGTTCCCGAGCGGTATGTCCACCTTGCATCCGACAGCGTGCACCTGCTTGCGGCCGGCGCATGGATCGGCGCGCTGCCGCCGCTCGCGCTCATGCTGGGTCGCGAGGACGTCCCTTCCGCGGCCGCCGCTGACGCCGTGGAGCGCTTCTCGCGGGTGGGGGTGCTCTGTGTCTGCCTGCTGATCGTGACAGGCCTCGTGAACGCGTCGATCCTGGTCGCGCGGCCGGCCGCGCTTTTCTCCACCGATTACGGACAAGTGCTTCTGCTGAAGCTCACGCTGTTCGCGTCGATGGTCGTCCTCGCAGCCGTCAACCGCTATGACTTCAGACCGAAGATCGCGACGGCGCCCTCGGCGCTTCGCGGCATCGCGCGCAACGCGTGGATCGAGGCCGCGCTGGGCTTCGCGATCGCGCTCGTCGTCGGCGCGCTAGGCGTGATGATGCCAGCGTCACATATGGCCGCGATGCCGCCCACGCACATGCATTAACCCCCTAATCCAACGGCCAGGGCGCCGATCTTGCGAGCGTGACCCGCTGCGGCTTCGCCTCGCGGCGAACGCCCGCGGTGTCCACGCCGCGCCACCAGGGCGAGACCGCCTCGGCGTGCGCCGGCTCGACCGGCTCGCCCAGCCGCGGCATCACGAGCCGTGCGCCTCGCGCGGGCGCGAGTGCGAGCAGCGTCTCCGCCGGCTCGTCCCACGCGTGCATGGCGAGGCTGAACGTGCCCCAGTGCACCGGCAGAAGCGCGCCGCCCCCGAGCAGCGCGTGCGCTTCGAGCGCGTTCGCCGGGCCGAGATGGATATCGCCCCATGCCGGGTGGAAGGCACCCACCTCGAGCATCACGACGTCGAACGGGCCAAGGCGCTCGCGGATCTCGACGTACTGCGTGGTGAGGCCGGTGTCGCCGCTGAAGAACACCGCGTGATCGCGCGAGCGGATCGCGAACGACGACCACAGCGTTCCGTTGCGGTCCTTGAGGCCGCGGCCGGAGAAGTGCTGCGACGGCGCGGCGGTGATCGCAAGATCGGCGCCGGGCAGCAAGTGCGACTCCCACCAATCGAGCTCCGTGATCCGGTCGGCGGGCACGCCCCAGGCTTCCAGATGCGCACCCACGCCGAGCGACGTGACGAAGGGCACGGGACGCTTCGCGAGCTCGCGGATCGTCGGGTAATCGAGATGGTCGTAGTGGTCGTGGGAGACCAGCACCAGGTCGAGAGGCGGCAGCTCGCGCAACGCCACGGGCACAGGCTGAAAGCGCTTGGGGCCGACGAGCCTGGACGGGGATGCGCGCGGGCCCCACACGGGGTCGGTCAGGACCCTCGCGCCGTCGATCTCGATCAGCACGCTGGAATGGCCGAGCCATGTCGCTCGCAGTCCCGTCGAAGGCTTCGCGAGCCACGTACGCGTCGGATCCACCGACGGCAACGGCCCCCGCGGCACGCGCCGCTCGCCGCCGCAGAGGAACTCGCCGATGGTGGGCATCTTCGCGGCGGGGTCGCGCAGGCGGGACAGGACGGGATGGACGTTGCGAAACGTCTGGCCGTCGAAGCGCGGCGATGCGCGCACGCGCTCGAGCCGCAGCCCGTCGGGCTTCTTGCCGAAAGTGTTCATTCGATGCTACGGTCGAGGCCGACGCGGACAGAGGTATGGGCCGCTGTGCCGCAACGCAAGCCCGGCGGTTTCCTTGAGGCTGCAACTTCCCTGTCACGTCGCGGTCGTAGCATGGCCCGCCGTATCCCCACGTTTTGCAATGACGCACTTACACTACCATCTGAGTGACTTGCGAACCGGATTGATGCTGCGCCGGATCGATTCGCCGCTTCGGCGCGAGGCCGCGCGCAAGGCCGACCGCTGCGCGGGTGCCCTCGCGGAGGCGCGCAGGATGGTCGCCTACGGCACGTCCGGCACGCAGCTTGCAGACCTCCTGTCGCGTGCTGCTGCGCTGCTGGATGAGCTCGACGAGGCGCTGCTCGCGCTCGACCACGCCCGGGACGAGGCGGTCTTCGTGCAGCTCGCGCTCATGCGGCGCGAGCTCGCCGAGCTGCGCACGCGATACGACGGGTCCGCGCACCGAGACTAGGGCTAACTCGATCGATGGCGTTCGCGCTCGCCCTCCACGGCGGTGCCGGAACGATTCCGCGCGGGACGGATGAGGCGCCGTACCGCGACGCCCTGCGCTCGGCGCTGGCCGCAGGGCAGGCGGTGCTCGAAGGCGGCGGCAGTGCGCTCGACGCCGTCGTCGCCGCCGTGGTCTGGCTCGAGGATTGCCCGCTGTTCAACGCCGGGCATGGCGCGGTGTTTGCATCGGACGAGCGGCACGAGCTCGATGCGGCGGTGATGGAGGGCCGCTCGCTTCTCGCCGGCGGCGTGACCTGTGTGCGCACCATCCGCAATCCGATCCTGGCCGCGCTCGAGGTGATGCGCGACGGCCGCAGCGTCATCCTGGCCGCGGACGGCGCCGAGCGAATGGCGCGCGAACGCGGCCTGGCCATGGTCGACCCGTCGTATTTCTCGACCCCGCACAGGCTCGCCCAGCTTTATGCGGTGCAGGCGATCGCGGCCGGACGCGCCGTCGTCGATCACGATGCCGCCGCGGCCATCGAAGGCTCGGACCGTTCCGGCACGGTCGGCGCGGTGGCGTGCGACCGTCACGGCAGCCTCGCGGCCGCCACGTCCACCGGCGGCCTCACCAACAAGCTGCCGGGACGCGTGTCCGATTCCTCCATCGTCGGCGCCGGCGTCTACGCCAACGATGCGACGTGCGCCGTATCCACCACGGGCACCGGAGAGATGTTCATCCGCGGCTGCGTGGCGCACGACGTGCACGCCCGCATGGCGTATCGCGCTTTGGACGTCGAGCGAGCCGCCGGCGACAGCATCCACGAGTCGCTGCAGCCGATCGGCGGGCGCGGCGGCCTCGTCGCGGTCGACGCGCGCGGGCGCATCGCCATGCCGTTCAACTCCACGGGCATGTATCGCGCTTGGGTGCGCGAGGGCGAGGCGCCCCGCGTGGCCGTTTTCGACGTAGCGATGTAGGCGCAGCACCGACACGAGCTTGCAGCATCGTCCGATTCCATTTGTGCGCAGCACCTGCAAATGTTCACAGGCTGTCTTACTCCCCCGGGGGTTTCCATGAACACGAGGCTTTCGTTTGCAAAGGCCGTGATCGCGCTGGCTGCCTGCTCGGTCGCCGCAGCCGCCGCGGCGCAATCCACCGGCGGCTTCGGCGGGTCCTCCAGCGGAGCGGCCGCCGCCGGCGGCTCGCCGGTCGGGATGGTGTTGCCCTGGACGGTGCAGACGGGCTCCACGGCGCCCACGCAGCCGGGCCATACCATGGCGCGGTCGGATCCCGATTCCACGCAGGTCGCGAATCGCGGGTCCGACCGCAGCAGCCGAGTCGAGGCGGCCGGCAGGAACGGCGACCGCCGCGTGCCCCGCGACGAACTCGCCAGCGCGTCGGCCCCCACCGCACCGCGCTAGCTATAAGCGGAACGTCGCGCCCTCGCGCGCGGGTGTGACGCGAAACGCGGGCTTCGCCTGCTCGATCGCCTCGGACAGCAGGCGGTCGAGGTCGACGTCGGAGTGCGCCGGGTCGTGGTGGAAGGGCACGACGTGCTTCGCGTCGACCAGCGACCCGAAGTCGAGCATGTGACGCATCGAGCTGTGGCCCCATCCCACGCGGTCGTGGTACTCGTGCGCCGAGTACTGGCTGTCGTGGATCAGCAGGTCGGATTCCTCGGCGAGGATCGCGCCCGACGTCCACGCGCGCGGGAGCACGGGGAAAGTGAGCGCGCCGAGCGCCGGCTCGTGGTCGGGAAGGTAGGTCAGCACCTTGGCTTGCGCGTCTCGGATGCGGAAGCCGACGGTGGGACCCGGATGGCACACGCGCGCCGCCGACACGCGAAACTCGCCGATGTCGATCTCCGCTTCGCCGACTTCGTGCAGATGCAGGTGGCAAGGCAGTTCGCGGATGTACACGGGAAAAAGCGGCGGCGAAAGGTATCGCATGAGGCGCGCCTGCAAGGTGAGCTGCGTGCTGGCCGGTCCCCAGATGTGGACTTCGAGGTCCGGGCGGAACAGCGGGTCGAAGAAACCCAGCCCCTGGATGTGATCCATGTGCAGATGCGTGAGCAATATATCGACGCGGCGCAGCGCAGGGGCGAGGCGCGCCGCCATGGGGCGGATGCCGGTCCCGGCGTCGAGGATGAGCACGGTGCCTTCGCGCCCGTGCACGGAGACGCACGACGTGTTGCCGCCGTAGCGCGCCGTGTCCGGGCCCGGGGTGGCGAGCGAGCCGCGCGTGCCCCAGAGCGTGACGATCACTACAGCTCCCAGAAGATGTTCATCACGCCGTGCATGGCGTCGCCTTCGCCGACGATCGGGATGATCGTGACCTGCAGGTGCCGCCACTGGCCATTGCGGCTGCGCGTCCAGATCGTTTGCGACACCGGCTGCCGCTGCAGCCGCGCCACGCGCGTGGGCCAACGCTCCGGCGGGACCGGGTTGCGGTGCTCGTCGGCGACTTCCACCATCTTGGCGTACTCGTCCGCCGGAATCTCCCCCGTCTCCTCGAAGCGCTGGTTGAGCAGGATCTCGGCCCCCTCGTTGAAATAGATGAGCGTTCCCTCGGCGTCCATGAGAAAGATCGGCGTCGCGAGGCTGCTCGCGAGCTGCCGCGCGAGGATCATCTGGATCGGCTTGGTAGGCATGTTCTCCCGTCCTCGCGACGATACTACGCCGCCAGCGTGCCGCTGCGCCAGCAGCGGGCTGCTCCGCTCACGCCCGGTCTTCGCGGCTCGCGAGCCAGTGCGACGTGCGCGTCGTCTCGTTCTCGACGAGATGCGCCTTGGCGCGCTGCTGGATCGCGCGGTCGGCGACACTCACCCGCTCGTGCGTGCGCAGATGCTCGATCCACGACTCGTCCATGAAGCACTCGATGAAGCGGTCGGGGTGCGCGGAGTCGTGGAACAGGTCCCAGAAGTAGGCGCCGTTGCGCCGGCGCATCTCGCCCACATCCTGCATGGCCGCGATGAAAGCGTCGCGCGAGCCGGGCCTGATGTGGTATTCGACGGTCACGAGCACGGGTCCGCTGTCGGGCTCGGGCGTCTCCGCCACCACGGGGGCCGGCCATTCCATCGACGGCGAGAAGTCGCGGACCTCGTGCGCGCCGAGCGTCACCCGCCACGTCAACGCGACCGCGACGACCATTCCTGTCGCCGCCGTGGTCAGCGCGCCGGCGATGCCGATGTGCGTGGCGACCAGCCCCCACAGGATGCTGCCGAGCGCCATGCCGCCCATGAACACGACGACCCACGCCGCGAGGCCGCGCGCCCGCACCCAAGGCGGCAGCGACGTCTGCGCGGCGACCTGGAGCGCCGACAGGATCGCGATCCATGCAACGCCGGTGGCGAGCATCGCCACGCAGAGCAGCGGCACGTGGCGCACGTAGGCGAGGGCGAGCGCCGCGAGCGCGTAGAGCACGCTCCCGCCGGCGACCGCGGCGTCGCGCGAGCACCGTTCGCGCAGGCGAGGCAGGAACATCGCGCCGCCGACCGCGCCGACGCCGATGCAGGTCAGGAGCAGTCCGTAGATCTCGGGGCCGCGTTCGAGCTCCTTACGCACGATGAGCGGAAACAGCGACCACGTGGCGCTCGCGAACGCGAAGAAGGCGAGGCTGCGTACGAGCACGGCTTTGAGCTCGCGCGCGTGCAGCACGAAGCGCACGCCGACGCGGGTCGCGCTCACGAAGCGCTCGGCGGGCAGCGCGCTCTTGCGCCGCTCGCGGCGCCAGCGCAGGAGCACCGCGAGGACGCCGATGTACGAGAGCGCATTCAGCGCGAACACGAGCCACGGGCCGACGGCGGCGACCAGCACGCCGGCGATCGCGGGCCCGACGGCGCGCGACGCGTTGATGCCCACGCTGTTGAGCGCGACGGCCGGGGCGAGCTCCTTCGGCGGCACGAGCTCCGGGACGATCGCCGCCCAGGCCGGCATCACCACGGCCGCGCCGATGCCGAGCACGAAAATGAAGCCGATCAATGCCCAGGCTGTCGTGAGACCCAGGAAGGTGAGCGCGGCGAGCGCTGCCGCGACCACGAGGAGGTACACGTTCACGAACAGCAGCAGGCGCCGGCGGTCTACGATGTCGGCGATCGCGCCGGCAGGCAGCGCCAGCAGCATCACCGCCAGGCTGTCCGCCGCTTCGACGAGCGCGACCAGCGAGGGCGAGGAGGACAGGGACGTCATGAGCCAGCCGGCGCCCACGTCCTGCATCCACGTCCCGAGATTGCTGACGATCGTCGCGATCCACAGGTTGCGGAAGAGCGCGTTGCCAAGCGGCGCCCAGGCGCCGCCGCCGGCGCGCGTCGCGTCGACCATCGGGCGGCGGTCCGACAGGATCAGCTGCCGGCGGATTCGGCGGGCCTGGCGGCCTCGAACAGGAACCAGACGCGCCGTTCGGCCTCGTCGATCCACACCTCGAGCAGGCTCGCGGTGGCGACGTCGCCGTGGTCGTCGCACAGCTCGTGCGTCTCGCGCATGCGGTCGGCGAGGCGCGCGTTGTCCTCGCGCAGCTCGGCGAGCATGTCGAGCGGCGTCACGAAATCGGCGTCGTTGTCGAGCACGCGCGACAGCCGCGCGATGTGGCCGATCGAGCGCAGCGTCGTGCCGCCCAGCTTGCGCACGCGCTCGGCGATCACGTCGGTGGTCGCGAAGAGCTGGTCGGCCTGCTCGTCGAGCAGCAGATGGTAGTCGCGGAAGTGCGGGCCCGAAACGTGCCAGTGGAAGTTCTTGGTCTTGAGATACAGCGCGAAGAGGTCGGCGGCGAGGGCGTTGAGCGACGCCGACAGGTCGCGCCGGGCTTCGCTGCCGAGACTCGTCGGCGTGCGAAGCGGCGAGGTTCGTGCGGCCTTGCGAACGGTGTCTTTCATGGCAGTCCCGAGTCGAGGGTTGATCAAGCGGGGCGCAGCGAGCGCTCCGTGCCGCCCGGATGGAAGCGGCGAACGGAGAGGAATCCGAGAACGATGAACGCGACGAGCACGATCCCCTGCGCGGCGGCGAAGGGCGGTTCCGACCCCGTCGGCGCGAGCGCATGCAGCGAGGGGATCTTCAGGAAGGCTTGCGCGACGAGGACGAATGCGTTGAGGTAGAGCGCCGCCACGGCGGTCACGACGTAGATCCAGCGCCATGCGCCGGCGAGCCGGTTCCGGTACAGGGCGAGCAGCGCGATCGCGAGGATCGCGAGCGAGATTGCACCGACGATGTGCGACGGCAGGATGCGGTCGCGCGGGAAGAAGTAGCCGGTGACATCGGTGAGGATCGTCGTGGCGAGGAAGAGACTCGTCCAGCCCGGGACCAAGCGCGAGCTCAGGAATCCGGCGAGGACGACGAGGCCGGCGACGATGCCGACGAGGCTGATCACGACGTGCACCAGCGTGAACGTCGATTCGGACATTCCCAGGATCATGTTGGGGTTTCCTTCGCGGCTGTAGGGCAACGCGTCATCATATACGCGCGATTCGCCTGGCGCGGCTAAGGCGCTGCGAAGTCAGGATCCGGCCGGCGCGCCGGCTCGCCGTCCCGGGCGCAAGGCAGACGCGGCGACGAACACGCCCATCGCCGCCACGCCGACGACGGCCTCGGTGTAGAGCATCCCGCCGGCGCCCCATCGCGTATGCGCCCAGCCGTCGACGACGGTCATATACGCGATCGGCATGTTCGACAGCGACGCGAAGAGGTTGTACTTGGTCGCGGCCGCGCCCCGGCCGATCACCTCGAGCACGACCGCTGAGAAGGCCGCGTACGAGAATCCGCTCAGAAGCGAGTACGCCGTCGTGTAGATGACGAACATCGGCTCGGTGCGCGGCGCGAGCGCCATCAGCACGGCGCACACCGCGAGGGCCACGCCGAAGAGGCCGTAGGCGTACTTGCGGTCCATGCGGTCGCAGATCCAACCGCCGATGAAGCAGCCGGCGGCCGAAACGAAGCCGCTCGCGACACCGGTGACGAGCGCCACCGTGTCGGCGCTCGCGTGCCAATCGTCCGCGACGGCCGACCACAACCCGGAGGCGGCGCCCGTCCCGAGCGGAAGGAAGCAGATGAGCAGCGCGAGCGCGCCGCTGCGCGACTTCGCGACCGACCACAGGTCGCGCAGGACCGATCCAAGGTCGCGCAGGTAGCTGCTCGCTCGCGGAGTCGGCGGCGGCTCGCGGATGAAAAGCAGGGCGGCGCAACAGGCGAGGCAAACCACGGCGAGCACGCCACCTGCGATCCACGGCTCGGACAGGTTTTGCGCCATCCACAGGCCGGCGCCTCCGCCGAGGCCGCCGCCTCCCAGGTTGCCGGCCTGGAACCAGCCGCCGGCGCGTCCCTTGCGGTCGCCGGGCGTGTCGTACGCCATCAGGCTCTCCGTGGACATCGCGAGGAAGGTCACGGCGAAGTTCGACACGATCACGACGATGTACAAAAGCGGCAGCGACCGCGGCGTGGCGGGGATCGCCCCGGTAGCGAAGATGCCGAACGCGCTCACCACGCTCGCGATCACGTACCAGCGCTTGCGGGAGAGTGTCGTGTCGGCGACCGGCGCCCAGAGGAATTTCCAGGTTTGCGGAATGAAGCTCGCGGCCACGAGGGCCGCGACCTCCGCGACCGTGAGGCCCGCCTGCGCGAGAAGGTAGGCGATGGCCACGGTGAGATACCCCCCCATCACGCCGAAGGGCGCGATCAGGATCATGAACACGACCGGGTGCGCGGGATCGTCGCCGGGCGTGAAGTCGCGGGTGGTCATGCGGGCGGCGTGGCGTGAGATGCGAAGGGTACCGCAAGACCGCCAAGGGACGGGCGGTCACCGGGAACCCTGGGCTGTAGAATCGGGCTTCTGGATCCCACTTCGGAGCACGAAATGCGCGCAGTCCACGTCCTCGCTCTCCTTGCCGCTTTCGCGACGACGGGC
>DATJXV010000199.1:0-2161 GCA_035499955.1 Casimicrobiaceae bacterium
TCGCGGGTTGCCGATGGTGTAGAGGTAGCCGACGGGAATGTCGATCCAGTACCAGTCGTCCTTGCCGCCCGCCTCCACCAGCAGCACGCTCGAGGTCCCGTCCTTCGTGAGGCGGTTGGCCAGCACGCAGCCGGCGCTGCCGGCACCTACGATGATGTAGTCGAACTCCCCAAGCGAATCCATGTGGGATGCTAGCAGGGAACGGCTCTAATCGAGCCATGCGCCGGGCAATGACGCCGCGCCCGGGTGAAATCGAAACGCCGACCAGTCGTTGGTCGCCATCGCACCGCGAAGCGCCTGCTCGTACTGGGCGATGAGCTGCGACCGGTAGGGGGAGGCGCTGTAGTACATCGTGTAGTCGCGAAGGTTGTCCGCTCCACAGCGATCGAACAGCGCGCACCCCTGCAGCAGGTCGCCGCTCTGGCCGCCGCACGCATAGCCGGCGTCGCAAGCCAATAGGTTGCCGGCGGCCTGGAATGCCCTGAGGTCGACGGGCTGGTCCCGGGCATCGCGCAGGCTCATGTTTGCATAGCCCCCGGTCAGCAGATTCACGCCCTCGGCGATCCCGTACGGGTCCCCCGACGCAATGGCGCGCCTGGCCGTCTCGATCTGCGCTTCGGTGACGGTCGCGAGGCCACCTTTCCCCGTCTTCGTCTGCGCACGATACTGGTCGTAGATCTCTTCCTTGGCGAGGTCGAGCTGCGCCTTGATTTCGCCGGCGGCCGCGGCATCCTGCAGCAGGCGGCGCCAATCGGCCCGCGCGATCTGCACATCCTTGAGCTCGTCGCACCGCGTGCGATCGAGCGCCATCGCATCATATGCGGCAATGCGCCTGTCCCGGTCAGGCTCGTCCGCCGCGAGGGAGTCGATGAATCGGGAGCGCGACTCCTGTGCCGAGGGCGGCTTGAACGACGTGCTCCCCTGCTGTGGGGCATCGGGGGCGATGCGGCCACACATGGAGAGCAGGCGCGCCATGAGCCACGTCTCCTCCGGCGTTCGCGGATTGGCGCTCGCGAGACGCGCGTAGATCGGCCCGAGGTTGCGCCCCGCGTTGACGTCCTGGCGCATCGCGGAGAGCTTCGTCTGCCGAGGGGCCTGCGCGACGGCACGGCCCGGGCCCACGGACAGGACCGTATCGGGAGGAAGACTCTGCTTCGCAACGCCGCCCCGGGAAATGCCTGGCGCGGAGCTCGCCGCGGCCGAGGCATGGTCCCACTGTCCGCGTGCAAACCAGCCGATCAGTACAGCGACGACGAAGACGCCGATCGCAAGCCGCATCCGCTACCCCTTGGGCGCGGTGTAGGCCGCGGTCGCCGGATTCGGCCCCGGATAGAAATGAAAGTACGACCAGTCCCCATTGTTCACCGCGTTGCGTATCGCCGCCACGTACGTGGCGATCATCTGCGACGAAGCGGGCGAGGACACGTAGTACATCAGGTAATCGTTCAGGTTGTTGGCGGCGCAGTAGCCCTGGAACGCGCACCCGTTCTGCACCCACTGCGAGGTCGGACCGCAATCGAAGCCCGCATCGCAGCTCACCAAAGTGCTCGCCTGCCAAAGGCCCATGAGATTGAGGGGACGATCGTCGGCATCCCGCAGGCTGAAGTTGCCATAGCTGCCCGTGAGCGCGGTGATCGCGGTGCGCACGGCGTATCCGTCGCCCGAGGCGACGGCCTGTCGCAGCGTATCGAGCTGGGCATCGCTGATCTTCGCGATGAGGTCAGGCGCGAACCGCATCTTGCCGTCGGGGCCGCGATACTGGTCCTGCAGGTCGTATTGAACGAGTGCGGCCTTCGCCTTGGGATCGCCCCCGTCGGCCCCCGCCTGCAGGAGCGTGCGCAGGTCCTTGCGGCTCATCTCGATGTTGGAAAGGTCGCCGCATGGGTCGAAGTTCAGGCCATCGAAGGCGGCGAGGCGCTTGTCGCGATCGGGATCGTTGGGCGCGAGCGACGCGGCGAAGCGCGCGCGCGCCTCGGGGCTGCCGAGCTTGAATGGCTTGAACCGTTCGGGTTCGTCTTCCGCGAACTTCGCGCAGCGCTGCAGGATCTGCGCGAGCATCCAGTCCTCCTCGCCCGTGCGCGCCGTGGATTTCGAAAGGCGCGCGTAGATCGCGGCATACGACTTCGCGTCGTGGAACTCCTGCAGGGACGGCGGCAGCTTG
>DATJXV010000200.1:0-2246 GCA_035499955.1 Casimicrobiaceae bacterium
CGAGCACCGAGGGCAGAGCGCCCAGGCCCGGGTCGTTGATGCCGCGCGGGCTCTCCATCACGACCGCTGGCGCGCCGCTCGATGCTTCCAGCGCGAGCAGCGCCTTGCGCCCGCGATCGCCCGCCATCGCCGGGCCGGCAATGACCAGCGGCCGGCGCGCGCGACCGAGCTCGGCCGCCACGGCCTGCGCCGCCGCATCGGCCAGCGGGATCGGCGTCACCTCGAACTCGCTGTCGACCGGCCATCCGGCGTCTTCGACGCGCGCCTCCAGCACGTCGAACGGCAGGCCCAGGTAAACCGGGCCCGGGCGCCCGAATTTCGCGTGGCGCCATGCGCGCGCGAGGTCCGCGCCGAGCGTGCGCGCGCTCGTTGCAGCGAACGCCGCCTTCACCAGCGGCGCCGCCACCTCCGCCTGGCGCATTTCCTGGAACGCGCCCTTGTGCCGCTCGGCGAGCGGGGCTTCGCCCGAGAGGAGCAGCATCGGCGACTCGGCCGCGAGTGCCGTGTACAGTGCGCTCACGCCGTTGGCGTGCCCCGGGCCGCCGGTGAGCAGCGCCACCCCCGGCTCGCCGGTGAGGCGACCCCAGGCGTCGGCCATGTGCACGGCAGCGGCCTCGTGGCGCACGTGCACGATGTCCAGCCCCGCGTCGAGCGCGGCGTCGAACACCGGCATGATGTGGTTGCCCGAGAGCGAGAACAGCCGGCGCACGCCCGCCTGCGCCAGCGAGCGCACCAGCACGTCGGCCCCGCGCAGCGCGGCCATCGACGCGCTAGGCCGATTCGTAGAGGCGCGTCAGCACGAACTCGCGGTGCCCGAGGGCCTCGGCCGCGGTGAGTCGCCCGTTGGCCGTGCGCAGCATGCACTCGAGCAGCTTGTCGCCGGCCTGGTCGGGCGTCATTTCCTTGCGCAGCAGCCCCGAGACGTCGACGTCGATGTGCTCGGACATCGTGCGCACGGTGCGCGGATTCGCGCAGAGCTTGATGACCGGCAGGATCGGGTTGCCGATCACGTTGCCCTGGCCGGTCGGAAAGAAGTGCACCGTGTAGCCCGAAGCGGCGCACAAGGTCACCATCTCCGCGGCGGCCGAGGACGAGTCCATGAACCACAGCCCGGGCCCGGTCGGCGTCTCGGCCTTGTCGAGCACGCCGTCCACGGAGCACTTGCGGCCGATCTTCTGGATGTTGCCGAGCGCCTTCTCCTCGATCGTCGTCAGGCCCCCGGCGATGTTGCCCTTGGTAGGCTGCGAGTCGGACAGGTCGCTCGTCTTGTGGCGATTGATCACGTCCTGGTACCGATCGAACATGAACTGGAACTTCCTGCGCACTTCGTCGTTCTTGCAGCGCGCCGCGACGAGATGCTCGCCGCCGGTGAGCTCGGTCGTCTCGCCGAACACCATCGTCACGCCGTGCGGGTAGAGCTTGTCGAAGGCGTTGCCGACTGTCGGGTTCGCGCCGCAGCCCGACGTGGTGTCGGACTCGCCGCACTTGGTCGAGACCCACAGGTCCTTCAGCGGGCGCTGCTCGCGCCGCTGCTCGCCCGCGGCCTGCACGAACTCGCGCGCCGCCTTCGAGGCCCGCAGGATCGTGTCGTGGTCGCCGTGCTGCTCGATGCCGAAGCCCGCCACGGGCTTGCCCGTCGCCTTGATGCCCTCGACCACCTTCTGCGTCCAGCCTTCCTCGATGCCGATGACCACGACCGCAGCGACGTTCGGGTTCGCGCCGGTGCCGATCAGCGTGCGGAAATGCAGGTCGAGGTCGGCGCCGAACTGCAGCCGCCCGTAGGGGTGCGGCAGCGCCATCGTGCCCTTGATGTTGTTGCCGACGGCCTCGGCCGCCGCGTTCGAGATGTCGTCGACGGGCAGCACGATCACGTGATTGCGCACGCCCACGCGCCCGTTCTCGCGCTTGTAGCCCCAGAAGCTCGCTTTCGAGAGGTCCATGCTCACCACCGCTTGGTCTTGACGTTTTGCACGTGCGTGTGCTCGCCCCTGGCGATCGGCGCCACCACCTTGCCGATGTCCACGCCGTACTTGATCACCGTGTCGCCGGGCTTGTAGTCCTTCAGCGCGAGCTTGTGCCCGATCGGGATGTCGCTCTTCGCCGTGACCCGGACCTCCTTGTCGTCCTCCATGATCCAGCCGGTCAGTTCCTGGCCCTTCTTCACGCCCTCGACGACGACCACGCCGACGCCGTCGCCTTCCTCGTGCACGACGAAGTGAATCATCACAGCCTCCGCAATGTTCCCC
>DATJXV010000201.1:0-9243 GCA_035499955.1 Casimicrobiaceae bacterium
CGGGCGAACGCGATCACGAGCGGCCTTCGCGCGTGTCCCGGGTGCGGCGAGGCGCTCGGAGCGCGGTACGTGCTCGACGCGGCGATGCGTGCGACGGCAGGTCAGCTCCTCGTCGTCAACGCGACCGGCTGCCTCGAGGTCTTCAGCACCCCGTATCCCGAGACGTCGTGGCAGGTGCCCTGGATCCATTCGCTGTTCGGTAACGCCGCCGCCGTCGCCTCGGGCGTTGCCGCCGCGCAGCGCGCGCTCGGGCGCAAGGACGTGCGCGTGATCGCGCAAGGCGGCGATGGCGGCACCACGGATATCGGCTTCGGCTGCCTGTCGGGCATGTTCGAGCGCAACGACGACGTGCTCTACATCTGCTACGACAACGAGGCGTACATGAACACGGGCGTGCAGCGCTCGAGCGCCACACCGCCCGCGGCGCGCACCGCCACCACGCCCGCCGTCGGCCCGGCGCCGGGCAATGTCTTCGGGACCGGCAAGAACGTGCCCCGCATCGCGATGGCGCATCGCATTCCCTACGTGGCGACGGCGGCCGTGTCCAACCTGCGCGACCTCGAGGCGAAGGTGACCTACGCGATGTCGATCGAAGGGGCGCGCTACATCCACATCCTCGTGCCGTGCCCGCTCGGCTGGGGGTCGGCGCCGGAGGACACGATCAAGATCGCGCGGCTCGCGGTGGAAAGCGGTCTTTTCCCGCTGTTCGAGGCGCACCACGGGCATGTCACGTCGCGCACGCCGATCCGGCGCCAGGTGCCGGTCACGGAATACCTCAAGACGCAGAAGCGCTTCGCCCATCTTTTCGGCAAGGGTTCCGAAGACCCGCGCGTGGACCGCATCCAGGCGATGGCCGATGCCAACATCCAAGAGTACGGCCTCATCGACTGACGGGGTGTCCATGGAAAAACCGTTCGCCATCACCCTGAACGTCGGCTCGAGCCTCGCCAACAAGACGGGCGCCTGGCGCACGAACCGCCCGGTGTACGTGGATCGGCTGCCGCCGTGCAACCACGCGTGCCCTGCCGGCGAGAACATCCAGGGCTGGCTGTTCCACGCCGAATCGGGCGAGTACGAGGCGGCGTGGCACGCGCTTACGGCGGACAATCCGATGCCGGCGGTGATGGGACGCGTGTGCTACCACCCGTGCGAGGGCGCATGCAACCGCGGCACGCTCGACGAGGCGGTCGGGATCAACTCGGTGGAGCGATTCCTGGGCGACGAGGCGATCAAGCGCGGCTGGAGATTCAAACCGGTAGAGCAGGCGAGCGGCAAGCGCGTGCTGGTGGTCGGCGCGGGTCCCTCGGGGCTGTCGGCCGCGTATCACCTGCGGCGGATGGGCCACGGCGTGCGCATCGTCGAGGCGGGCCCGGTGGCGGGCGGCATGATGCGATTCGGCATTCCGAAGTACCGCTTGCCGCGCGACGTGCTCGACGCGGAGGTCGATCGCATCCTGGGCCTGGGGGTCGAGCTCGTCCTGAACGCGAAGGTCTCCAATATCCAGCAGTCGATGCAGGAAGGCGGCTTCGACGCGGCGTTCCTCGCTGTGGGCGCGCATCTCGCCAAGCGGGCCTACATTCCCGCGGGCGCCGCGGCGCACATGATCGACGCGGTCTCGGTGCTGCGCAGCATGGAGGGCGCCGAGAAGCCGATGCTGGGAAGGCGCGTGGTCGTGTACGGCGGCGGCAACACCGCGCTCGACGTCGCGCGCACGGCCAAGCGCCTGGGCGCGAGCGAGGCGATCATCGTCTACCGGCGCACGCGCGAGAAGATGCCCGCGCACGACTTCGAGCTCGAGGAGGCGCTGCAGGAAGGCGTGCTCATCAAGTGGCTGTCCACGATCCGCCACATGTCCGACGAGGGCACGCTGACCGTGGAGAAGATGAAGCTCGACGAGAAAGGCTTCCCGCAGCCCACCGGCGAGGTCGAGACGCTGGAATCCGACTCGCTCGTGCTGGCGCTCGGACAGGATGTCGACCTCTCGCTGCTCGAAGGTGTACCCGGCCTCACGGTCAAGGACGGCGTGGTCGAGGTGGGGACGAACATGATGACGGGCGCCGCCGGCATCTTCGCGGGTGGAGACATGGTGCCCTCCGAGCGCACGGTGACGGTGGCCATCGGGCACGGCAAGAAGGCGGCGCGCCACATCGACGCCTGGCTGCGCGGCGGCAAGTACGAGCCGGCGCCGAAGCACGTCGTGGCCACGTTCGACAAGCTCAACACGTGGTACTACAGCGATGCGCCGAAGACGGTGCGCCCGATGCTCGATCTCGCGCGGCGCACGTCGACCTTCGAGGAGGTGGTGCACGGGCTCGACGAGACCAACGCGCTCTACGAAGCACGCCGCTGCTTGTCGTGCGGCAACTGCTTCGAGTGCGACAACTGCTACGGCGTGTGCCCGGACAACGCGGTGATCAAGCTCGGCCCCGGCAAGCGCTTCGAGTTCAACTACGACTACTGCAAGGGCTGCGGCATCTGCGTGTCCGAATGCCCCTGCGGCGCGATCACGATGGTCCCGGAGACGGTCTAGGCCAAGAGGGTCGCGCCAGTCTCACGATGGAGCGAGCGATGAGTACCCCCAATACGGTCAAGCGGGCGCTGTCGGCAATCGACATGCCGAGGGGCATGGAGCTGCTGCACGATCCCGCGTACAACAAGGGAACTGCCTTTTCCGAGCGCGAGCGCGAGGCGCTCGGCCTGCGCGGCCTGCTGCCTCCGCGCATCTTCTCGCAGGAGGAGCAGATATCGCGCGTCCTGGAGAACTTCCGGCGCAAGCCGACGCCGCTCGAGAAGTACATCGACCTCGCCAACCTGCACGACCGCAACGAGGCGCTGTTCTTCCGGCTCCTGATCGACTACCCCGACGAGATGCTGCCGATCGTCTACACGCCGACGGTCGGGCTTGCCTGCCAGCAGTACGGACACATCTTCCAGCGCCCGCGCGGCCTGTTCATCAGCGCGAAGGACCGCGGCTCGATCCGCCAGGTGCTCGCCAACTGGCCGCGGCGCGACGTCGCGATCATCGTCGTCACCGACGGCGAGCGCATCCTCGGCCTGGGCGACCTGGGCGCCAACGGCATGGGCATCCCGGTCGGCAAGCTCGCCTTGTACGCGGCTTGCGCGGGCGTGCACCCGAGCCTGTGCCTCCCGGTGCTGCTCGACGTAGGCACCAACAACCCGCAGCTGCGCAGCGATCCGCTTTACCTCGGGCTTCAGAAGCAGCGGCTTGCCGGGGAGGAGTACGACGCGCTGGTCGACGAGTTCGTCACGGCGGCAGGCGAGGTCTTCCCCAACGTCGTCATCCAGTTCGAGGACTTCGCGAACCACCACGCGTTCCGCCTGCTCGAGAAGTACCGCGACCGCATCGCGACCTTCAACGACGACATCCAGGGCACGGCGGCGGTGACGCTCGCGGGGATCATCTCCGCGCTGCGCGTCACGGGCAAGCGCCTGACCGAGCAGACGATCCTGTTCCAGGGTGCCGGCGAGGCCGCCGCCGGCATCGCCAACCTCACGGTGTCGGCGATGGTGGCGCAGGGCGCAAGCCCCGTGGCGGCGCGGCGCCGCTGCTGGCTCGTCGACTCGCAAGGCCTTGTCACCGCGGGTCGCGCGTCGCTCGCCGAGCACAAGCGGCCGTTCGCGCACGAGCATGCGCCCGTGCAGGACCTGCTCGGCGCGGTGCGCGCCGTGCGTCCGACGGCGATCATCGGCGTGGCCGCGGTCGGCGGCGCCTTCACCGAGAGCGTGCTCACCGAGATGGCGAACATCAACGAGCGCCCGATCGTCTTCGCGCTTTCCAACCCGACGTCGAAATCCGAATGCAGCGCGCTCGAGGCCTACAGGGCCACGCGCGGGCGCGCGCTGTTCGCATGCGGCAGCCCGTTCGATCCGGTCGAGTTCGAAGGGCGGCGAATCGTACCCCGGCAGGGCAACAATTCGTATATCTTTCCGGGCGTGGGACTGGGCGCCATCGTTTCGCGCACGTCGCGCATCACCGACGAGATGTTCATGGCCGCGGCGCGTACGCTGGCCGGGCTGGTCGACGAGTCCGACCTCGCGCAGGGGAGCCTGTACCCGGCGCTCACGCGCGTGCGCGAGGTGTCCGCGCACATCGCGGCGGCCGTCGCGTCGATCGCGTTCGAGAAACAGCTCGCCGGCGTGCCGGAGCCCGCGGACGTGCTGGCCTTCGTGCGCGCGCGGATGTACGAGCCGCAGTACGCGAGCTACGTGTCGAACTGACGGCGCCAATGAGGAGCGGAGGGGACATGCACGACAATCATCTTGCGATGCTGCGGCATCATCCGTTCGTGCTCGAATTCGAGCCGCGGCATGTCGAGCGGCTGGCAGGGCTGGCGAAGGACGTGCGCTGGGAGCGCAATCAGCTCATCTTCCGCGAAGGGGACGAATGCTCCGAGTTCTACCTCATCGTGAGCGGCCTCGTCTCCCTGGAGATCGCGGCACCCGGGCAGACCTTCCGCGTGCAGACGCTGTTCGCGGGCGACGAGCTCGGCTGGTCCGCCATGCTCGGCAGCAGCGGCAAGCAGTTCCAGGCGCGCGCCCTCGAGCGCGTCGACGCCCTGGCGTTCGAGAGTTCGGAGATCCTGGCCGCCTGCCGCGAGGACACGGGATTCGGCTTCGCGTTCATGCTGCGCCTGTCGCGCCTTGTGGCCGAGCGCCTGCAGGCCACACGCGTTCAGCTCCTCGACATGTATTCGCCGGTGGCCGCGAGGGCGGGAGCATAAGAAATAGGGTCAGACCCCATTACAAGGCCTGGCACCATTTCCGCGTAGCCCAAAAAAAGGGTCGGGCCTTGTAATGGGGTCTGACCCCATTTCTAGCGGCAGACCAGCACCGGCAGCTTGCTGTGCGTCAGCACCTTGTGCGCGACGTTGCCGAGCAGCGCCGAGGCGACGAACCCGCGGCCGTGCGACGCCATGCAGATCGCGTCGCAGCGCTCGCTGCGCGCCGCCTCGATGATGCCCTGCCAGGGCGCCGCCGGATTGGTGATGAGCGTCTCGCACGCCACGCCCGCAGCGGCCGCCCCCTTGCGGATCTGCTCGAGATAGCGTTCGCCCTCCTCGCGCAGCTGCCGCTCGATCGCCTTCACGTCGGAAGCGCGGGCGCCCGCGCCGATCGCCTGATAGATGTGCTCCAGAGGCTCGACGGCGTGGTAGCCGACGAGCGTCGCGCCGAGCGCCTTGGCGAGGGCGACCCCGGCCTTCACGCCGCGATGCGATAGCTTCGACCCGTCGGTCGGGACGAGGATGCGCTTGTACACGCTTGTCTAGAAGTAACCCATCACCCAGCCCGGGAACACGCCGATCGCGACGGCCGGCACCAGGCACAGCAGGGTCGAGCTTAACATCAGACGGCGGGGCGCAGCGGCCCCGCGTGCCGGCGCGTCCGCGGTCATGAACATGAGCTGGATCACGCGCAGATAGAAGTAGATGCCGAGGTAGCTCCCGACGAGGCCGAGCACGGCGTAGGTCGTGTAACCCGCGGCCATCACGTTCCTGAACACCAGGAACTTGGCCACGAAGCCGGGCAGCGGCGGGATGCCGGCGAGCGAGAGCATCGCCACCGCGATCATGAGGCTCGCATAAGGCGCGCGCGCGAAGAGCCCCTTGAAGCTTTCGAGGCGGTCTGCATCCTCGCCCCGCGGCAGCGCGCAGAAGGCGAGGAGATTCATGAGGCCGTAGGCGAGCACGTAGAAGAGCACCGCCTGGAAGCGCGACGGCGCGTCGCCCAGCAGGGCATAGAAGAGGTAGCCTGCATGCGCGATCGACGAATACGCGATCATGCGGCGGAAGCTCTTCTGCCGCATCGCGGCCAGATTGCCCCAGACAATCGAGACGAGCGGAAGCAGCGCGATCACGTCGGCCACGCCGCCGTCGACCGGCGCCATCGCGAACAGGCGCACCGCGGCGAGCAGCACCGCCGCCTTGACGATCGTCGCCATGTACGCCGTCACCGGCACGCTCGCGCCCTCGTAGGCGTCGGGCGCCCAGGCGTGGAACGGGACGATCGCGGCCTTGAGGAAGAACGAGGTAATCACGAGCATCGCGCCGGCGGTGGCCATGGGATCGGGCAGAGAGAGCGCCTCCGCGAATGTGGCGAGCGACAGCGATCCGCTGCCGCCGTACATGAGCGAGGCGCCCATCAGCAGGGACGCCGAGGCCGTCCCGCCGAGCACGAGGTACTTGAGGGCCGCTTCCGCGTTGCGGGTGTCGCGATACGCCAACACGACCAGGACGTACACCGGCAGCGACATGAGCTCGAGCCCGATGAACAGCGTGAGGAAGGTGTCCGACGAGAGCATGAGGCATGCGCCATACAGCGACGACAGGACGAGGACGTGGAAACGCGCCTCGGCGAAATCCTCGCGCGAGAGCAGGAGCACGGGAACCGCGAGCGCGAGCACGACGGCCTTGGCGAGGAAGTCGGACGGCGTCACGCTGAACTGGCCCGGGAACGGCGCCGAGGCCGCACCGCCCGTGCCCAGCAGCAGCGCGGCCGCCGCCGCGGCGAATACGGCGGCGAGCGCGATGCCGAACCCGTCGCGTGCGCGGGATGCCGCGATGTCCTGCACGATGAGGAGCACGATTCCGGCGAGCAGGAAGTGCTCGGGCAGCATTCCGACGAGGACCTCGTGCGCGTTCATGGCGTAGCTCCGGTCTGCGCCGTCCTGGTCTCGGCGGGCAGGCGCGCCGTCATGACGAGGGTTTGGTATCGCTTGCTGGCGAGCTCGGTCTTGCTCATGGGCTCGGCCGGGAACAGGCCAAGCCAGAAGACCGCGGCGACGATGAGCGCGAGGATCGCCGACTCGCGGAAGCCGAGGTCGCCCGGGACGCCGTGCGGCGCCTTGACCGCACCGAACAGGAAGCGCTGCGCGAAATACAGCATGTAGAGCGCGCCCAGGACGACGCCCAGCACCGCGCTCACGGCGAGCACGAGCATCGTCGCCGAGCCGTGCAGGTACGACTGCCACGACGCGCCGAAGGCGCCCAGCAGGACGAGGAACTCGCCCGTGAAGCCGCTGGTCGTCGGCAGCCCGATGGAGGCGAGCGTCAGGATCATGAAGAATACCGAGTAGAGCGGCAGGACCTTGGCGAGGCCGCCGTAGGCCGCGAGCTCGCGGCTGTGGCAGCGCTCGTAGATCATGCCGACCATGAGGAACAGCCCGGCGGCGGTCAGGCCGTGGCTCACCATCTGCACGACCGCGCCCTGGATGCCGATGAGATCGAGGCTCGCGAGGCCGAGCATCACGTAGCCCAGGTGGCTGATCGAGGAGTAAGCGATGATCTTCTTGATGTCCTTCTGCACGAGCGCGAGGCACGCGCCGTACACGATGCTCACCACCGCCAGCGCCATGATGATCGGCGTGGCGAGCCTCGTCGCGTCGGGGAAGAGCGGGAAGCCCAGCTTCATGAACCCGTACGTGCCCATCTTCAGGAGCACCCCGGCGAGGATGACCGAGCCTGCGGTCGGCGCCTCGACGTGGGCGTCGGGCAGCCACGTGTGCAGCGGCACCACCGGCACCTTGATCGCGAACGACAGCGCGAACGCGCACAGCAGGATCTGCTGGGTGGCGAGCGGAAGCTGCGAACGGTAGAGGTCCTCGAAGGCGAACGACGTGACGCCCGTCGTGTCCTGCAGGCTCATGACGAGATAGATGACCGCGGCCAGCATGAGGATGCTGCCGAACGCGGTGTAGAGCACGAACTTGAGCGTCGCGTAGATGCGCCGCTCCCCGCCCCAGATGCCGATGATGAGGAACATCGGGATCATCATCGCTTCCCAGAACAGGTAGAACAGGAAGAGGTCCTGGGCGAGGAATGTCCCCAGCATGGTGAACTGGATCAGGAACACCATCGCGTAGAAGAGCTTGACGTCCTTCGTGATCGCGCTGAACGCCCCGGCCACGACCAGCGGACCCAGGAACGCGGTCAGCAGGACGAGCAGCAGGTTCATGCCGTCGAGGCCGATGTGGTAGTAGACGCCCCAGTCGGCGATCCAGGGGATGCGGGTGGCGAACTGCAGGCCCGGGTCCGACGCGTCGAAGCGCTCGTAGAGGTACGCGGCGATCACGAGCTGCAGGATCATCACGACGAGCGAGATCCAGCGGATGCGCGCGTCGTCCCGCGCGGGCACGAAGGCGAGGATCGCCGCGCCGATCACCGGCAGGTAGAGCAGCAGGTTGAGGAGGCCGGCGTCACCCATGTTGCCAGCTCCAGCCGAGCGCGATGAGGAGGCCCGCGAGCGCGAGCGTGAGGTACAGCTGCAGGTTGCCCGTCTGCACGCGCGCCAGGGCCCCCGCGGTGCGGCGGGCGAGGGAGGCGAGGCCGTTGAGCGAGCCGTCGAGCAGGATGCGGTCGCCCACGCCCAGGAAGATGCGCTCGGAGACCCACGTGAGCGGGCGCGCGAGCGCCGCGTCGTAGAGCTCGTCGACGTAGTACTTCCCGGACAGGATCCGGTGCAGCACCGGGAAGCGGCGGGCGACCGCGTCGGCGCGCTTCGCCGCCCCGCTGAAGAAGTACGCAGCGCCTGCGAGACCGACCAGCGCGATCGCCACCGAGAGCCACACCACCGGCGTTTCGAGATGCTCGACCGCCTCGCGCGCCGCGGGCAGCGCGAACATGGGCTCGAGGTAGTGCGGGATGGAAAGGAAGCCTCCGATCGCCGAGCCGACCGCCAGCACGACGAGCACGCCGGTCATCGACAGCGGGGACTCGTGCACGTGGTGCGCGGTGTGCTCGTCCATGCGGGGCGCGCCGAAGAACGTGAGCCACAACAGGCGGAACATGTAGAAGGACGTCATGAGCGCGGTGAGCGCCGCCACCGTGAACAGGAACGTAGAGCCGCCGCGGCCGCTCGCGAGGGCGAACCACATGATCTCGTCCTTCGAGAAGAATCCGGCGAGCGGCGGGATGCCCGCGATGGCCGCCGTCGCGATGGCGAAGGTGACGAAGGTGATCGGGATCTTGCGCGCGAGGCCGCCCATCTTGCGGATGTCCTGCTCGCCACCCATCGCGTGGATCACGCTGCCGGCGCCCAGGAACAGGCACGCCTTGAAGAACGCGTGGGTGTAGAGGTGGAAGACCGCCACACCGTACGCGCCGACGCCGATCGCGACGAACATGAAGCCGAGCTGCGACACGGTCGAGTAGGCGAGCACTTTCTTGATGTCGGTCTGGACGAGCGCGACGGTCGCCGCGAAGAACGCGGTGGCGACGCCGATGCCGG
>DATJXV010000202.1:0-15657 GCA_035499955.1 Casimicrobiaceae bacterium
GCGCCGATCCGGTCTCGACCACGAGGCCGGCGGACGTGCGCAGGCCCTTCTTGACCAGGTGCTCGTGCACGGCCGCGGTGGCCAGTAGCGCGGGGATCGGCAGGCTATCGTGCGACACCGTGCGGTCGGACAGCACGAGGATGTTGTAGCCCTGGCGGATCGCGTCCTCGGCGTGCGCCGCGAGGCTCGCCAGCGCCGCCTCCATGCCGTTCGCGCCCCACGTCGCGGGATAGCAGATGTCGAGCTCGACCGACTTGAACGCGCCGCCGGAGAAGAGCTCCACGTGCCGGATCTTCTCCATGTTGGACGGCGTGAGGATCGGCTGCTGCGCCTCGAGCCGCATCGGCGGCTCGCGGACGTCGATGCCGAGCAGGTTCGGCCGCGGGCCGACGAACGAGACGAGCGACATCACGAGCTCCTCCCGGATCGGATCGATCGGCGGGTTCGTGACCTGCGCGAAGAGCTGCTTGAAGTAGTTGTAGAAGACCTTCGGGCGGTTCGACAGCACGGGCAGCGCCGCGTCGTCGCCCATCGAGCCCAGCGCCTCCTCGCCCGTCTCGAGCATCGGCGTGAGCAGGATCTTGACGTCCTCCTGCGTGTAGCCGAACGCCTGCTGGCGGTCGAGCAGCGATATCTCCGACGGCACGCTCGGCGCCGGCTCGGGCATGTCCTCGAGGCGCAAGCGGCAGTCGCGGATCCACTGGCGATACGGCTTCTCGGTGGCGAGCGTGCGCTTCAGCTCGTCGTCGTCGACGATGCGCCCCTGCTCGGTGTCGACCAGGAGCATCTTGCCCGGCTGCAGCCGCCACTTCTTGACGATCTTGCTCTCCGGGATGTCGAGCACGCCCACTTCGGAGGCCATCACCACGTAGTCGTCGTCGGTGACGATGAAGCGCGCCGGGCGCAGACCGTTGCGGTCCAGCGTGGCGCCGATCTGGCGGCCGTTGGTGAACGCCATCGCCGCCGGGCCGTCCCACGGCTCCATCAGCGCCGCGTGATACTCGTAGAACGCGCGGCGGTCTTCGTCCATCAGCGGATTGCCCGCCCACGCCTCGGGGATCATCATCATCATGGCGTGTGGCAGCGGGTAGCCGCCCATCACGAGCAGCTCGAGCGCGTTGTCGAACGAGGCGGAATCGGATTGGCCGTCGTAGATGAGCGGCCACAGCTTGGGCAGGTCCTCGCCCAGCACCTCGGACGCGATGGCGCCTTCGCGCGCACGGATCCAGTTGAAGTTGCCGCGAAGCGTGTTGATCTCCCCGTTGTGGCAGACGAAGCGGAACGGGTGCGCGAGATCCCAGGTCGGGAACGTGTTGGTCGAGAAGCGCTGGTGGACCATCGCGAGCGCGGTCACCATCGACTCGTCGGCGAGATCGAGGTAGTAGGTGCCGACCTGGTGGGCGAGCAGCATGCCCTTGTACACGAGCGTGCGCGTCGACATGGACGGCACGTAGAACTCCTTGCCGTGGCGAAGCGCGAGCGACTGGATGGCGTGCCCGGCGCGCTTGCGGATCACGTAGAGCTTGCGCTCGAGCGCGTCCTGGTCTACGTCGCGGTCGCCGCGGCCGATGAAGACCTGGCGGATGAAAGGCTCGACTTCCTTGGTGCGCATCGACAGGCCGGCGTTGTTGGTCGGTACGTCGCGCCATCCCAGCAATACCTGTCCTTCGGCCGCGATCGCGCGCTCGATCTCCTGCTCGCACGCCATCCGCGAGGCCGGCTCGCGCGGGAGGAACACCATCCCCACGCCGTATTGCCCGATCGCGGGCAAGGTTATGCCGAGCCTGCCGCACGCACGGCGCAGGAAGGCGTCGGGCAGCTGGATCAGGATGCCCGCGCCGTCGCCCTGGAGCGGGTCCGCGCCGGTCGCGCCGCGATGCGTGAGATTCTCGAGAATCTGGAGCGCGTGACGGACGATGGCGTGATTCTTGCGACCCTTGATATGCGCGATAAAGCCCAGTCCGCACGCGTCGTGCTCGTTGGCGGGGTCGTACAAGCCTTGCCGCGAGGGCGGCCAAGCCGACGAGCCTTGGTCCAGGTCTTGATCCGATTCCACTAATGTCCTCGATCGTCGTGTCGCTCAAGCCGTTGGCACCAGGAAGAATGCGAGCCCGGAGCCGGTCCATCTTACTCGTGATGCTGCAATGCGGCAACGCGTCTCGGGCTGCCGCCGCCGGCGCAACAATGGCCGCTCAGCGGCAGCTGGCGCCCGAGGGAAATACTTGCGCCAGGCCTGTTGTTGGGCTTTAATCTGAACAAAATGACCTAGATGCTTGTTGCAACGTTATTTTAGGGTCGAGACGGATCGATTTTTAGGACAACATCATCGGGAATGGGACCATGGTAAATCGGCATTTCACCGCATGGCTGCGCTCGGCGTGCGCCCTTTTCGGCATCGCCGGCATCCTGCTTCTGAGCGCCTGCGGGGGCGGCAACGGAGCGCCGAACAATCCCTACCTGCCGCCGCCGACCCCGATACCTCCGCTGCTCCTGCTTCCGAACACGCTGACGGTCTATCCCGGAAACCCGGCCACGATCGCGGTCTCGGGCGGCGTGCCCCCGTACCGAGCGTTCTCGACCGATCAGACCGTCCTGCCGGTCGCGACCAACGTCAGCGGCGACACCGTCGTCCTGGCCCCCAACAACGTAACGCAAACCACCGGCGTGAACATCACCGTGCAGGACTCCGCGGGAACCGTCTCTGCGCAAACGACGGTCACCGTGAACCCCTCGCCGCTCCTGCCGTCGGGCATCACGATCAACGGCAACCCGAACCCGGACTGCAGCAACACGGAAAACACCGTGTGCTCGGGCGGCACCGGCACGGCGAGCGTGAAGGTCACCGGACCCACCGGCAACGGGGTTTCCGGCCGCCAGGTGCGCTTCGACGTCGTCCAGGGCCCCTTCCAGATCGTTTCCACCAATCCCGCGCAACCGCTCGTCCAGACGCTCACCGTCGTGACGGACACGAACGGCAACGCGGTGGTCGTGCTGAACGACCCGGCCGACACGCCGACGCAGACGGGCATCCTGCGCGCCACCGACGTGACGTCGGGCCAGCAGATCACCGGTTCCTTCACCCTCCTCCAGGTGACCATCAACGGGGCCGTCCTATCCGTCCTGCCGCTCGGCACAACCACGATCACGGGACCGGACACCCAGCACTGCTCGACGGGCGTAAGCGTCACCAACTACATCTTCGGCGGCACGCCGCCGTACACCGTCGGGGTCAACTTCCCGGGCGCCGTCACGCTCACCGGGCTCCCGGTCACGACGAGCGGAGGCGCGTTCACGACCACGACCAACGGGACGTGCTTCGTCAATCTCACCTACGTGATCACGGACGCGACGGGGCGCACGATTCCCGCGGGCACCTACCCGCTGGTGACCAACCAGCTCGGGACCACGGCGCCCACGCCGCCAGTGACCACGTTCGTCGTGACGCCTGGCGCCATCTCGAAGGTCAACTGCGTGCCGGCGAACACGTTCCAGTTCATCGCCACCGGCGGCACGGCTCCGTACTCCGCGGTCGTCACGTCGTCGACGAGCTCCACGTCGGTCACGCTCAACCCGCAGAACAACATCGCCGCGGGCGCCGCGGTGACGGTGGCCGGCATCACGTCACCGGCCGACACGACGATCACCGTATTCGACAACTCCTCGCCGCGGCAGTCGGCGACGGTGCAGATCGGCTGCACCGGCGGTCCGGCGCCACCCCCACCGTCGGCGCTGGTGGTCGCGCCGGCGAACTACAACTTCTCGACCTCGACGTGCGTGGGCCAGACGGCGAACTTCGTGGTGAGCGGCGGCACCGCGCCGTACACCGTGTTCTTCGCTTCTCCGCGCCCGGGCGCGACCATCGCGCCGACGTCGATTGCGGCCTCCGGGCAGGGCTTCGCCGTCACGGGCCTCACCAACGGCGTGCTCACGACCAACATCACGGTCCAGGACTCGAGCTCGCCGCAGTTGCAGCAGATCGTGACGATCACGTGCCCGAACGTGCCGAACCCGCCGGGCCTCGCGGTCGCGCCGGGCAGCTATACGTACACCCAGCAGCCGGCGCCGGCACCGCAGAACGCCTGTAGCGGAGCCATCTCGAACTACGTGATCACCGGAGGCACGCCGCCGTACAACGTGACCTTCTCGGTGCCGGGCACGACCGGCACGATCAACCCGGCGGCGGTGCCGATCTCCGGCGGCGGCTTCTCGGTCAGCGGCCTCGCGCAGAATCCGTTGCCGCGGACCACACAGATCCGCATCCAGGATTCGAGCGCCGTGCCGCTGGTCGTGATCGCGACGGTGATCTGCCAGTAGAAGACGTCTGACGTAGATGCACCCGCCGCGAGGCGGAATGCTTCTGGCGGAGCTGCACCCACGCAGTGGGTGCAGCTCTAGTTTTTTTAAGGTAGGACCGCTCGCAGGACATCGTCCGGGACGTCGGAGGTCACGACGGCTTCGCCGATGGCGTCGAGCAGCACGAAGCGCACGGTGCCCGCCCGCACTTTCTTGTCGCGCGCCATGAGCGCGCGCCAGCGGTCGAAGCCGAGCGCGGGCGGCGCGACGGGGAGGCCTGCGCCGCCGACAAGGTCGCGCAGGCGGCGCACGTCCGCCGAGCCGATTCGGCCGGTTCGCTGCGAGACCTCCGCCGCGAGGACCATGCCCGCGGCCACGGCTTCGCCGTGCAGCCACTCGCCGTAGCCGACGCCGTTCTCGATGGCGTGCCCGAACGTGTGCCCGAAGTTGAGGAGCGTGCGCTCGCCTTCCTCGCGCTCGTCGGTGGCCACGACGGCCGCCTTGGTGCGGCAGCTCTCGTAGACGGCGTGCGCGAGCGCGCCGGCGTCGCGCGCCACGAGCGCGCCGATATTCGCCTCGAGCCAGGCGAAGAACGCGGCGTCTTTGATCGCGCCGTACTTGATGACCTCGGCAAGGCCCGCCGCGAGCTCGCGCGGCGGCAGCGTGGCCAGGCAATCGGTATCGATGAGCACGGCACGCGGCTGGTAGAAGGCGCCGACCAGATTCTTGCCGAGGGGATGGTTGATGCCGGTCTTGCCACCTACGGAGGAATCGACTTGCGCGAGCAGGGTGGTGGGGATCTGCACGAACGGCATGCCGCGCTGGCAGATCGCCGCGGCGAATCCCGCGACGTCGCCGACCACGCCACCGCCGAGCGCCACGACGAGGCTCCCGCGCTCGGCGCGAAGCTCGAGCAGCCTCGTCACGACGTCCTCGAGTGTCGCGAAGCTCTTGTGCGCCTCGCCGTCGGGAACGACGACCACGTCGCAGCGCGCGCCGCCCGCCGCGACGCTGTCGCGCACCGGCGCGAGCCAATGCGCGGCCACCGTCGGATTGGTCACGATCACGGCGTGCTTCGTGCCGAGCGACGCGACGAGCGAGCCGGCATGGGCGATCGTGCCGCGGCCGATGCGGATCGGATAGCTTCGCGCCGCGAGCCCGACGGTGAGGACGCGCTCCTCGTTCGACGTCATGCGCCCTCCTCTCCAGGCTCGAATCGGCGGACAAGCCGCATCACCTCGCCGCGATCGGATTCGACGACAAACGTGGCGGTCTCGCGGTAGAGCGCGTCGCGCTGCCGGTACAGCTCGCCCAGCCGCGCCAACGGATCGGCGGTCTGCAGGAGCGGCCGGTTGCGACTGTGGCGGATTCGCGCGTACAAGGTCGCCGGCTCGGCGTGAAGATAGATCACGGTTCCATTCTCCTTGAGACGCGCCCGGTTGTTCGGCCGCAGGACGGCGCCGCCGCCGGTGGACAGCACGATCTCGGCGAGCGCCGTGAGATCGGCCAGCACCGCTTCCTCGCGGTCGCGGAAGCCTGCTTCGCCCTCGATCTCGAAGATGGTCGGGATCGACACGCCCAGGCGTTGCTCGAGCTCGGTGTCGGCGTCGACGAAGTGCTTATGCAGCCTACGCGCCAGCTGGCGGCCGAGCGTGGACTTGCCCGCGCCCGGCAGGCCGACCAGAAACAAATTGCCCCGGCGAAGCGGCACCGGGGCAACCTGGGGGTTCTCGGCAGCGGGTCCGCTGCCAGGGGCTTCGCTCACCGCACGGATGTTACCGTTTCCTTGACGATGCGCGGCGTGAGGAAGATCAGGAGCTCGCCCTTGTCGCTGCTGTTGCCGGTCTGTTTGAAGAGGTAACCCAGGATCGGGATGTTGCCGAGCCAGGGAACCTGCGTCACGTCGTTGCGGATGGTCTCCTCGTAGATGCCGCCGATGACCGCAGTGTCGCCGTTGTTGACGAGGATCTGCGTGACCACGTTCTTGGTGTCGATCGACGGCACCGAGAACCCGCCGCCCAGCTGCACGTACTGGCCGACCGTGTCCTTGCGCACTTCTACGACCATGTGGACGCGGCCGTCGGCCGTGATCTGAGGGGTGACGTCGAGGCGCAGCACGGCCTTCTTGAATTGCACCGTGGCCGGGGAGTTGGCGGTGCCCGGCGTCACGTAGGGAATCTCGGTCCCCTGCTCGATGGCCGCTTTCTGGTTGTCGCCCGTGACCACGCGGGGGCTCGACACGACCTTGCCGCGGGCGTCGGCCTCGAGCGCGGAGAGCTCGAGGTTGATGAGGTTGCCGCTGCCGAGGTTGATGAGCGTCAGCGCGAGCTGGCCGGCGGCGTTGGGCACCGGGAGATTCACGTTGAGCTGCGGCGAGTCGGAGTAGCCGGCGCTCGCGAGGCCCGACGCCAGTTCGAACGGCGTCTGCGTTCGCGTGTCGCGGATGATGGTGTCGCCCGACGTGGTCACCACCGGCTGCGTCGACAGGCTGCCGCCGGAGCCCGCGGAATAGCGCTTGTTGAGGAACGTGAAGCCGGTCTGCTGGCCGAAGCGCACGCCGAGCTGCTGGCTGAACGTGTCGCTCGCGATCACGATGCGCGCCTCGATCAGCACCTGGCGGATCGGCGTGTCGATCTGGCGGATGATCTTGCGCACCTCCTCGAGGCGCGAAGCCGTGTCGGTGACGAACAGGATGTTCGACCGCGGGTCGATCACGGCCACGCCGCGTTTGCTGATGATCGAGCCCTGGCCGCCGGTCGTGCGCGTCTGCCCTGCGCCCTCGCCGAACCTCTGCTGCGTGTTGCTGGTGATCAGGTTGAGCAGATCCTGCGCACGGATGTAGTTGAGCTGGAACGACTCGGAGACGAGCGGCTCGAGCTCGCCGATCTGGATCGCGTTCTCGAGCTGCTGCTTCTCCTTGAGCGCGAGCTCCTCCCGCGGGGCGATGAGCACGACGTTGCCGTTCTTGCGCATGTCGAGGCCCTTCGTCTGCAGGATGATGTCGAGCGCCTGGTCCCAAGGGATGTCCTTCAGGCGCAGCGTCAGGCTGCCCTGCACCGTGTCGCTCGTGATGATGTTGAGACCCGTGAAGTCGGCGATCACCTGCAGCACCGCGCGCACTTCGACGTTCTGGAAGTTGAGCGAGAGCTTCTCGCCCTTGTAGCCGCCGCGAGACCCCTGCACCAGCTTGTTCGGGTCCTCGAGGATGGGCTTCACCTCCAGGATGAACTTGTTGTCGGCCTGATACGCCGAGTGCTCCCACAAGCCCTTGGGCTCGATCACCATGCGCGCGTTGGAGCCCTGCTGGAACGTGTCCACCGTGAGCACGGGGGTCCCGAAATCGGCGACGTCGATGCGCCGCTCGAGGTTGCGCGGCACGGACGTCTTCAGGAAGTCGACGACCAGCGTGCGGCCCTGCTGCCGTATGTCGATGCCGGTCGAGCTGTCGGACAGGTCGACGACCAGCCGGCCCTCGCCGTTGCGACCACGCCGGAAGTCGACGTCGCGCAACGCGTGCTGCGCATCGCCTCCCTTCGACTCCGCGAAGCGCTGCACGGTCTCCTGGCCCGGCGCCGGTGGCTCCTGGTCGTTCAGCGTGACAATGACCGTGTTGCCCTGCACCGCCGTTTCGAACGACTGCGGCTTGTTGAGGTTGAACACGACGCGCGTGCGGTTGCCGGCCTGGATCACGTTGAGGCTGCGCAACGCGGCCTCGTCGACCGAGCGCTGCGTGGCGCCCAGGTTATTGGTGGTGTCGAGGAAGTCGAGCGCGATGCGCGGCGGGCTCGCGATGGCGAAGCTCGCCGGCGGATTGGCCGGGGGGGACTTGAGCTGGAAGTGCACGACCACGCGCCCGGAGCTCGCGCGAGAGACGGTGACGTTGTCGAGGCTGTTCGCGGCCTGCGCGAACGCGGCGCCGGCGAGCGCGCACGAGAAGACCGCGAGGAGCGCGGCTGCCCATCCTCGTCGCCAGGATGCCCTCCAGGTGGTTCGCATGGCGGTGCGCGCGCTCATCGTCTGGTCCCCTGTGGTCTGGCATCGGTCTGCTGCAGCTGCAGCGTGCTGGATCGTTCGGTCCAGTCGCCCGCCCCGTCCTGGATCAACTCCTTGAGCTTGATCTCGTTCTCGCCGATCGTGGTCACGACGCCGAAGTTCTGGCCGACGTAGTTGCCCGCGCGGATCTGGTAGACGTCGCGGTCGGGCGTTCGCACGAGCGCGTAGACCGTCTTGTTGCGCTCGAGCGTGCCGACCATCGACAGCGACTCGAGCGGATACGCCTCGAGCGGCTCCTTGCGCCGGGTCAGGTCGGGCGCGAGCTTGGAGGCGCCCTTGCTCGGCTCGATCTTTCTCGGCTTGAACGGATCGGGCAGGTCGAACGCGTTGTAGGCGAACGGGTCGTACGGCTTGATCTGCGGCAGCGGATCGAGCTTGCCGCGCGCGCCCTTGCCCTGCTCGACCATCCACGTGCGAAGATCCTGGTGCGACTCGCCGCCGCAGGCGGCAACGAGCGCGGTCGAAACCAGGAGGGCGGCAACGCGCGCTTTCATTTCTTGCCCTTCGCCCCCTTCTCCTTCGCCTTCGCCGCCGCGCGCTGCCTCGCGATCTCGTCCTCGTCGAGGTAGCGGAAGGTCTTGGCGTCGGCGTCCATGACCAACGTGCCCTTGTCGTTGTTGATGCTGATGTCGTTCAGCGTGACGATGCGCGGAAGTTGCGCGACGTCGCTGGCGAACGCACCCATGTCGTGGTACGTGCCCGTGATGCGGATCTTGATCGGAAGCTCGGCGTAGAACTCGGCCATTTTCTCCTGCGCCGCGGGCTTGAAGAGCTCGAACTGCAGGCCGCGGCCGAGACCGGCTTGGTTGATGTCGGTGAGGAGCGCGTCGATCTCGGAGCGGTTCGGCAGCTGCTTGACGAGCGCGCCGAACGATTGCTCGACCTCGGAGAGCTGCTGCACGTACAGCTCGAAATTGATGGCCTTGGCCTTCTTCTGGGAGTATTGCTGCTTGAGCGTCCCCTCTTCGGCCCGCGCCCTCTCGAGCGCGGACCACTGGTCGCTCCAGTCGAACAGGTACCCCGCGCCTACGATCGCCACGATGATCGCTGCGAGGATCAGGGCTTTCGGCAACAAGGGCCAGCTGCCCATGTCGCGGAAGTTGAGATGGCGAAGGTCTTCGAGGTTCATGGCTGGCTCACGCGGCGCTTCACAAGCTGCCCTTCACTGCGCACTCCGAGGCAATTCGCGCTCATGCAACACGCTCCTTCACCGGGGCGGCCGCCTTCGTCTTGGCGGCCGGCGCGGCCGGCACGGGGGCGCCAGCGGGAGTCCCCGGCGGCGCGCCCCCCGGCGCAGTCTCGGTCGGCGCTCGCTTGATCAGGAAGCTCAACGTGAACTCGTTGATCTTGAGGTCGCTGCGATCCCTCGGCGCGCCCGGCGCGGGGACGAGCTTGATCTCGATGAGCTCGGGATTGCCGAGCCAGGGCGACGCCTCGAGGTTGCGCATCAGCGTCGACACCCGAGCGTTCGACTGCGCGTAGCCGGACACGGTCACCTTGGGGCCCGTCTGCTTGACGCTGCGCAGGTAGATCCCGTCGGGGAGCTGGCGGACGAGCTGGTCGAGGAGGTGCACGGCCTCGCTGCGGTTAGCCTGCAGCGTCTCGACCACCTGCTTTCGCGCGAGCACGGCCTGGATCTGGTCGCGCAGCCGGTCGATCTCCTTGATCTGGTCGTCGAGCTTCGCGATCTCGGTCTTGAGGAGCTTGTTGCGGTCCTTCTGGTTCTCGATCTGGGCCGACAGGACGCCGTGCACCATCGCGACGACGGCGAGGCCGAATATGCCGAGCAGGAGCGCAAGCGAGATGAACTGGCGCTGCCGGGCCTGGCGCTTCTGCTCCCGGTGCGGCAGCAGATTGATGCGGACGGCGGCCATTATTCGAAGCTCCGCAGGGCAAGACCGGTCGCCACCAGGAGCATGGGCGCGTCCTGGGCGAGCTGGCGCGGACGGATGCGCTCGGACGCCTGCATGGACGCGAAGGGATTGGCGATCACCGTGGCCACGCCGGCGCGCTTGGCCACCAGCTCGTCGATACCCGGCAGCGCCGCACACCCGCCGGCGAGCACGACCTGGTCGACCTGGTTGTGCGAGGTCGAGGTGAAGAAGAACTGCAGGGCGCGCGTGATCTCGAGTGCCAGCGTCTCCATGAACGGCTGCAGCACGTCGCTGTCGTAGTTCTCGGGCAAGCCCTGGTTCTTCTTCGCGGACTCCGCTTCCTCGGGCGAGAGGTTGAACGCGCGCTGGATGTCCTGGGTGAGCTGGTTGCCGCCGAAGGCCTGGTCGCGGGAGAACAGGAACTGGTTGTTGCGCAGGACATAGAAGTGGGTGACGTGGGCGCCGACGTCGACCAGGGCGACGTTCTGGTCGCGCCCGTTCGCCGGCAGCGACGGCGCGATCAGGCTGAACACCTCCTGCGTGGCGTACGACTCGACGTCCATCACGCGCGGCCGCAGCCCGGACGCCTCGGCGATGGCGACGCGGTCTTCGACCTTCTCCTTGCGCGACGCCGCGATAAGCACCTCGTCTTCGTCGGGATTGTTCGGTGCGGGTCCCAGGATCTGGAAGTCGAGGTTGACCTCGTCCAGCGCGAACGGGATGTACTGGTTCGCCTCGGCCTCGACGGTGAGCTCGAGCTCCTCTTCCTTCTGTCCGGCCGGCACGATAATTTTCTTGGTGATGACCATGGCCGCGGGCAGCGCCATGGCAATATTGCGGTTGCGGCTGCCGAGGCGCTTCCATCCGCGCTTGAGCGCGTCGGCGACCTGGTCCAGGTTCGCGATGTTGCCATCGGAGACCGTGTCCTTCGGCAGCGGCTCGATGGCGTAGCGCTCGAGCTTGAACGTGCCTTTGCCCGTTTGCGAAAGCTCGATCAGCTTGATGGAGGTCGAAGCGATATCGACTCCGATCAGCGACGGAGACTTCGTTTTGAAGATTTCCAGCGCACTACCGAAGCGTTCGGAGAGCATGGAGCACCCGGGCAAAGTGCTGACAAACTACTTTAAACTCTGGCAGCAAGTGTGAACCTTGTCAATTTGTTTGCCTCTAATGCCGTTGCGCCTCGGGGCGCTCGCGGCAATAACGCAACGTTAATCGCTTCTGACGCAAGTTTTATTCCCACGTGCTAAGACGCTGGATCGTCTACCTTTTGTCCGTTTTCCTGGGATTGGGCGTGGTCGGCGCCCTCCTCGGAGCGTTTGTTCTGGCCCTTTTGTGGCCTACGCTTCCATCCCTGGAAGCGCTCACCGACTACCAGCCCAAAATACCCCTGCGGGTCGTGTCCACTGAAGGCGACCTCCTGGGCGAATTCGGCGAGGAGCGGCGCGCGATCGTGACCATCCGCGATGTCCCGGATGTCATGAAACAGGCCATTTTGGCCGCAGAAGACGAGCGGTTCTACCAACACGGTGGAGTCGACTATTTGAGCGTGGCGCGCGCCGCCCTCGCCAACGTCGCCTCCGGCACCCAGCAGGGCGCCGGCACGATCACCATGCAAGTGGCCCGCAACTTCTTCCTCACCCGGGAGAAGACGGTCACCCGCAAGCTCCGCGAAGTCCTGCTCGCCTGGAAGATCGAGGCCAACCTGACCAAGGACGAAATCCTCGAGCTCTACGTCAACCAGATCTTCCTCGGCCAGCGCGCCTACGGGTTCGCCGCGGCCTCGCAGATCTACTACGGCAAGCCGCTGAAGGACGTCACCGTCGCCGAGGCCGCGATGCTCGCCGGCCTGCCCAAGGCGCCCTCCACGTTCAATCCCGTCAACAACCCGCGCCGGGCCAAACAGCGCCAGCTCTACGTGCTGCGAAGGATGCACGAGCTTCACTTCATAACTGACGAGGCCTTCCAGGAAGCACAAAATGCGCCATTGGCCGTGCGCCAGGGCATCCGCGACGCCCTGCCCACGCATGGCGAGTCGGTCGCCGAGATGGCGCGGCAAGTCGTCTTCGACGCCTACGGCGACGAGGCGTACACCCGTGGCATCACGGTGTGGACGACCGTGCGCAAGGCCGACCAGGAGGCCGCCTATCTGGCCGTACGCCGCGGCGTGCTCGAATACGACAAGCGCCACGGCTATCGCGGGCCCGAGTCGTACGTGAACCTCCCGGCCGACCCCGCCGAGCAGGAGCAGGTGCTCGACCGGGTGTTCCAGGAGACACCGGACGGCGACAACCTCGTCGTCGCGGTGGTCCAGGAAGCGACCGCGGCCGAGGTGCGCGCCGTCTTGGCGAGCGGTGACGTGGTTGCCTTGAAGGGTGACGCGCTCAAGTTCGCCGCGCGCAACCTGACCGACAAGACGCCCGCCGCCCAGCGCATCCGGCGCGGGGCCGTCATCCGCCTGTCGAAGGACGACAAGGGCGCATGGAGCGTCTCGCAGGTGCCGCAGGCCGAGGCCGCGTTCCTCGCCATCTCGCCGCTCGACGGGGCGATCCTCGCGCTCACGGGTGGCTTCGAGTACGAGCGCAACAAGTTCAACCACGTAACCCAAGCGATGCGCCAGCCCGGCTCGTCGTTCAAGCCCTTCATCTATTCGGCCGCCCTGGAAAAGGGCTTTTCTCCAGCGACGGTCGTCAATGACGCGCCGTTCTTCGTCCCCGCCGACAAGGCGGGCGGCGAGGATTGGGAGCCCAAGAACTACGACGGCAAGTTCGACGGCCCGATGCGGCTGCGCAACGCGGTCGCGAAGTCGAAGAACCTGGTTCTCGTGCGCGTGCTGCAGGCCATCGGCCCGCAGTACGCGCAGGACTATATCGCGCGCTTCGGCTTCGACCCGAAGCAGCACCCGCCCTACCTCACGATGGGCCTCGGCGCAGGCTCGGCCACGCCGCTGCAGATGGCCGCAGCGTACGCCGTCTTCGCCAACGGCGGCTACCGGGTCTCGCCTTACCTCATCGCCCGCGTCACCGACGCCCGGGGCAACGTGCTTTCGGAGGCCAAGCCGGTGGCCGCGGGCGAAGGTGCCGAGCGCGCGATCGATCCGCGCAACGCGTTCGTGATGACCACGATGCTGCGCGACGTGATCAACTTCGGCACCGGCACGCGCGCCCTCTCCCTCGGGCGCAAGGACCTGGCGGGCAAGACGGGTACCACCAACGAGAACGTCGACGCGTGGTTCTGCGGATTCAACGCGTCGATCGTGGGCGTGTCCTGGATAGGCTTCGACCAGCCGCGCACGCTCGGGGCCAACGAAACGGGCGGTGTCGCCGCGTTGCCGATCTGGATCAGCTTCATGCAGAAGGCGCTGAAGGGCGTGCCGGAAAAGCCGCTCTCGCCGCCGGACGGCGTGATCAGCGTGCGCATCAACCCCGATACGGGTCTGCGCGACGACTCGAGCACGCTCACCGATTACTTCTTCGCCGAATATCCGCCGGCCGGCCGCGGCGAAGGCCTTGCGCCGCCGGTCCCCGGGCGCACGACGCAGGACGTGCGCGAGCAACTGTTCTAAGCGCCTCATGGCCCGTCGCAGCAACCTCGCCGCGACGCGCGACGCGCAGAATCGCATGCGCATCGCGCAAGTGGCCGCGCGTCTCATCGCCGACCACGGCATCGGCGACTGGTCGCTCGCCAAGCGCAAGGCGGCGCGCGAGCTCATGCTCTCGCCGCGCGAAGCCCTTCCCGGCGACGACGAGATCGAGGCCGCGCTCGCGGAGCATCACGCGCTCTTCGCGCGGGACACGCACGAAGGACAGCTGCGCGGGCAACGCGAGGTCGCGCTGCGCTGGATGCGCCGCCTCGCGCAGTTCGCGCCGCTGCTCGTCGGCGGCGTGGCTGCCGGCTGGGCCACCGAGCACAGCGACGTGCGCCTGGAGCTCGTCGCGCCCGATCCGAAAGCGGTCGAACTCGCGCTCCTCAACGCGGGCGAGAGCTATCGCGCGATGGGCTCGGACCGCGACGGTGCGTGCGAGTTGTACGTGAGCGATCGCGCCACCGGCGTGCGCCTGTCGGTGCGCACCCTCGAGCAGGCGCGGCAGCGTCCGCGGCGCGATCGCCGCGGGCAGGGAGAAATCCGTCTCACCGCCGACGAAGTGGCGGCATTGCTCGACGATTCAAGTATCTGACTTGAGCCAGCGCGCGGCGTCGAGCGCGAAATAGGTGAGGATGGCGTCCGCCCCGGCGCGCTTGATGCTCAGCAGCGCCTCCAGCGCGCACGCGCGCTCGTCGAGCCAGCCCATCCGGAAGGCCGCCTTGAGCATCGCGTATTCGCCCGACACCTGGTAGACGGCGGTCGGCATGCCGAAGGCGTCCTTCACGCGGCGCACGACGTCGAGGTAGGGCAATCCGGGCTTCACCATCACCATGTCGGCGCCTTCGCGGACGTCGAGGTACGTCTCCCAGAGCGCCTCGTCGCTGTTGGCGGGATCCATCTGGTAGGTGTGCTTGTCGCCGCCCGCGAGATTGGCGGCCGAGCCCACGGCATCACGGAACGGCCCGTAGAACGACGAGGCGTACTTCGCGGAGTAGGCGAGAATGCGCGTCAACTCGCGACCCGCGCCGTCGAGGGCATTGCGCACGGCGCCGATGCGGCCGTCCATCATGTCGGACGGCGCGACCATGTCGACCCCGGCCTCGGCGTGACACACGGCCTGCTTGACGAGCGCGGCCACCGTCGCCTCGTTCATCACGTAGCCCGCATCGTCGATGATGCCGTCCTGGCCGTGTGTCGTGTAAGGATCGAGCGCCACATCGGTAACGACCCCAAGCGCGGGGAAGCGCTCCTTCAGCGCTCGCACGGCGCGCGGCACGAGGCCCTCAGGATGCCATGCGGCCGCGGCATCGAGCGACTTCTGATCCTGGGGTATCACCGGAAACAGCGCGACCGCGGGTATGCCCAGCGCCACACACGCTTCCGCGTCTGCCAGCAGATTGTCGAGCGACTTGCGCGAGATGCCGGGCAGTGAGCCGACGGGCTCTTCCCTTCGCGATCCGTCGAGGACGAAGACGGGGTAGATGAAGTCGTCGGGCGAAAGCCTCGTCTCGCGCATCATCCGCCGCGAGAAATCGTCGCGGCGCATGCGTCGCTGCCGCTTTGCCGGAAACTTGCCTGTGAACGAAAAGCCCATGATGTCGTAGTTGGAAAGTGTAACGAATTTAGTCCGTGCGTACTGCCCGGAACTTCCGCCGACGCACGCGGGTCAATGAACCAGACGGTGTAAACGTCTCCCGCTACCCTCCCTGAGCGGGTGCCCGTCTTCCGGCTTCAAGAGCCGAAGACGGGTGTTTCAAGGCCCCGCGTCACTCCCCTTGACCGCGGGGCCTTTCTTTAGCGGGCTTCGCCTGGAAGCCACGCCGCGATCGCGGTTTCCGCCTGCGCGACACC
>DATJXV010000203.1:0-25485 GCA_035499955.1 Casimicrobiaceae bacterium
GCAGAACCCCTGCCGTCCGAGGGACACGTCGTCAAGAGCCCGATGGTCGGCACCTTCTACCGCTCCGCCACCCCGGGCGCGCAACCTTTCGTCGAGATCGGCGACACCGTGGCGGAGGGGCAGACGCTCTGCATCGTCGAGGCGATGAAGCTCATGAACGAGATCGAGGCCGACAAGGCGGGCGTGGTGAAGTCGATACTCACCGAAAACGGGCAGCCCGTCGAATTTGGCCAACCCTTGTTCGTGATCGGCTGACCGCGTCGACGTGGCCGACGCGCGCGCCGGCAAGGCCGGCAAGCTCTTCGACAAGATCCTGATCGCCAACCGCGGCGAGATCGCCCTGCGCGTGCAGCGCGCCTGCCGGGAGATGGACATCAAGACCGTCGTCGTGCATTCGGAAGCCGACCGCGACGCGAAGTACGTGCGCCTTGCCGACGAGTCCGTGTGCATCGGACCGCCGCCGTCGGCGCAAAGCTACCTGCACGTGCCCGCGATCATTGCCGCAGCCGAGGTGACCGACGCGCAGGCGATCCACCCCGGCTACGGCTTCCTGTCGGAGAACGCCGACTTCGCGGACAAGGTCGAGAAGTCGGGCTTCGTCTTCATCGGCCCGCGCGCGGAGACGATCCGCCTCATGGGCGACAAGGTGAGCGCCAAGGCCGCGATGGCGAAGGCCGGCGTGCCGTGCGTGCCCGGATCGGAAGGCGCGCTGCCCGAGGATCCGAAGGAGGTCGTGCGCATCGCGCGCGGCGTCGGCTACCCGGTCATCATCAAGGCGGCGGGCGGCGGCGGCGGACGCGGCATGCGCGTGGTCCACACCGAGGCGGCGCTGATGCCCGCGGTCACGCTCACGCGCGCGGAAGCGCAGGCCGCGTTCGGCAACCCGACCGTGTACATGGAGAAGTTCCTCACCAACCCTCGCCACATCGAGATCCAGGTGCTCGCCGACGAGCACAAGAACGCGGTGTACCTGTTCGAGCGCGATTGCTCGATGCAGCGGCGGCACCAGAAGATCATCGAGGAGGCGCCCGCGCCGCACATCAATCCGCGCTCGCTGATGCGCATCGGCGAGCGCTGCGCCGACGCCTGCCGCAAGATCGCCTACCGCGGCGCCGGAACCTTCGAGTTCCTGTACGAGAACGGCGAATTCTTCTTCATCGAGATGAACACGCGCGTGCAAGTCGAGCACCCGGTCACCGAGGCGATCACCGGCATCGACATCGTGCAGCAGCAGATCCTGATCGCGGCCGGGCGCAAGCTCGCTTTCCGCCAGCGCGATGTCGTGCGCCGCGGCCATGCCATCGAATGCCGCATCAACGCCGAGGACCCGTGGAGCTTCGTGCCCTCTCCGGGGCGCATCACGTCGTGGCATCCGCCGGGCGGCCCCGGCATCCGTGTCGACTCGCACGCGTACCAGAATTATCTCGTGCCCCCCCACTACGATTCGATGATCGGCAAGGTGATCGCCTACGGCGACAGCCGCGAGCAGGCGATGGCGCGCATGCGCGTCGCGCTGTCCGAGATGATCGTCGAGGGCATCAAGACCAACATCCCGCTCCACCAGGAGCTCCTGCTCGACGACAAGTTCGTGCAGGGCGGGACGTCCATTCACTTCCTCGAGGAGCGGATGGCGAAGCGGAAGGGGTGAGCCCCCGCGCCTGATGTCCTTCATCGCTCTTCGCTTCGACGCTTCGGCGGTCCAAGCCGACGCCTGGTCGGACGCGTTGCTCGAAGCGGGCGCGCTCTCGGTCGACGTCTCCGACCCGTTCGCCGGCACCGACCGCGAGACGCCGCTTTACGGCGAGCCGGGCACCGATTCCGACGGCGCATGGGCGACCTCGCGCCTGGTCGCACTGCTGGCTGCGGATGCGGACCTCGCACGGCTGCTCGACGGCGCCGCGCGCAGCGTCGGGCTCCCGATCCCGGCCTTCGAGACCTACCCCGTGGCGGACGAGGACTGGGTGCGAAACACGCAGGCGCAGTTCGGGCCGATCGAGATCGCGCAGCACTTCTTCATCGTGCCGTCGTGGTGCGCGCCGCCCGACCCCGGCGCGCTCAACATCCGCCTCGATCCGGGGCTCGCCTTCGGCACCGGCTCGCATCCCACGACGCGGCTGTGCCTTGCGTGGCTGCGCGAGACGATCGCCGGCGGCGAGACCGTCCTCGATTACGGCTGCGGCTCCGGGATCCTGGCCATCGCGGCGGCGAAGCTCGGCGCGCGTGCCGTCACGGGCGTCGATGTCGACCCGCAGGCGCTCGCGGCGAGCCGCGCCAACGCCGCGGGGAACGGCGTCGGCGCGACGTTCGCGAGCCCCGACGCGTTGGCGCCGGGCCGCTTCGGTATCGTGGTCGCCAACATCCTCGCCAACCCGCTCGTCCTGCTCGCGCCGGTCATCGCGGCGCGCGTGGAGGCAGGCGGCTCGGTCGCCCTCTCCGGGGTCCTGGCCGACCAGGCCGAGGCCGTTGTCGCGGCCTATGCGCGGTGGTTTACACTCGCGGCCACGCGCGAAGACGGGGGTTGGGTGCTCCTGTCCTCGCGCTGACGCGACTTTCGATGGCCGACGAACTCTTCACGCGCTGCCCCGGTTGCAAGACCGTGTTCAGGGTCACGGAGCCGCAGCTCGCGCTGCGCGAGGGCCAGGTGCGCTGCGGCCACTGCCGGACGGTGTTCAACGGCCGCGAGGAGCTGATCACGCTCGACGCTCCGGTGCTCAACGAAGAGGCCGAGGACGAGCTCGCCAAAGGGCCGCCGACGGTCACGTTGCGCAGCGCCCACGCGCTCGATCCGCCACCTCCGCGCGAGGAGCCGCCGCCGGCGGGCGCGCCGCCCACTTCGGCGGCCGACTACGAGAACCGCTTCGCATGGGAAACCAAGAAGCCTCCGTCGCGCGCCGGCAAGGCGCTTGCGGTGGTGGCGATACCGCTGCTCGTCGCCGCGCTCGTCCTGCAGGCGCTGTTCCACTTCCGCGATGCGCTCGCGGCGCACGTGCCGTCGGCGAAGCCGGCGCTCGTGCAGCTGTGCGCGATCGCCGGATGCGCGATCCGGCCGCTGCGCGATGTGGCGGCGCTTTCGATCGACGCCTCGGACCTGCAGGCCGACCCGGCGCATAAGGGCCTGCTCATTCTCACGGCGACCATCCGCAACCGCGCGGCCTATCCGATCGGCTACCCCTATCTCGAGCTCACGCTTACGGACTCCCAGGACGCGGTCGTCGTGCGGCGTGCGCTGTCGCCCCCGGACTATGTCAGCGGGACCGCGAACACGAGTGCCGGCATCGCGCCCAACGGCGAAGTGCCGGTGAAGCTTTTCATCGACGCCAGCGCCACCACGCAGGCCGGGTACCGGCTCTACTTGTTCTTCCCCTAGCGCACCGCCGTGGTGCGCGACCCTTGAGCACCCGCTCCGTTTGGGTGCACAATGCGACGTCGCGGTTGCCCCGCCCGGCGCAAAACTCAATTAACCTATTGTTTTAACTGCATTTTAGCGATGGCATGCTTCTCGCTAAACTGTCACGACCCCTGATTCTTCCCTTGTAAGCTTCCCGCGCCGCGTCGCGGCGCTTCGCGTTGTTTCCGACCAAACGCCTCAGGAGATCTGCATGGCATCACCCGCCGACGTGCTCAAGATGATCAAGGACAAGGAGGTCAAGTTCGTCGACCTTCGATTCACCGACACCCGCGGCAAGGAGCAGCACGTCTCCGTGCCGGCCAAGATGTTCGGGCAGGACAAGTTCGAGTCGGGTCACGCCTTCGACGGCTCCTCGATCGCCGGGTGGAAGGGCATCCAGGCTTCCGACATGCTGCTCATGCCCGACCCCGCCACCGCCAACATCGATCCGTTCATGGACGAGACGACGCTGCTCATCACTTGCGACGTGATCGAGCCCTCTGACGGCAAGGGTTACGAGCGCGACCCGCGCTCGCTCGCCAAGCGCGCCGAGGCTTACCTCAAGTCCTCGGGCCTGGGCGACACCGCGTACTTCGGGCCCGAGCCCGAGTTCTTCATCTTCGACTCGGTCGAGTGGAACGTCGACATGTCGGGGTGCTTCGTCAAGATCAGCTCGGCCGAGGCGCCGTGGTCCACCGGCGAGAAGTACGAGGGCGGCAACATGGGCCACCGCCCGCCGGTCAAGGGCGGCTACTTCCCGGTGCCGCCGGTCGACTCGCTGCAGGACATCCGCTCGGCGATGTGCCTCGCCATGGAGCAGATGGGCGTGGAAGTCGAAGTGCATCACCATGAAGTCGCGGCGGCGGGCCAGAACGAGATCGGCACCAAGTTCGAGACGCTGGTCAAGCGCGCCGACTGGCTGCAGATCCTCAAGTACTGCGTGCACAACACCGCGCACGCGTACGGCAAGACCGCGACGTTCATGCCGAAGCCCATCGTCGGCGACAACGGCTCGGGCATGCACGTGCACCAGTCGGTCTGGAAGGACGGCAAGAACCTCTTCGCGGGCGACGGCTACGCCGGCCTGTCCGAGTTCGCGCTCTACTACATCGGCGGCGTGATCAAGCACGCGAAGGCGCTCAACGCGATCACGAACCCGGGCACCAATTCGTACAAGCGGCTGGTACCGGGCTTCGAGGCTCCGATCAACCTCGCGTACAGCGCGCGCAACCGCTCGGCGGCGATCCGCATCCCGTACGTGTCGAACCCGAAGGGCCGGCGCATCGAAGTGCGCTTCCCGGACCCGACCGCGAATCCGTACCTCGCTTTTTCGGCAATGCTGATGGCGGGGCTCGACGGCGTGCAGAACAAGATCCACCCCGGCGACCCGATGGACAAGAACCTGTACGACCTCGAGCCCGAGGAAGCCGCGAAGGTGCCGCATCCGTGCGCGTCGCTCGACGAGGCGCTCGATACCCTCGACAAGGATCGCGCGTTCCTCACCCGCGGCGGCGTGTTCACCAACGACATGATCGACGGTTACATCGCGCTCAAGATGGAAGAGGTGACGCGCTTCCGGATGACCACGCATCCGGTCGAGTTCGACATGTATTACAGCCTCTAAGACGAAACCGGCCATGTCGGCGCCCAACGCGGCGCGAGTGAGCGAGGCGGCCGACACGAAGATGCTGCAAAGAGGCCGTCGAGCGTTGATACAACATCGGGGGCGGGCGCGGTGCCTGCCCTCGTTGTTTTTGCGTCCGTGCTCGGGCTTGGGCTACACTGCGCCGCCATGCGAAGCGATGTCCTTCTTGCCGGAAAACGGTGCGCATGCGCCCTGTCGTGGTGCCTCGCGGCCGCGCTCGCGCCCGGCGCGCTCGCGCAACCCGTGTGCAAGTACCTCAATGCCGAGGGCAACGTCGTCTTCTCCAACCTGCCGCCGGAGAAGGGCTATCGCAAGCTCTCGTGCATCGGCGTGGACGAGCCGCATCGCGCAAGCACGGCGGGCAAGAGCACGCCCACGCCCGCTGGATTTCCCAAGGTCGACGCCGAGACGCAGCGCTCGCGCGACGACATGCGGCGCAAGGTCTTGGGCGACGAGCTTTCCTCGGAGGAGAAGCTGCTTGCGGAAGCGCGCACGCAATACAGCAACGGTGCGCCGGTGCCCTTGCCCGAGGAGCAGTCCAACGCCGCCAAGTATCAGGAGCGCATCGCGCGGCTGCGGCAGGCCGTGCAGCTTCACGAGCGCAACATCGAGGCGCTCAAGAAGGAGCTCGCGACGACGAAGTAGCGCGGAACCGGTCCTCGCGCTTGCGCGCACGCCGCGTCGTCACGCGGCGCGGAATTTGCTAAGCGTTTTCACGAGTGCCGCGCGCGCTTTGCGCGTGCGGGGACGGGCACCGTGAAGCTGCGCTTCTTTCCTTCGTCGGCGACCGCCCATGTCGCGAGCTACCCGGGTCTCGAGCTGCTCGCGGCGGCGGTGCTCGTGCTTCGCTCCGACGAACGCGTGATCTACGTGAACCCGGCCGCCGAAAATCTCTTCGAGCTTTCCAGGCACAAGTTCGTCGGGCACACGCCGCGCGAGCTCTTCGGCGACAGCCCGGGGCTCGAAGGCGCGATCGCGAAGGCCGTGATGAGCGGCGCCTCGTACACTGAGCAGGAGATCGAGCTCGGCGTCAGCGGCAAATGCAAGCTCCACCTGACGTGCACGGTGTCGCCCGTGGAAGGCAGCGACGCAACCCTGCTCGTCGAGTTCCGCCACATCGACCAGCAGCTGAAGATCGCGCGCGAGGAGCGCCTGCTCGAGCAGCAGCAGGCGAACCGAGACCTCATCCGCAGCCTCGCGCACGAGATCAAGAACCCGCTGGGCGGCATACGCGGCGCGGCGCAACTGCTGGAAGGCGAGCTCGACCGCCCGCAGCTTTCCGAGTACACGCAAGTGATCATCGCCGAGGCGGATCGCTTGCAGTCCCTGGTGAACCGGCTCCTGACGCCGAGCCGCCTGCCGACGTACCGGCGAACCAACATCCACGAGATCCTGGTGCGCGTGCGAAGCCTCGTGCAAGCCGAGTTCCCCGCGATCCGCGTGGCGCAGGACTTCGACACCAGCATCCCTGAATTCGACGCCGACCCCGAGCAGCTGACGCAGGTCGTGCTCAACATCGTGAAGAACGCGGCGCAGGCGGTGGCAACGGGCGCGACCAGCCCGATGATCCGCCTCACGACGCGAGTGGCGCGCTACGTCACGCTCGCCAAGAAGCGGCATCGCCTCGCTCTGGCCATCGCCATCGAGGACAACGGCCCGGGCATCCCGGCCGCGATCCGCGACAAGATCTTCTACCCGCTGGTGTCGGGGCGCGAAGGCGGCAGCGGCCTCGGCCTGACGATCGCGCAGACGTTCGTGGCGCAGCACAACGGGACGATCGAGTGGACGAGCACGCCGGGGCAAACGGTGTTCACGATCCTGCTTCCGCTGGAATTGAACCGTGCCTGCGCCTGACGCGGGCCTTGATGGGAAATGAGCGACGCGATGTACGCCTACGATTACGAGCCGCCGCAAGGCGACGGGAGGAAGGCCGTGTGGATCGTCGACGACGACCGGTCGATCCGCTGGGTCCTCGAGAAGGCGCTGGCGCGCGAGGGCATACCGTACAAGACATTCGCCACGGCCTACGAAGTGCTGCAGGCGCTCAACGTGAGCGAGCCGCAGGTGCTCGTGTCCGACATCCGCATGCCGGGCGAGTCCGGTCTCGCGCTCCTCAGCAAGATGAAAGAGCGCCATCCGCAGATCCCGGTCATCATCATGACCGCGTATTCCGACCTCGACAGCGCGGTGGCGTCGTTCCAGGGCGGGGCGTTCGAATATCTGCCGAAGCCTTTCGACGTCGATCATGCGCTGGCGCTGATCCGGCGCGCGACGAGCGAGACCACCGCGGCGCCGCCCGCGGCTCCGGCCACGAACGAGACGCCGGAGATCCTCGGGCAGGCGCCTGCGATGCAGGAAGTCTTCCGCGCGATCGGGCGCTTGTCGCAGTCGAACACGACCGTGATGATCACGGGCGAGTCGGGCACGGGCAAGGAGTTGGTCGCGCGCGCGCTGCATCGGCACAGCCCGCGCGCGCCGATGCCCTTCGTCGCGATCAACACCGCCGCGATCCCGAAGGACCTCCTCGAATCCGAGCTCTTCGGCCACGAGCGCGGCTCCTTCACCGGCGCACAGGCACTGCGCCGCGGCCGCTTCGAGCAGGCGGAAGGCGGCACGCTTTTCTTGGACGAGATCGGCGACATGCCGGCCGACCTCCAGGTGCGACTCCTTCGCGTGCTCGCCGACGGCGAGTACTACCGCGTCGGCGGGCACGCGCCGCTACGTGCCAATGTGCGCATCATCGCGGCCACGCACCAGAACCTCGAGGAGCGCGTCCGCCAGGGCCTGTTCCGCGAGGACCTCCTGCACCGGCTCAACGTCGTGCGCCTGCGCCTGCCGCCACTGCGCGAGCGCCCGGAGGACATCGGTCCGCTCGCCCGCCACTTCCTCGTCAAGAGCGCGCGCGACCTCGCGGTGGAGCCGAAGGCGCTCTCCGACGAGGCGCAGAAGGCGCTCATGCTCTTCTCCTTCCCGGGCAACGTGCGCCAGCTCGAGAATATCTGCCACTGGCTGACCGTCATGGCGCCGGGACAGCGCATCGAGGTCGCGGACTTGCCGCCCGAAGTCCGGCAAGCGCCGGCAACGAGCGCCGAGCTGGCGGAATCCGATTGGCGAAACGCGCTCGACCGCGAGCTTTCGCAGGCGCTTGCGCGCGGCGAGCGCAACGTCGGCGACCGCCTCGAGCACGAGTTCGAGAAGACGCTCATCCGGCGCGCGCTGGCGCATACCGGCGGCCATCGCATGGAGGCCGCGGCCTGGCTCGGCTGGGGCCGCAACACGCTCACGCGCAAGATCCAGGAGCTCGGGCTCGAACCGGAGCTGCGCAAAGGCGCACGTTAGAAAAAGGGGTCAGACCCCATTACAAGTTGTTTCGGCTTGTAATGGGGTCTGACCCCTTTTTCTATTCCATCGGAAACGCGCCCGGCGCGTGCAGCGAGCGCTCGACCATCTCCTCGATGACGATGTCGGGCTTCTCGCGCTCGATGAGTGCGCGGTCGAGCTTGCGCGTGCTGACGTACACGACGCGGCTGAAATTCTCCGACAGGAGCGGGATGAGTGAGATCGCCATCGAGTCGCGCAGCACCACCGCGCGCGGCAGGCCGGGCTTGTCGCAGACGTAGATCTCGAAGCCCGGCGACTCGTCCTTGTCGATGCGCCGCCCGCAGCGGCTCGTGTCGGCGAGGACCTTGCCGAGCGGCGCCACGTCGTCCTCGCGCACGCGCGACGGCATGCCGAGCATCTGCAGCAGGTCGCCGCTGTAGAAGTCCACGCCCGGCGTGTACGCTGGGCGCCTGGCGGGAGCGATGTCAGGCAGCTTCGCCGCGAGCTTGCCCTGCACCGCGCGCATGATCTCCTCGTAGCCCACGAGCGCGCCGTTGTAGTTCCAGTGCGAGTCGGTCTGGTAGTAGACGCGCTCGCGCGCTTTCGCGGCAACGAGCGGCGCGCGCAAATCGACGAAGGTCACGCGCCCGTCGCGGGCGATCGCGTCGCGGATGCGGTCGTAGGGCGAGGGCGGCGGCGCGTGCGCGACCCAGGCCGGCAGGTGCTCGGGATAGATCGTGAACTTGTCCGGCACGGCGACGACGACATAAGCGATGCCGCGCGCGGCCAGCCACTCGGCGCGCCTGCCGAGCTCGGCCACCGTGCCATCCACCTCGCTTTGCGGGAACGGCATCGTGCCGCGGAAGTGGCGGTCGAGCGAATGGCCGTCCTCGCCGAGCCAGTAGTACCAGCCGTCGCGACCGACCATCACCGTGTCGAGGCTCGACACGCCGAAAAGGCGAAGGAGCGCGCCGTGATGGAAGCGTACGAGCGCATCGCGGCCGCCGAAGCGGTCGGAGAACGCGCGGTCGAACGCGGGCGCGAATTCGGGCGACAACGCGGGGGCGGGCCACGGCGCCATCGGGCGGTTCTCGAACCGCGTGAGCGTGCGCGACCCGGTCCAGATGAGCGCGAAGGCCGGCCACGCGAGGGCGACGGCGAACAGCAGCGCGACGATACGGTCGCGTGCGCGGTGGCCGTCGGGCGCGGGCGGCGGGACCGGAGGAAGGGCGATCGAGTCCACCATCTCGGGGCCTGGCTCTAGAAGCGGAAATAGATGAAGGGATTGTAAGTGCCCGCCGCGAGGAACGCGCTTGCGAGCAGGAACACCGCCACGAGCCACGCCGTATCGAGTCCCAGCGCCAGCGGGGAGCCGATCCTGTCGCGCCATTGCCCGATGCGGCGCGCGAGCGGCGTCGCGAAGATCACGCCGACCGCGAAGGTGGCGAGCACGAACGGATCGAGGTACTCGGGCAGGGGATGGCGGCTCGTGTCGCCGGCGGCGCTGCCGACCAGCGCGCCGTAATAGCCGATCGCGTGTGTCAGCGTGTCGCAGCGGAACAGCACCCAGCCGCCCATCACCGCGAGGAGGGCATACGCGTGCGCGAACGGACCGATCGCACGCACGGCCCGGTCGAGGCCCGCACGCTCGATCACCAGGAAGACGCCGTGCCAGATGCCCCACAGCACGAACGGCCAGCTCGCGCCGTGCCACAGGCCGCACAGCAGGAACACGATCACGAGATTCGCGTAAGCGCGCCGCTCGCCGCGCTGGTTGCCGCCGAGTGGGATGTACAGGTAGTCGCGGAACCAGTTCGACAGGGAGATGTGCCAGCGCCGCCAGAACTCGCGGATGCTGCGCGAGATGTAGGGGTAATTGAAGTTCTCGAGGATGCGGAACCCGAACATGCGCATGAGGCCGATCGCCATGTCCGAGTAACCCGAGAAGTCGAAGTAGATTTGCAGCGTGTAACAGCAAAGTCCGAGCCAGGCGACGGGCGCCGTGAGATCGGACACCGGAAGCGCGAAGATGCGGTCCGCGGTGTGGCCGAGCGTGTTGGCGACGAGGACCTTCTTGCCGAGCCCGAGCACGAAGCGGCGCACGCCGTAGGCGAAGTCGGCGATGCGCTGCTCGCGCTCGGGAAGCTGCGCCGCGATGTCGCGCCAGCGGATGATCGGGCCCGCGATGAGCTGGGGAAACAGGAGGATGTACAAGGCGAAGCGAGGCAGGTTGCGCTCGGCGCGCGCGTTGCCCTTGTAGACGTCCACGACGTACGAGATCGCGTGGAAAGTGAAGAACGAGATGCCGAGGGGCAGCGGAATGGCGGCGAGGGCGATCGGCGTGATGGCGAGAATCGGCGCGATCGCGTTGACGTTGGCCGCCGCGAAGTTGGCGTACTTGAAGATGCCGAGCGCGGTCAGGTTCCCGGCGACCCCGAGCGCGAGCCACCGCTTGCGCGCCTGCGCGTCCTCGTTGCGGCCGATCGCGCCGCCGACCGCGTAGTTGAACAGCACCGAGCCGATGACGAGCGCGAGGTACGGCGCCTCGCCCCACGCATAGAAGACGAGGCTCGCCACCAGCAGCACGCCGTTGCGCCCGCCGCGCGGCACCGCGAAGTACGCGGCGAGCGTCAGCGGCAGGAACAGGAAGAGGAAGATTGGCGACGCAAATACCACTTAGTCGCGGAGCTCCACGAGGACTGGGGCGTGGTCCGACGGCTTCTCGCCCTTGCGCGCGTTGCGGTCGATGCGGCTTGCGGTGCAGCGCGCGGCGAGTGGCGGCGACAGGAGGATGTGGTCGATGCGCAGGCCGTGGTTCTTCGGGAACGCGAGCATGCGGTAGTCCCACCACGAGAACGTTTTTTCCGGCTGGTCGAACAGGCGAAAGCTGTCCGCAAGCCCGACCGCGAGGAGCGCACGGAACGCGGCGCGCTCGGGCTCCGAGCACAATACCTGGCCCGCCCACAACGCCGGATCGTGCACGTCGCGGTCCTCGGGCGCCACGTTGAAGTCCCCGCCCACCGCGAGCGCCGGATGGCGCGCGAGCTCGCCGCGCAGCATGCCGGCGAGCGCCGCGTACCAATCGAGCTTGTAGCGGTACTTCTCGGAGCCCACGGCCTGGCCGTTCGGCACGTATACGCCGACAACGCGCATGCCGGCCACCGTGGCCGCGATCACGCGCTTCTGCTCATCGGGGAAACCCGGAATGCCGATCGCGACGTCGCCGACGTGCAACGCTTCTTGGGCGAGCAGGGCCACGCCGTTATACGTCTTCTGTCCGGCGAAGTGCGCAGCGTAGCCGGCGGCCGCGAGCTCGCGCGCCGGAAACTTCTCATCCGCAAGCTTGGTCTCTTGCAGACAGACGACGTCGGGACGGTTCGCGGCGAGCCACGCAAGGAGGCGCGGCAGGCGCACGCTCAAGGAGTTGACGTTCCAGGCGGCGAGCAGCATGCAGGTCGCAGCGGCGACTGCGCGTCACGCGGCCGCACGCAAGGGGATCGCGGGCAGGATCGCCTACTTGGGGTAGTCTCCGCCGCGGACTCCGGGCGCCACGGCACGGTCGCCTTCGACCGGCGCGGACGCCTGGGGCGAAGGCTCGCGCGCGCCGACGGCGCCACGCTTGGGCGGCGGCGTCTTCGGATAGCCCGCTTCGTCGAGCGCGGCCTGCCAGCGAGCGTCGTTGAAGCCCTTCACGATGATCTTGTCGCCGAGCGTGAGGACCGGCGCACGCTCTTCGCCCGTGAGCGACTTCATGCGCATGAAGCCCTGCTCGTCGGTTTGCACATTGACCACGGCGAACGGAACGCCGCGCTTGTTGAGCAGCGCTTCCGCGTTCTGGCATATATCGCCGCAATCGAACGTGAACAGCGTGGCGGGAAAGCGGTCGGATGCCTGCTGCGCCGCGAGGCTGGGCTCGCTCGTCTCGACGAAGTTGGCTCCCATGCGCTTGGTCTGGACGTTCTTCACGTCGGGCGGAGGCGGCCGGTCGGAGTAGACGACGCGCCCGCTCGGATCGACATACCGGTAGACCTGCGGCGCTTGCGCGAAGACGCTTGCGGCCGCGAGCAGCACGGCCACGCCGATCACGTTGCGGCTGGCAAGCGAACCCATGACTCCTCCCTTCAAGCTTCTGCGACCATCCCATTATGCCGCAGGAGCGCGTCGAGTTGGGGCGGGCGCCCGCGGAAGGCGACGAACGACTCGAGCGCCGGCCGGCTGCCGCCGCGCGCGAGCACCTCTTCGCGGAAGCGTGCCCCCGCGTCGGGCGACAGGACGCCTTCCTCCTCGAAGAGGCTGAAGGCATCGGCGGACAGCACCTCTGCCCACTTGTAGGAGTAGTAGCCCGCCGCATAGCCGCCGGCGAAGACGTGCGAGAAAGACTCGAGGAAGCGGTCGTACGGAGCGCGGGGCACGACGGCGACCTCGCGACGCACTTCGTCGAGCAGCGCCTGCGGCGTGCGCCACGAGCCGCCTTCGTGCGCTTCGCATTCGGCGTGCAGGCGCATGTCGAAGAGTCCCATCTCGAGCTGGCGCACGGTCGTCATTCCGCTTTGGAAGTTGCGCGCCGCGATCATGCGGTCGAAGAGCTCGCGCGGCAGGCGCTCGCCGTTGTCGACGTGGCGCGTCATGTGGGCGAGCACCTCCCACTCCCAGCAGAAGTTCTCCATGAATTGCGAGGGCAGCTCGATCGCGTCCCATTCCACGCCCTGTATGCCGGAGATGCCGGCGACGTCGACCTTCGTGAGGAGCTGGTGCAGGCCGTGACCGAATTCGTGAAAGAGGGTGATGACCTCGTCGTGCGTGAACGTCGCGGGCTTGCCGCCGACGGGCGCGGACAGGTTGCACGTCATGTACGCGACCGGGTGCTGCACGACACCCTGCTTGCGCCGGCGGTTGATCGCGTCGTCCATCCACGCCCCGCCCTGCTTGTTCGCGCGCGCGTAGAGGTCGAAGTAGAACTCGCCGACGAGCGCACCGGCGCGGTCGCGGATCGCGAAGAAGCGGACCGACGGATGCCATACGGGCGCGCTCGCCTCGCGTATCGTGAGGCCGTAGATCGTCTCCACGACGCGGAAGAGCCCGGGCAGGACCTGGTCTTCGGGGAAATACTGCCGGACGTCCTGCTCGCTGTACGCGTAGCGCGCCGACTTGAGCTTCTCCGACGCGTACGCGACGTCCCACGGCTCGACGGTGGGCAGACCGAGCTCGTCGCGCGCGAACGCGGAGAGCTCGGCGAAGTCGCGCTCGGCGAAGGGCTTCGCCCGGCGCGCGAGGTCGCGCAGGAACGCGATGACCTCGGCGGGTCCTTGCGCCATCTTCGGGACGAGCGAGACCTCGGCGTAGCTTGCATACCCCAGCAGGCGCGCGGCCTCGTGGCGCAGCGCGAGGATGCGGCCGACGAGGGGCCCGTTGTCCCACGCGGGGTTGCTGCCGAGATCGGAGGCGCGCGTGGAGAAAGCCTCGTGCATGCGCCGACGCAGGTTGCGGTCCTCGGCGTACTGCATCACCGGCAGGAAGCACGGCATGCGCAGCGTGAGCTTCCAGCCCGGGCGGCCCTCGCCTTTCGCGGCGGCGTGCGCCTCGGCAACGACCTCCGGCGGCACGCCGCGCAGCTCGCCCTCGCCCTCGCCGTAGTGCCCCCATGCATTGGTGGCGTCGAGCAGGTTCTCCTCGAAGCGCGTGGAAAGCTCGGCCAGGCCCTCCTGCACGGCCTTGTAGCGGGCCTTGTCGGCGTCGTCGAGCTCGGCGCCGCCCAGCTTGAAGTCGCGCAGCTCGTTGTCGACGAGCCTGCGCTGCGCGGCGTCGAGCGTGTCGTAGTGCCTGGATGCGCGCAGCGCCCGGTACTTCGAGTAAAGGCGCAAGTCCTGCGCGAGGTCGGTGAAGAACGCGATGACCTTCGGCAGGTTCTCGTTGTATGCGTCGCGCAGCTCGGTCGTGTTGACCACGGCGTTGAGATGGCGCACGGCGCCCCACGAGCGGTCGAAGCGATCCAGCACGTCGGCGATCGGCTCGACCAGCGCCGACCACGTGGGCTCCGAGGTTGTCGCCGCCACGGACTCGATCGTGGCGCGTGCTTCGGCGAGGAGGGCGTCGACGGCGGGCGTCACGTGCGCGGCGCGGATCGCGTCGAAGCGGGGAAGTCCCGAGAAGTCGAGGAGGGGATTGTCGCTGGATTGCATTGCGTTTCCTTCTTGGGGTGCGGGCGGGGACGGCGCCTTATGAGCGGCGCCCCTCGAGCTGCCGATCGAGCTCGGCCAAGTCGGCGGGCGTGCCTACGTTGGCCCAGGGGCCCGCGTAGGACTCGCCGGTGACGAGGCCGCGCGCGATCCAATCGTGCAGGAGCGGAAGCAATTTGAGCTTGGCGAGCCGCGGAAGTTCGCGGAAAAGCGCCGTGTCGTACAGCGCGATGTTGCCGAACGTCATGCGGTTCGGTCCGTCCCAGTGGATGCGGCTGCCCTCGAGCGCGAAGTCGCCTCGGGGATGGTACGGCGGGTTCGGCACCATGACGAGATGGGCGCGGGGCGACGCGAGGTCGAGCGCCATCGCGTCGGCGCGCGGGCGCAGCGTCGTGTAGTCGTACGCCGTCCACACGTCCCCGGAGACGACGAGCAGCGGTCCCTCCGGAACGAGCGGCATCGCGGTGGCGATGCCTCCGGCCGGCTCCAGAGGCTCGGGCTCGACCGACCAGCGGATGCGCACGCCGTAAGCGGCGCCGTCCCCAACGGCGCCGCGAAGCGTCGAGGCGAGATGCGCGGCGTTGACGATCAAGTCGCGGAAGCCCGCGCGTGCGAGGGCCTCGATCTGCCACACGATGAGCGCCTTGCCGCCCGCGACGAGCAGCGGCTTCGGCGTGGCATCCGTCAACGGCCGCATGCGCTCGCCGCGCCCCGCCGCGAGGATCATGGCCTGCATCGAACGACCCCTGCGCTCGCGGCCTTGTTTGCCGGCTCGGCCGCTTCGCTGCCCTCGGAGTGGGCGCCATTCGCGGCTCGCAGCGGTTCTTCGCCGCTCATGTTCAAAACGTGCAACCCACCGCAGGCGCGCGATCCTCCAGCGCGTCGAGCAACACGAGCATCGGCGCGAGGTCGCGGTAGCGCCCGCACGCAGCGCGCAGGTAGCGCATCACGAGCGGCATGTCCTTCACGTAGGCCGCCTTGCCGTCGCGGTGGCACAGGCGGGCGAAGATGCCGAGCACCTTGATCTGGCGCTGCACGCCCATCCATTCGAAGTCGCGCCAGAGGCTGCCGAAGTCGGCGTCCAACGCGATGCCCGCGGCGCGCGCCTTCTCCCAGTACCGCACGGCGCAGTCGAGCTGGAACTCCTCGTCCCATTCGACATAGGCGTCGCGCAGCAGCGAGACGAGGTCGTAGGTGACCGGACCGTACACGGCGTCCTGGAAGTCAAGCACGCCCGGGTTGGGCGCGCTCGCCATGAGGTTGCGCGAGTGGTAGTCGCGATGGACGAACACCCGCGGCTGCGCGAGGTTGTTCGCGAGCACGCGCGCGAAGACGTCCTCGAGCGAGGCGCGCTGCCCGGCGTCGAGCGTGCGGCCGAGATGGCGGGCGACGTACCAGTCCGGAAAAAGATCGAGCTCACGGCGCAGGAGCGCGTGGTCGTAGGGCGGCAGCTCGCCTTCGCGCGAGGCCGCCTGGAACCGCACCAGCGCATCGAGTGCGTCGAGATAGAGCGCGTGCGCGTTGCCGCGGTCGAGCTTCGCGAGGTACGTGGTCGTGCCCAGGTCCTCGAGCAGGAGAAACCCCCGATCGAGGTCCTGCGCGTGCACCGCGGGCGCGTGCACGCTTGCATCGCGCAGGAGCGCCGCGACGTGCACGAAGGGGCGGCAGTTCTCCATGGGCGGCGGCGCATCCATCGCTATCAGCGTCGATGCGGAAGGCGCGATCGGATGCGGCGCCGACAGCGTCGCACGGAAATAGCGGCGGAAGCTCGCGTCCTCGGACGCCGGCGCGAGGGTGAAGCTCGCGGGGGCGAGAATGCCGTCGAGCCACTGCGCGAGGGCTTCGCGGCGCGGGTCGGCGGAGTGCGTCTGCATCGGCGTGGCAATCCTCCGCGCGGCATTCCGCTCACGCGGAACTTAAGGGGCGCTCCCGGTGCACTAGAATGCGGCATTTTAGCAAACGTCGTCATCGTGAGGCCTCGCCGTTTCCGGTTGCCGCTGGTGGTCCCGATCGTCGCAACGGCCGTTGCAGCGTCGGCAGCGTGCGCGCAGGACCTCACGCTCAAGGAGTCGCGCGAGATCGTGACGCCGTATCGGCGCGCGGCCCCGGGTGCAGGCCCGCTCGGCACGGACAGCACGGCGACGAGCACGAGCGACGCCATGAGCACGCCGGTTCCCGCGCTTGCGCCGCAGCCGCGAGCGCCGATTCGCGTCCAGCAGGGCCCCGAGGAGCACGGTGCGGTGTTCCTGCGTGCCGACCGCCTCGAAGGCAATGCCGAAAAGACGATCACCGCCGAGGGCAACGTCGAACTTCGCACGCGCAACGAAACCGTGCTCGCCGACTGGCTGCAATACGACGTTCCCAACGACGAGATCTGGGCCAAGGGCGAGGTCACGCTGCGCAAGGGCCTCGACTGGATCAGCGGGCCCGAGCTCAAGTTCCAGCGCTCTCGCGAGATCGGCTTCTTCGACGACCCGCGCTTCTTCATCTCCGAAAACGCCTCGAACGGCGAGGCGAAGGAAATCCGATTCACGGGCCCCGACCTCTACGAAGCGAGCACGGCGCAGTACACGACCTGCGTGGCGCCCAACAACGACTGGTACCTGCGCAGCGACGAGATCGAGGTCGACAAGCTGCGCAAGGTCGGCACGGCGCACGACGCGAGCGTGTACTTCATGAACGTGCCGGTGCTGTACTCGCCATGGCTCGAGTTCCCGCTGTCGAACGAGCGCAAGTCGGGCTTCCTGGTCCCGACCATCGGGTCCACGCAGATCCGCGGCTTCGAGTTCGCCGCGCCCTACTATTTCAACCTCGCGCCCAACTACGACCTCACGGTGACGCCGCGCATCATGACTCGCCGCGGCATCCTCATCGCCGGGGACGGCCGTTACCTCTTTCCCGGCATCACTGGCGAGATCATCGGCGAGATCGTTCCGTACGACCGTGTGACGGAAACCACGCGCTGGGCCCTCGCTTTCAGGCACAACGAGCAGTTCCTGCCGTGGCTGTCGGGCTACGTCAACTACAACCGCGTCTCGGACTCGACCTACCTCGCCGACTACGCCGACCGGGTCGCCGTCACGTCGCAGAAGACGCTCGACCAGGAGGCGGGGCTCAACTTCGCGTACGGGCCCTTCACGATGCTCGCGCGCGTGCAGAACTGGCAGACGCTGCAGGATCCCAATCCCGCCGCCTACGTCACGCCGCCTTACAACATGCAGCCTCAGATCAAGGCGACGATGAACGAGTACGACTGGGGCGGGCTGACGTGGAGCGGCACCGCGGAATACACGCGCTTCGAGCAGCCGGCCCAGAACCCGACCGGCGAGCGCGGCACGCTGTTCCCTTCGGTGCGCTGGATACGCAACGGCAACGCCTGGTTCGTCAACGCGCACCTGGGCGTTGCCGCGTGGCAGTACGACCTCAACCAGCCGATTTCGGGCACCAACAGCGGGAGCGCGAGCGTCGTGGTTCCCGTATCGAGCCTCGACGCGGGACTCGTCTTCGAGCGCGACTGGGACGTGTTCGGCAAGAGCTTCATCCAGACGCTCGAGCCGCGCGCGATGTACACGTACATCCCGTTCCGCAGCCAGAACCAGCTCCCGGTGTTCGACACCGTGCAGGACGACTTCAACTTCACGCAGCTCTTCAGCGAGAACCGCTTCATCGGAGGCGACCGCGTCGGCGACACGAGCCAGCTCGCGCTGGCGGTGACCTCGCGCATCCTCGACCCGGCGACGGGCGCCGAGCGGTTCCGTGCGGCGGTCGGCCAGCGCTTCTACTTCGAGAACCAGCAGGTGACCTTGCCGGGCACGACCCCGCAGCAGGCGGGATCGTCCGATTTCCTCGTGGGCGCCGAAGGGCGACTCGGGGAAGCATGGTCGATGATCGGGCTCGTGCAGTACAACTTCGGGCAGTCGCAGTGGGAGCGGTTCAACATCGGCACCCGGTACAACCCCACGCCGGGCAGCGTCGTGAGCTTCGTCTATCGCTACTCGCGGGAGCTGGTGGACCAGGTGGGCGGGGAATCGCAGCTCAAGCAAACGTATCTGTCGGCGGAGTGGCCGCTTTCCGCGAACTGGACCTTTGTCGGCGCGTGGAACTACGACCTGGTGGACCGCAAGACGCTGGAGGCGGTGGTCGGGCTGGAGTACAATGGGGGGTGCTGGGTGCTGCGCGTAGTCGGACAGCAGCTGACCACGACGACGGAGACGCGCACCAACTCCGTGTTTGTGCAGGTCGAGCTCAACGGGCTGGCGCGCCTGGGGACAAGTCCCCTCGAGCTGCTTCGGCGCACTGTCCCGGGTTATCTGCGCACGAACGATCCGACCGTCAATCAGCGCGACCGCAGCTTCGACCCCCTGCCGGAATTCTAGTGAGCTTCACGATGGCCCGCTGTCGTCCATTCTTTCTTTTGGTCGCGTTCGCCGCGATGCCCGCGCTCGCGCAAGTCTCCTCCGGAGGCGGCATCGAGGTGCCCGGCGCCGGCACGCGTCCGCCGGGCCCGGCGGCGCGGCCCGCGCCACCGCGCCCGGCCGCGCAGAGCGTGCCGCTCGACCGCGTGATCGCGGTCGTGAACGACGAGGCGCTCACGCAATACGAGCTCGACGAGATGAAGCGCATCGTGCTTGCGCAGATGCGCGCGAACAACGTGAAGCCGCCGCCGTCCGACGTGTTCGACGCGCAGATCCTCGAGCGCCTGATCATCGATCGCGCGCTCCTGCAATACGCCAAGGAGAACGGCGTGCGCATCGACGACCAGACGGTCGAGCGGACCATCCTGCGCATCGCGCAGGAGAACAAGATCACGCCGGAGGAGCTGCGCCGCGCCCTCGACCGCGAGAAGGTGTCGTACGCCAAGTACCGCGAGGACATCCGCCGCGAGGTGACGATCCAGCGCCTGCGCGAGCGCGAGGTCGACAGCAAGGTGCAGGTCTCGGAGGCGGAGGTCGACAACTATCTCGCGACCGTCGCGGCGCAGGGCGGCGGCGAGAGCGAGTACCAGGTTGCGCACATCATGGTCGGCGTGCCGGAGCAGGCGACCCCCGACCAGATCGAGGCGCGCCGGCGGCGCGCGGAGCAGGCGCTCGCCGAGGTCAAGGGCGGCAAGGAATTCAGCCAGATCGCGGCGCAGTACTCCGACGCGCAGGACGGCGTCTCCGGCGGCGACCTCGGATGGCGCACGCCGGCGCGGCTGCCGCCCGTGTTCGTCTCCGCGCTGAAGGACATGAAGAAGGGCGACGTGTCGCCGGTGCTGCGAAGTCCCGGCGGCTTCCACATCGTCAAGCTCAACGACGTGCGCAGCCGCAACGCGCCCACCGTCGTCGAGCAGACGCACGTGCGGCACATCCTGATTCGCGTCAACGAGGTGACCTCGGAGTCCGAGGCCAAGTCCAAGGCGGAGCGGATCAAGGACCGCATCGATACCGGTGCGTCGTTCGCGGATCAGGCCAAGCTCAACTCGGAGGACGCCTCCTCGACCAAGGGAGGCGATCTCGGCTGGGTGAATCCGGGCGACACCGTGCCCGAGTTCGAGCAGGCGATGAACAAGCTCAAGATCAACGAGATCTCCGCGCCCGTGCGCTCGCCGTTCGGCTGGCACCTGATCCTCGTCGAAGGGCGGCGCACGCAGGACGTCACCCTCGAGCGCAAGCGCGACCTCGCGCGCGCCGCGATCCGCGCGCGCAAGTCCGACGAGGGGTTCTCCGACTTCCAGCGCCAGGTGCGCGACAAGGCCTACGTCGAGTACAAGCTCGACGACAAGTAGCGGCGCCGGGCCGCTTCAAACCGCCGCGACGGCCTTCGCGGGGCGCAGGGCGAAGCGGCGCAGGCACCACGCGATCGGTAGGCCGACCAGAATCGCGTGCGACACGAAGCCCTGGACGATCACCCGCGGCGTGTACCCGAGCTTGAACGGCACGGCCGACAGCGGCAGCACGACGAAGTTCATGAACAGGTACACGAGCACGCCGAACAGTGCGCCGCACGCCACGTAGTGGCGCTGCATTGTCGGCGCGCGCTGCGCCGCCAGCAGATAGATCCACGCGGCAACGACCAGGATCGCGAGGTGGAGCGCGAGGCCCAGCAAAGCTGTGGGCAGCCCACCCTGGTAGGCCTCCGGGCCGAGGACACCGCTCGCGATCGATTGCAGCATCCGCAGCGGCGAGCCGCTTCGCATCGCCGTGAGGACGAAGGCGTAGACGATGTCGAGCGCGCCGGCCAGGAGGCCGCCGCACAGCACGCCTGCAAGGACGCGGTTCGCCATGAGGATCGGATGCTGCACCGACCGGCGGCGATGCGCAACGACGCCTATCCGCGATAGCCGAGCATGCGGGCCGGCAGGAACAGCAGCGCCTTCACCAGAGCGATGAGCGCGCAGAACACGAGCCCGGCCAGCGCCAGCGGCAGCGCGAGCAACAGCAGCAGCGGGCCGAGGAACAACACGGCAAGCGCGAGCGGCCAGCTCACGGCCAGCAGGATGAGCCAGGCGAGGACGAGAAGGAGGAAACGCATGCTCCGCTCCGCGGTCTTAGCGACGCCGGCACGATACCGCGCGCCGCGCCCGGTGGGGATGGCGATGCGACAGGCCGCGGATCTCGCGGCACGACGCGCGCCGCGAGCGGTGCGGCCGGGGCGTGGGGCTTAGGTCGTGCTCGATCCTCGCCGCGTCCCCGCCGTAGCACAACGGACGCAGAGGCAGGCACGGTCGCGCAGCACCTCCGGAATGGCGTGGAGGATCGCGGCGTCGATCGCCACAGCCGTGCACCAGCAGGGCGTGTCGAGGCTTCCCGTGCACGCCGGGCCGCATTCGTTGGGTCGGGCGCACAGCGGGCAGCGCGGCTCCCGCGACGCTTGCGCAGTCACAGGCCGATCCTCGTCGCCGTACCGTCGCCTTCGCCGCTGCCTTCGACCGGGTTTCCGTTCCGGTCGAACGCGGCGTAGGAGATCGTCGAGCGGTACGAGTTGCCGTCGGCGGAGAGCGTGATCCTCTCGCTGAGCACGCCGTGGCCCACGGGCAGCCATCCGCCGCCCTTGGCGACGTCTTCGAAGCTCGCCGGCGGCTTCGTGACGTAGAACACGTACTTCGCCTCGTACTTGCGGGGACCGGTGCTCTTCCACACGCCGTACGCCGGCGGAACGGGCGGGGCGCCGTCGTAGTTCGATGATTCGGTCATCGTGCCGCCGGCGTTGAACACGTACATGAACTCGAGGTCCTTCATCCCGGACAGCGCGCCGCCCGTGAAACGGACCTGCGAGCGCCATGCGCCGGCGAGGCGATCGCGATCGGCGGCGTCCGGCGCAGGCCGCGCAGGCGCGTTTGCGCACGCGCTTGCGAGCATCAGGACGGACGCCGCGGCGGCCAGGCGGGCGGGAAGCTCATGCACGGCGACCGACAGCCTAGCCCGCGGGGCGATGGCAGACCGCTTCGACGTTGTGACCGTCGGGTCCGATGACGAACGCCGCGTAATAGTTGGCATGATAGTGAGGCCGCAGACCGGGAGGGCCGTTGTCCTTGCCGCCTGCCGCGAGCGCGGCGCGGTAGAAGGCATCGACCTGGCTGCGATCCTCGGCCGCAAAGGCGATGTGAAGCGGCGCGGGCTCGGCTTCGGCCGCAGCAAGCCAGAAGTACGGCTTGCGGTCACGCCCCAATCCCACGGTGTCGGGGAATTCCATGACCACTCCCACGCCCAGCGGCGCGAGCGCGTCGAGGAAGAAGGCCTTGCTAGCCGTAAGGTTGCTGACGCCGATCCCGATGTGATCGAACAAGGCTGTGGTCTCCGTTCAGGGCAGCGGCCGCGTGCTACCGGATACCGCACGCGCCGATGCCGCGTCGACCGGTGAGCTCTGTGCCTCCGCTCTTGGGGGCGTGTCGATCGCTTCGATGATGCGCAGGCGGCGCACCACCAGCTCGTCGATTTCCAGGCGGCGGACTCGCGCGCGCCCGATCATGAGACGCCCGATCGCGATCGCGCCGATGGCGAGCGCCCCGAGCGCCAGCGCGCCGAGTGCGGTGGCGCCGACGGCGCGGGCGCCGGTCGCCGTCGCGGGGTAAGCGCGCGGTCGCGTCGTCATCGGCCGGACAACAGGGGTTGCTCGGGGCGATACCACGCCGCGCCGTTGCCGATGAGCAGCAGGATGAGCGCCGCCAGCTCCATCGTCGTGGCGCCTCCCAGCACGATCCAATGCCACCCTTCGTAGTCGGTGACGCCGCGCGTCCAGAAGTACCACGTGCACCAGCCGCCCAGGGTGGAGACGAGCAGTCCGGTGCGGCCCCAGCGGCTGCGCCGCGCGGCAAGGAAGATGAACAGCGCGACGAGCGCAGCGCAGGCCAGCGTCGCCCCGGTCCACACCACGCGCAACCGCGCGAACGTATTCGCATCGGGGCTGGTCGAGATCCGCCACAGCCTATCGACGGCCTCGATGAGGAGCACCGCCGACGACAGGCAGATGGCAAGCTTCACTTCGCGAGGCGCGTTCATTGGCATTGGGGGCTTCGGTGCGAACGCTTCGCCGATGCCGCGATACGCTACCCCCGCCGCACTTCCACCGCAAGTGCCGGGGCTAGCCTCCCAGCACCGCAACATGCGTCAATATTCTCGACGTATTGGCCGTGAACGTGAGCTCGATGCGCAGCTGGTCGATCGACGTCGTGCGCGCGCCGGCGATTCGCCTGACCGCCACCCCGGCGTCCGTCGCGCGAAGGGCCGAGCCGGCCGCATCGGCGAGCGTCTCCCATCCGCTGTCCGCGCTGCGCCGCCCCTGGATGCGCACGCGATGCAGCCCCGCGTGCGAGTCGAGGCCGAGCACGAACTCCTCCGCGCGCTGCGCCGCCGGCGGCAGACCCTTCGGCGAGACGAGGGCGATGCGATCGTTGGCATCCGGACCGAGGTCGAGGAAGCCGCGGCCGAGCGCGATGCTGCCGAGCTCCGCCGTCCAGCCGTCGCCGTCGGCATGCGCGGGCGTCCCGAAGGTCCACAGGAGCGATCCGAGCGGCAGGCCGGCGCGCGCGAGCATGAAGTCGCGCGTGGCCGCCTCGAGCGGCGTGTTTCGGAAAGCGGTGAACGTCGAGTAGCCCGGCTGTCCGGCGAACGCGCCGTTGCTGCCGTTCCACGCCATGGGCGACATGAAGCGCGCGCCGAAATTCCACATGTCGCGCAGCCCGCGGTAGGCGGCGGCGTACGTCGGCAGAACTTTCGTGTTGCGCAGGTCGGCGGTGTTGTACTCGACGATCGCCCATTGCGGATCGATGGCGGCCAGGGTCGCGAACAGCGACTTGCCGTTGTCCATCGGCACGTCGTTCACCGCCGCTTCGCCGTAGAGGATGACGCCCAAGTGGCCCAGCGTCGGCTTGGCGCCGGCGATCGACATGCCCCCCGAGTCGTAGTTGCGCACGGGACTCGTGAGCTCGATCGCGAACGGCATCGAGTCGCCGCGCGGCGCCATCAGTCCCTGCGACGACCAGATGCGTTCTTTCGAGATGCCGACTTCGACGAGCCATTGCGCGAGCTCGTCGTAGTGAAGATGCACGAGATGGCGGCGAAAGTGCTCCCACTCGCGCACCCACGGGTCCTCCCAGAACGGCCGCGGCCCGCCGCGCGGAAAGTGGCGCGGCGGATCGACTTCGTGCCAGGACCGCCAATGCTGCCCCGCGATGCGGTTGACGTCCGCGAGCGTGAGCGGCTGCGCGCGCCGATAAGCGCGAAGGTCGGGCACGCCCGGCGCGGGATTGCCGGCATACGGCCCGCTGCCCGCGAGCCACTCGCGGAACTGGCGCAGCGTCCCGGGGTTGTAGTCGTACCACTGCTTCTCCGCGAAGAACGGATTCATGTAGGTGTCGGGATCGAGGTTGACGCCGACGAACAGCTCCGGGTGCTCGCGCGCGAACGCGGCGAGCAGCGCGCCCGCCTGCTGCAGGTTGCGCTTCTTGTAGTGGCGCACCTCGGCCGCATACACGTTGAACGTGAGCGAGCGCGCGAGCTGCGGCGCCTCCTGCGACCCCGGCAGGTCCTTGAGGTAATCGTCGGGCATCACCTCGTTCTTCTCGTTCCACTGGGTGTTGCGCGTGTCCTGCTCGAGCTTGTCGTTGACGTCCCACTGCGGCACGTCGCAATAGGCGTCGGCCCAGATGCCGCCGTTGAGCGTCACGAGCACGGGCAGCCGCGCAGCAGCCGAGTGCGCGAGCACCGCGTCGAGGGAATCGTCGCCGATGCGCCGCTCGCCGCACTTGCGTTTCGGGTCCCACTCGGGATCGAAGGCGTAGTCGCCCGCGGCGCCCTTGGTCATGCGCAGGTAGAGGATCGGCACGCGAAAGCCCACGCGCAGCGTCGACGAGAGATACGGCGCGTAGATGGCGTCGAGCTCGACCGCGCCGCCCAAGTCGAGCCCCGAGAGCGCCGGCAGCAGATAGAACGGCGTCGCGTCGCGCCGCGCGAACGCCGCCCAGCGCCGGAGCGCGGCGGGCTCGATCAGGCTCCGGGTGCCGAGGACCGTCTCGCGGCCGTCGTTCGCCACGGCAACCACCGACAGCGTTCGCCGGTCGACCCCGGGCGGCGCGGGATACGCCGAGAAGTCGCCGGTGAACTCGTAGCCGCCGTTCGCGTTGTTCGGGATCTGGGGCTTCGCCTTGGCCACGTCGGGCCGCGCGATGGCGATGCGCGCGGGGAACGAGCGCCCTGCAACACGGATCTCGACGGCGCGTACGCCCGCCGGATCGAGCGCCCATCCGCTGAGGGCGATGCGCGGGCCGACGACCGCCTCCGCGGCGGGCGTGTCGATGTCGCCGATGGGGCCGGGCGCTTGCGTTTTCGCGGGCGCGGCCGCCGCGGGGGCCGCCGAAACGCGCTCGCGATTGTGCGCGATGAGCGCGTAGATCTCCACGCCGGCGAGCGCCGCGACGATGGCGAGGAAGGCCGCGAACCAGGCGAGCGCGCCGCCCGCGATCGCGCGCGGCGCGC
>DATJXV010000204.1:0-14036 GCA_035499955.1 Casimicrobiaceae bacterium
GACCGCTGCAGACCGGCAACCACGGACGGAGCGAGGTCCTCCTCGCGCTGCGCGCCGGCGAGCGCGGGCAGCGCTGCCGCGATAAGCGGCACGGCGAGGGCGAGGCGCAGTGCAAGGCGTCGAATCATCAAGCGCTTCCCATCTCCGCGAGCCTCTCGCGGAGGAACGTCACGATCTCGGCGATCGGCACCGGGGTTGCGGCCGTATCGCGCCGTCCCTGGTATTCGACCTTGCCGTCCTTCAGGCCGCGGTCGCCCAGGGTGACCCGGTGCGGAATCCCGATCAACTCGAGATCAGCAAACATCACGCCAGGGCGCTCTCCGCGGTCGTCCAGGAGCGCCTCGACGCCGGCCGCGGACAGCTCGTCGTGCAGCCGGTCGGCGAGGGCACGCACCGCTTCGCTGCGGTCGTACCCGACGGGCGCAATGGCGACCGTGAAGGGCGCCAGCGGCTGCGGCCAGATGATCCCTCGCTCGTCGTGGTTCTGCTCGATGGCGGCGGCGACGACCCGGGTGACGCCGATGCCGTAGCAGCCCATCTCCAGGACCTTGGACTGACCGGCGGCGTCGAGATAAGTTGCGCCCATCGCCTCGGAATAGACGTGGCCGAGGGCGAAGACGTGGCCGACCTCAATGCCGCGGACGATGTCGAGGGTCCCCTTTCCATCGGGCGAGGGATCCCCCTTGACCACGTTGCGGACGTCGGCGACGAGGTCCGGCTCGCGCGCATCGCGGCCGAAGTTGACGCCGCGCAGGTGGAAGTCGGGCTCGTTGGCGCCGCAGACGAAGTCGCCCATCGCGGCGACCGAGCGGTCGACGATCAGCGGCAGGTCGGCGGGGATGCCGACCGGTCCCAGGTAACCCGGCTTGCATCCGGTTGCGGCGACGATCTCGGCCTCGCTCGCCCAGCGCCAGCCGTCCATCCCGGGCAGCTTGCCGATCTTCACCTCGTTGCCCATGTGATCGCCGCGCACGAGCAGCATGTGCACGCGGTCGGCGACCCACACCATGAGGCACTTCACGGTGCGCGTGAGCGGCAGTTTCAACAGTTGTGCCACTTCCTCGCACGTGGCCATGCCGGGCGTGGGCACCTTCTGCATCGCCTCGGCCGGCGCAGGGCGCCCGGCTGCGGGCGCGACGGCTTCCGCCTGCTCGACGTTCGCGGCGTACTGCGACCCGTCGGAAAAGGCGATCGCGTCCTCGCCCGACTCGGCGAGCACCTGGAACTCGTGCGACGACAGCCCGCCGATCGCCCCCATGTCGGCTTCCACCGCGCGGAACGAAAGCTGCATGCGCGTGAAGATGCGCGCGTAGGCGTCGTACATCGCCTGGTAGCTCGAGAGCATCCCGGCGTCGTCGACATCGAAGCTGTACGCGTCCTTCATGATGAACTCGCGCGCGCGCATGACGCCGAAGCGCGGGCGGATCTCGTCGCGGAACTTCGTCTGGATCTGGTAGAAGTTCAGTGGAAGCTGCCGGTAGCTGCGGATCTCCCTGCGCACGATGTCGGTGATGACCTCCTCGTGCGTGGGACCGACGACGAAGTCGCGCTCGTGGCGATCCTTCAAGCGCAGCATGTTGGGGCCCATCTTTTCCCAGCGGCCCGTCTCCTGCCACAGCTCGGCGGGCTGGATCACGGGCATCACGACCTCGAGCGCGCCCGCGCGGTTCATCTCCTCGCGGATGATCCGCTCGACCTTGCGCAGCGTGATGAGCCCGAGCGGCATCCACGTGTACAAGCCGGTGCCGAGCTTCTTGATGAGCCCGGCGCGAAGCATGAGCTTCTGGCTAATGACATCGGCTTCCGCCGGTGCTTCCTTGAGCGTCGAAAGATAGAACTGCGAAACGCGCATCGTCCTGTTTTTACGGCAAAAACGCGCATTGTAGCAGGACGGTCAGGGCGACTTCTGGGGCGCGATGTCCATGTACTGGTAGTACGCCGCCACGCGCGACGGGTAGTAGCCCATCAGCCAAGGCTGCACGAAGGCGTTCTCGACGTCGAACAGCAGCGGCATGACGGGAACGTAGGTCTGCAGGATCTCCGTCATGCGGCTCGCGGCCTTCTGCCGGTCGGCGTCGCTCGCGGTGGTGAAGAACTCGTCGCACGCCTTGTCGTACGCGGCGAACTTGAAGCGCGACTCGTTCGCTTCGCCGGGCTGCGTGCTGTAGAAGGTCTGGAAGATGGTGCCGAGCGGGGTCGCGCTGCGGCCGTGGATGTTCAGCATGAACTTGCCCTGCGCCGCTTCCTTGAACAGATCCTGCAGGGGCGTGGGCTTGAAGTCGAGACGAACGCCGAGCGCGTCCATGTCGCGCTTGAGTAGCGTCTGGATCTCGCGCCACACGTTGCTGCCGCTGAAGATCGTGAGCACGACGGTCAGCGGCTTGCCGTCCGACTGCAGGCGATAGTTCTGAGCGTCGCGCTTGTTGTAGCCGAAGCGATCGAGCAGCGCGGCGGCGGCGGCGGGGTCGTACACGCGCTTCCTCGCGTTGGGATCGTAGCCCGCGATTCCCGGCGCGACGATCTGGTTCGCGGGCGCGCCTTGCCCGCTGTAGACGACCTTGATGAGCGTCGGCACGTCGATGCCGAGCGAGATCGCGCGGCGCAGCGCGACGTGCGCGTTGTCCATCTGGCCGAGCACCGGGTCGTCCATGTTGACGTACAGCGAGCGGATGGAGTTGGACGCGTACGGAATGCGCGCGACGCCGCGCTTGGCGAGCGCGGGGTCGAGCTCGCCGTTCTTGAGGAAGCGTCCCACCGCTTCGCCGCGCAGCTCGATGTAGTCGAGCTTGTTGCGGTCGAACTCGAGCAGGCGTACCGGCTGCTCCTCGATCACCGACATCTCGACGCGGCCGATGGCCGGAAGCTTCTTGCCCTTCATCGAGCTCACGAGCTTGGCGAGCTCCGGCCTGTCGCTTTCCGGAAACGCGAGCGTGCGGTACCTGGGATTGGCTTCGAGCACGACGCGCGACCCGCGCTGCCACTCCTTGAGCACGTACGGGCCCGTGCCGACCGGGCGCGACTGGATGTCGCCGCCTGCGGCTTCGACGACTTCGCGCGCGTGCGCGAGCACCATCAGCAGCATGACGCCGATCGGGTAATTGGGCTCGCTCATCTTGAGCTGCAGCGTGTACTTATCGAGCGCGCGCAGACCTTCCACCGTCGAGTCGTAGTCCATCTTGGCGCCGGCCTTGCGCGCCGCGTCGACCACGGCCTTCATGCCGATGATGAGATCGCTCGCCTGCGGATCGCCGCCGCCGCGCAGGTTGGGATCGAGGTAGCGCTTGATCGAGTAGACGTAGTCCTGCGCCACGAGCTCGCGAGGCTTGCCCTTGAACGCGGGATCGTCGGTGAAGTAGATGCCGGGCTTCACCTTGACCGTCCAGGTCTTGCGGTCGGCCGACATCGCAGGGAGCGCCACCGCGGTGCGCGGCACGGGCTTGGGCGGGCGGCCGAGGTAGTCCCACTCGTACAGGCCTTCGAAGATGACGCTCGCGACGTCTTGGGAGAATTTGTCCTGAAGCTGGATGGGGTCGAGCGTGTCGATGTCGTCGGTGGCCACGCGCAGCACCTTGGACGGATCCGCGGCCTGGGCGGCCACGCAGCCGACGATCAGCACTGCCGCCGCGAGGGTGCGCAGGCGTATGATCGGCCGCGCACGGCGTACGGGAGCGTTGAACATGATCATGGCGTTGCCCTTCCTGCTTGGATTCCTCGCGGCGCTCCTCGCTGTCCTCGGCAGGCGCAACGCGGCGGTGGGCGTGGGACTGCTGACCGTGGCGGTCCAGGTATGGTGGCTGTTCTACCACGCCACCGACAAGCTGGCTATCTCGCTCTAGCCTGGGACGCACGTGCGCCGCGGCCTCGACACCTTCGCGCTGTACGGCGTCTGCGGAGTGCTACTCGTCGCCTTCTACTACCAGTTCGTCGGGGGCGAGGTGCCGTGCCCGCTTTGCGCGCTGCAGCGTGTCGGGTTCATTGTGGCCGGCGCCGCCCTGATCCTCAACCTGCGCGCGCGCTACTCGCCCGCGCACTACGGCCTCGCGATCCTGTCCTCGATCGCCGCCGGCAGCGCGTCTCTGCGGCAGATCTCGCTGCACGCGATCCCAAACACGGGACACTACGGCTCGGCGCTGTTCGGCTTTCATTTCTACACCTGGGCCTTCGTGGGTTACGGGGCGCTCGCGGCGTATGCCGGCGCCATGCTCCTTCTGGCGCCCGCGCCGGAGGAGCGCGGCCGCGCCCGGGGCGGCGTTCTGGTCGCGGTAGCCTGCTGGCTGCTGGTCGCGCTCGCGGCCGCGAACGCGGGGGCGTTCCTCGCCGAATGCGGAATGGGCCCGTGCCCGGACGATCCGGTGGGCTATCTGTGGTGGCCCAGATAGCGCGCTAACGCACCACCAGCACCGGCAGCGTGCTGTGCGTGAGAACCTTGGTGGTCTCGCTGCCGAGCAGCAGGCCCACGATGCCGCGCCGGCCGTGCGACGCCATCACGATCGTGTCCGCCTTCGCCTTCTTCGCCGCAGCGAGGATCGCTTCCCACGGCGCGTCGGTGCTCGCGTGCATCGTTTCGCATGCGATGCCCGCGGCCTTGGCCTTCGCGGCGGCGCGGTCGAGTACCTTTGCCGCATCTTCCTTCGCTTGCTTCGCGTACTCGCGGCGCGAGACCATCTCGACCGAGATGCCGTCCGCGTACACGGGCCGCGGGAAGCCGGGTGTGGCGTGGAACATCGTGATGCGCGCCTGCGTCGCCTTGGCGAGCGCGATCGCATGCGCGACGGCCTTGTCCGAGAGCTTCGAGCCGTCCGTGGGGACGAGGAAGTGGGCGTACATCGACGCGGTCTCCGTGGTTGGACGCGAAAGGCGCCCGCCGATGATACGCCAGTCGATGCTCGCGCAAGTCGGCGTGCGACAATGCGCGCGCCTCGATGGACGATCCGCGCAATTTTCCGCCTGCCGGCGCCGCGCCCGCGTGGTGCGCGCGGCTCTTCGCGCTGGCCGAGCAGAGCTTGAGCGCGGATATCGCGCGGCGCGCCGACGAATGCGACGCCGCGATCGGCGACGCGATCGACGACATGCTGCGTCCGCCATCGGGCGACGCGCTCGCCGTCCTGTTCGCTTTCGCCCCCTCGGCCGCCGTCTACCGCCATCTGTGGCGCATCCTCGCCCGTCGCGAGCGGGCGGGCGCGCCGGAACCGTCGCTGGTCGCGTGCCTCGTCGCGATCCCCGTGATTGTCGTGGCAGGCGCCGAGCGCGCCGAGGCCGAAGGCGCGATGCTCTCGTGCGTACTCGACGACGCGGCGCAGTTCGCGTCGATCCTCGCCCAAGGCGGCGCGCTCGCCGGCAACGTCACGCTCGCGCTGCCGAACACGCTCGTCGGCGCCGACGCGCTCGCCTTCGCGTGCCTGCCGCAGCTGTTCGCGTGGCGCGCGCTGGCCGAGCCGCCGAAGGCGCTGCCGCCGGCGCCGATCGCGGTCGCAGGCAGCGCCGAGGGCGTCCACCTGCGCTTTCTGGTCGGCACCGCGCTCGCGGCCGCGGGCGCGGATCTGTTCCGCGACCAGCGCGTCGGATCGTGGGGCGTGCCGTTCGCGAAGGCGATGTCGCGCGGGCTCGCATGCGCGGGCGTCTCGGTGCTGGCGCTGCCGCGCCCGCCGCTGCCGGTCGTCGAGGCGGAATGGCAAGGCCGCCTCGCGCAGCGCGAGGTCGCCGCGCAGATCTTCGCGAGCAACGCGATCCGCAAGCTCCGTGCGGGCACGGGCGAGCCTTCCGCCGTGATCAGCGTGCACGCCATCGACGCGGGCGGCGAGGTGCGCCTGTCGCTGTCGTCGCCGTTCGACCCGCGCTCGGCGGAAGGCTTCCGGTGCGCGCTCGCGCCGCTCGATCGCGTCGAGGACGTCGTGACGATGCTCGAGACGCTCCTCGCGGACTGCCGCGTGACCGATGTGCGGCGCATGCCCGGCGTGCATCCCGACCGCGATGCGGCGACGGGGCTGCCGCTGCTGTTCAAGGCCGAGGCGGCGCCCCCGGCGCTTCACTAGGTCCTAGTCGGCAACGGCCACGATGCGCATATGCGAGGCGGCCTCGCGGCGGCGCACGCGTCCCGCGCCGCTCACGCGCTCGGTCACCTCCGGGTCGCCCAGGTACTCGACGCTGCCGGCCCCGGAGATGGTCGCCTTGAGCGTCTTCTCGGCGTTCACCACCACCTTGCCCGCGCCTGCGACGGTGACCGTCGCGTCCTGGCTCACGAGCTTGGCGCCGCGGAAGTCGCCGGCGCCGGTGATCGTGACGCTCTGCTCGGTCACCCGCCCCGCGACATCGGCCCGCAGCGCACCCGCGCCCGTGAGGCGGAGCTCGCGCGCGGCGAGGTCGTCGATGCGGATCAGGGTTCCGCCCGCGCCGGACACCTTGAGGCTGTCCGCCTTGAGGCGGGCCGCGCTGAGCCGCGTGGTCCCGGCGGCGGTGATGGCATCGAGGTTCTTGAAGCTCACGACCACCTTCTGCGTGTGTTCGCCGTCGCCGATCACCATGTCCCACCAGTGGCTTGCGTCGGTGGACTCGAGGTACAGGGTGCCGTCGCGCACCTCGGCCGACAGGTAGCCCGACCGGCTCGCGCCCGCGGGCAGTGAAACGCTCTCGGCGTCGGCCTGCACGAGCTCGACCTCCGCCGTGCCCGAGAGGTCCAGGCGGTGGAAAGGCGGCAGCGCCTGCACGACGGGAGCCTCGCGCGCCGCGGCCGAGGTCGACGGCACGCGCCTGCCGAAGCTTGTGTGCGATACGGCCAGCCATGTCAGGATCGCCGCGAGGGCGACGCATCCGGCGATCACGAGCGGTAGGGTGAAGCGGTGCATGGCGGATGGGTCCGGCGCGGGTGGAGTCCCGCATCCGGTTCGATGCGGCGGCGGGGCGATCCGGATTCGCGCGCGCCGAAAGCGTCCTCCGCCGCGGCTCTGTATAGTAGTGCAATCCCAAAGAGGGCCCGCCATGAGCCTCGAACACGTGCCCGCCGGCAAGGACCTGCCCAACGACTGCAACGTCGTCATCGAGATTCCGATGCGCGCCGATCCCATCAAGTACGAGGTCGACAAGGAGACGGGCGCGGTGTTCGTCGACCGCTTCATGTCGACCGCGATGCATTACCCGTGTAACTACGGTTACATCCCGCAGACGCTGTCCGACGACGGCGATCCCTGCGATGTGCTCGTGCTGTCTCCGGTGCCGCTCATCACGGGCGTGGTCGTGCGCTGCCGTCCGATCGGCATGCTCAAGATGGACGACGAGGCGGGCGGAGACAGCAAGATCCTGGCCGTCCCGATCGACAAGCTCTCCTCGCTGTACCGCGACGTGAAATCGCCACGCGATCTGCCTTCGATCACCACGCAGCAGATCGCCCATTTCTTCGAGCACTACAAGGACCTCGAGCCCGGCAAGTGGGTGCGCGTGGCGAGCTGGGTCGAGGCCGAAGACGCGCGCCGCGAGATCATGGCGAGCGCCGCGCGCTACAAGAAGCCGCCGCGCGGGAAGAAATGAGCGGCGCGCCTTTCACGGCGTCCTACGGCGATTACGAGCTCTCCGCCGCGCCCGAGCGCCTCGACCTCGACGTCATCCACGGCTTCCTCGCGGCGAGCTATTGGTCTACGCAGATTCCGCGCGAGACGGTCGAGCGCGCGCTCGCCGGGTCGCTCAACTTCGGGGTGTATCGCCACGGACTGCAGGTGGGCTTTGCGCGCTTCGTGACGGATCGCGCGACGTTCGCGTATCTGGCCGACGTGTTCGTCCTGCCGCCGCATCGCAGGCAGGGGCTCGCGACGTGGCTCGTCGGCACGGCGCTGACGCATCCCGCGCTCGCCGGATTGCGGCGAGTGCTCCTCGCCACGCGCGACCAGCACGCACTGTACGAGAAGCTCGGCTTCGCTCCGCTCGCGCGGCCGGAGCGGTTCATGGAGATCCACAGGTCGGATGTCTACGAGAAGCCTGCCGGCTGAAGCGTCGCACCGCGGCGCCTACGGCGACTTCCTGCCGGCGCTGTTCGTCCTGCTCTGGAGCACGGGATTCATCGCGGCGAAGTACGGTCTGCCGCATGCGCCGCCTTTCGGCTTTCTCGCGTGGCGCTTCCTCCTGGCCGCGGCGATCATGAGCGCGCTTGCGCTCGCCACCCGCGCGGCGTGGCCGCGAACGCCGGCCGAATACCGCGACCTTGCGCTCGTAGGGATCTGCGTGCACGCGCTGTGTCTGGGCGGTGTCTTCGTATCGCTCGACGATGGGATGGCCGCGGGGACCATCGCGATGCTGGTGGGCCTCCAGCCCATCCTTACCGTCGTGCTGGCGTGGCTGTTGATGCGCGAGCGCGTGAGCGCGCGGCAATGGGCCGGGCTCGTGCTGGGCCTCGCGGGCGTGTACTTCGTGGTGCGGCACAAGATCGACTTCGGCGGCGGCTTGAGCGGCCTGTTGCCGGCGGCGATCGCGCTCGTCGCGATCAGCGTCGGCACCCTCTACCACAAGCGGCGTTGCACCCACATCGACTTGCGCGCCGGCGCGGCGGTCCAGTTCATCGTGTGCTCGATCCTGTACATCCCGCTCGCGGGCCTTGCCGACACGCGCCCGGTGCAGTGGGTCGCAAGCTTCGTGTTCGCGCTCTCCTGGTCGGTGCTCGTGCTGTCGGTCGGCGCCGTCAGCCTGCTGTACTGGCTCCTGCGCCACGGCGCGGCGGCGAACGTGGCGCGCCTTTTCTACCTCGTGCCGCCCGTGACCGCGGTCGAGGCCTACCTGCTGTTCGACGAAGAGCTGGACATCCTCGCGCTGATCGGCATGGCGCTCATCACGCTCGGTGTCCTGATGGCGCGCCAAAGCAAAGGGGCATGACCGTGAATTCGATCCTCGCCAAGTCGACCCCCATTCTCCTGAGCGCGCTGCGCATCGTGAGCGGCTTCCTGTTCGTCGAGCACGGCATGCAGAAGTGGCTGCTGTTTCCGGGCGACCGGGCGGCGCGAGCCAGCATCACCACCTTGAGCGGGATCGCGGGCGTGTTCGAGCTGGTCGGCGGCTTCCTGCTCCTGATCGGCCTTTTCACCCGGCCGGTGGCGTTCGTGCTGTCGGGGCTCATGGCGTTCGCGTACTTCATCGCGCACGCGCCGCAGGGGTTCTGGCCGCTCCTGAACAGGGGCGAGCTCGCGGCGCTCTACTGCTTCGTGTTCCTGTTCCTGGCAGCGGCTGGCGGCGGGCCGCTGAGCCTCGACCGGCTGCTGCGCAAGGTCTAGGCGACAAGGCGTGTTCCGGCGACGCGGTCGTGCAGGAACTGCCGGTCGCGGTCGATGAACGCCCACAGGAAATTGAACGCGACGAGCCACGCGGCGTAGGCCCCGAGGCCTGCGCGAAACAGCGCGGCATAAGCGGCGATCGCGAGCGCCGGACCGATCCACGCAGCGAGGAAGCGCAGAAGCGCCTGCTTTGGCGTCACGACTCTGCCTTCCGCGGTCACGAGGCGAAGCCGCCACGTCTTCATCGCGAGCGTGCGCCGCCCGTTCGACCAGCACCACACGAAATACGCGGCGAGCGCCGCGAACGTGAGGCAGAAGAGGGCCACGCGCTCGGGCAGCCCGGGCACGACGAGCTGCGCGGCGCCACCGGCGCGGTGCGGCGTGACGAGCGGAAGCAGCGCGAAGTTGGCCGCGAAGACGATCGCGACGAGCAGCAGCGCCTCGTAGGCGAGCGCGGCAGCCCTTCGTGGGAGGGAGGCGTTCAGTGCGTCCGCTTGGCGTCTTGCGACATGCTCCCGGCCTGTGGCGGCGGGGTCATCGCCGGGGCCGGCGTGCGTGCGCCGGGCGAAGCTTGGGGGGCGCGCGCGGCGAGTTCGCGCTTCTGCTCGGGCGGCAGGTTCTGATACTCCTGCCACCGCTGCCGGACCTCCTCCTTCTTGTCGGGCGGAAGCTGGCGCAGGTTCTTGTATTGCTCGCGCGCGGCGGCGCGCTGCTGCGGCGTGAGCGAAGCCCACGATCGCATCTGCTGCTGGATGCGCTGTTGCTCCTCAGGTGCCATCTTGGGATAGCGCTGCGCGATGCCGCGCCACTTCTGCTTGCGCTGCGCATCCCACTGGTCCCAATCCGGCGCGAGCGGCGCCAGCACCTGGCGCTCCTGCGGGGTGAGCTGAGACCACGACGGCGAGCCCATCGCGATCTGCGCGTGGGCCGCGGATGCGGCGAAGGCGAGGACGAGCGTCAGCGCGAGCGAGAGCGCCGTCGCGCGAATCACCGTTGGTAGCTCGTGAGCCAGGTCTGGAACCCGCGATCGACATAGGCGTCGATGGGCAGGTCCGAGGTCAGGATCTGGAGGTCGAGCTCCGCGAGCTCGCGGGTTTGCTGGTAGATCTGCCATTGCTGATAGCCGAACACCGACGCCGCAATCAGCAGTATGCCAAAGCCGAGCCACATCCCCTTGCGCAGTCCGCCGCCGCCGCCGCCGCCGCCAACTAGGGCTTGCACGAGGCGGCTCTCTGCGACCGGCGCAGGCTCGCCAATGCGGGCGAGCGCCTTGACCCGGGCCTGCTGCAGCTTGTAGGCCGTGCCCGCGCGCAACTCGGCCGCCCCTGTATCGAGGTAAGCCTTTATTTTCCTGGCGAATTCGTCTTGGTCGTGGTTCATAGCTTGATCCCCTTGACCATCAGCATCTCGGCCAGGGCATGAACGGCACGGGAGCAGTGAGTCTTCACGCTGCCTTCGGAACAGCCCATCGCGGCAGCGGCTTCCGCCACGTCCAGTTCCTCCCAGTAACGCAACAGAAAGGCTTCGCGTTGACGCGCCGGGAGCCTCTCGAGCGCGTGCTCGATGTGACCTAGAACTTGTGCTTGTTCGAACTGGCGCGCGGGATCGTCGACGGCGTTCGAATCGGATTTTGCCTGCAAAGTCTCGAGCGGGTCGAATTCCTCGTCTTTCTCGTCACCTTTGCCCAGCGCCGAGAGGAGGGTCGTCCAGGTGTTGCGGACCTTTTGCCTGCGGAAGTGGTCGTGGATCGTGTTCTGCAGAATGCGGGCAAACAGCATGGGCAGCTCGGCGGGCGGCTTGTCCGCGTACTTTTCCGTCAGTTTGAGCATCGCGTCCTGCACGATGTCGAGCGCGGCGTCCTCGTCCCGCGTCGCGAACATCGCCTGCTTGTAGGCGCGACGTTCGGTTTCCGCGAGGAACTTCGAAATTTCGGCAGGGGTGGCCAGGGGAGGTCCGCGTGAAAGTGGCACGGATTATAGGGGGTCGGCCGCGATGCGGCGTCCGGGGTATGCCCGCCCCGCGATGTTGCGGAGCCGCAAAACGGACCGGATCGGCGTCCTCCTGGCCCCTCTCGCCATGCCTTGACCGCCCCAAGGGGAAACGGCTAACCTAGGCACTTCGGCCCGTTTTCGGGCGGAATGTTGTACTGCAAAAACGGCGGGCCGCGATCCCTCCGGCGGAGCCACAAGCCCCGCGGAGCCCCCCAAAGGATCACGGCGTACGTGTTTTCCGAAGCGTGTTGGCTTCTACCCGAGCCATTTAAAGCCTTTGCTGGTGTGCGCCACTACCAAAACGGCGCCCCAAGAGCGGATTGCAGTGCCCGGGCGGCGCTCGTGCGTACGCCGGACCGTTCATCTATCGAGTTAAAGGGCTTCGATCATGCAACTCACGGGTGCCGAAATCGTCATCCGCTGCCTCCAGGAAGAGGGCGTCGAGTACGTCTTCGGCTACCCGGGTGGCGCGGTCCTGAACATCTACGACGAGCTTTTCAAGCAGGACAAGGTCAAGCACGTCCTCGTGCGCCACGAGCAGGGCGCGGTGCACGCCGCGGACGGCTACTCGCGCTCGTCGACCAAGGTCGGCGTCGCGCTCGTGACCTCCGGGCCCGGCGTCACCAACGCGGTCACCGGCATCGCCACCGCGTACATGGATTCGGTGCCCATGGTGGTGATCACGGGGCAGGTGCCGACGCACGCGATCGGGCAGGACGCTTTCCAGGAGTGCGACACCGTGGGCATCACGCGCCCGTGCGTCAAGCACAACTTCCTCGTGAAGAACGTGAAGGACGTGGCGCTCACGATCAAGAAGGCCTTCTACCTCGCCGCAACGGGACGCCCGGGCCCGGTGGTGGTCGATATCCCGAAGGACGTCACGCAGGCTTCGACGGAGTGGAGCTACCCGAAGAGCGTCTCGCTGCGCTCGTACAACCCGGTCACCAAGGGGCACGCGGGCCAGATCAAGAAGGCGGTGCAGCTCCTGCTCGAGGCGAAGCGGCCCATGGTGTATTCGGGGGGCGGCGTCATCCTCAACGACGCCGCGCCGCAGTTGACGCGCCTCGTGCGCCTGCTGGGCTTCCCCTGCACGAACACGCTGATGGGCCTCGGCGGCTTTCCCGGGACCGACCCCCAGTTCACCGGCATGCTCGGCATGCACGGCACGTACGAAGCGAACATGGCGATGCAGCACTGCGACGTGCTGCTCGCGGTGGGCGCGCGCTTCGACGACCGCGTCATCGGCAACCCGGCGCACTTCTTCCGCAGCGACCGCAAGATCATCCACATCGACATCGACCCCTCGTCGATCAGCAAGCGCGTGAAAGTCGACGTGCCGATCGTCGGGTACGTCGCGGACGTTCTCGACGAGATGGTGAAGCTGATCGAATCCTCGCCGGAGCGGCCGGACCCGGCTGCGCTCAAGGCGTGGTGGAGCGAGATCAAGGAGTGGCAGCGCAAGGATTGCCTGAAGTACGACACCAAGAGCGAGCTCATCAAGCCGCAGTACGTGATCCAGAAGCTGTACGAGATCACCAAGGGCGAAGCGTTCGTCACCTCCGACGTCGGCCAGCACCAGATGTGGGCCGCGCAGTACTACAAGTTCGACAAGCCGCGGCGCTGGATCAACTCGGGCGGCCTGGGCACGATGGGCTTCGGCCTGCCGGCGGCGATGGGCGTGCAGCTCGTCAACCCGCATGCGACGGTCGCCTGCGTGACGGGCGAGGCGTCGATCCAGATGTGCATCCAGGAGCTTTCGACCTGCAAGCAGTACCACCTGCCCATCAAGATCGTGAACCTCAACAACCGCTACATGGGCATGGTGCGGCAGTGGCAGGAGTTCTTCTACGGCAACCGTTACGCCGAGTCGTACATGGACGCGCTGCCGGATTTCGTGAAGCTCGCCGAAGCGTACGGCCACACCGGGCTCAAGGTCGAGAAGCCGGGGGACGTGGAAGGCGCGCTGCGCGAGGCGTTCAAGCAGAAGGAGCGCCTGGTATTCCTCGACTTCATCACCGACCAGAAGGAGAACGTGTTCCCCATGGTGCCCGGCGGGAAGGGGCTGACCGAGATGATCCTGGCGGAGGAGCTGTGAGCGCCGCCGGGCCGTCCCAAGGCGCTCATTGCGCCCCCTCGGGGGGCAGCGAGCGAAGAATCAATGCGGGCGCGGGGGCACACTGATATGCGCCATATCCTGTCGATTCTCGTGGAAAACGAGGCGGGGGCGCTCTCGCGCATCTCGGGGCTGTTCTCCGCGCGCGGCTACAACATCGAGTCCCTGACGGTGGCCCCGACGGAGGACGCGACCATGTCGCGCATGACGATCGTGACCACGGGTTCCGACGACGTCGTCGAGCAGATCACCAAGCAGTTGAACAAGCTCGTCGAGGTCGTCAAGGTGGTCGACCTCACGGATGGCAACCACATCGAGCGGGAGCTGATGCTGGTGAAGGTGCGGGCGTCGGGCAAGGACCGCGAGGAAATGAAGCGCCTCGCCGACATCTTCCGCGGCCGCGTGCTCGACGTCACCGACAAGAGCTATACGATCGAACTGACCGGCACCGGAGAGAAGCTCGACGCGTTCCTGCAGTCGATCGAGCCGGGCGTGATCCTCGAGACGGTGCGCACGGGCGCGTCGGGTATCGGGCGAGGCGAGCGGATTTTGCGGGTTTGAACAACAAGGACATCAAGACCATGATGAAGGTGTATTACGAAAAGGACGCCGACCTCTCGCTCATCAAGGGCAAGAAGGTGACGATCGTCGGCTACGGCTCGCAGGGCCACGCGCACGCGCAGA